>NZ_JBDTEM010000122.1:0-26213 GCF_039922535.1 Rhodoferax sp. | reverse complement strand
TGGCAATCGCATTCAAACGCCCACGCTTATCGGCTGTATATTTTTAAGGATCAGCGCAACAGATCTAAACCCGTTTTGCCAGACTCACTGTGATCAGCGAAGCCTTGTATTCTAGCATGCTTTTTAGAGCATATCGCAAAAAGCTTATTTACTTTTTGCCCACTTGCCGGCAGCGCATGGAATAAACCTTAACGCCGCCGTGTTCAGTAGAGCCTCGAATTATATACTGGTTTTTACCCGTATCCGCTGCATCCACTACTTACTGACTTTGCTTTCGCATCCTGCACATTGCTGTGCGTTATCAGTGCAGCCTTCTACTTTAGCACGGTTTTCTACGTTGCCTCAAAAGTTTGCAATATTTACGTGCGAATGGACAGCCAAGGGCATCATTTCATCTGAGATGAAAGCCTGAGAAACGGCAACGGCGCCAGGGCTTTTGCCGCGCTCTCTATATGAGTAGAGCGGTCTTTCTTAGCTTTCCACCAAGAGGTGAAACCCGTAGACCGGATAATCCCCCCAACATGGCACTCATTACCCTACTCGACGCCCAACTGGCTTTTGGACACGTCGCACTTCTCGATAAAGCCGCTTTTTCCCTTGAAACCACGGAGCGTGTAGGCCTCATTGGCCGAAATGGAGCGGGCAAATCCTCCATGCTCAAGATTCTGGGTGGACTGGAGAAGCCTGACGATGGTGCGATGCACGTGCAGCAAGGCCTGCGCATTGCCTACGTGGCCCAGGAACCGGTGCTGAACCCGGAAGACTCGGTATTCAAATCCGCCAGCGTCGGCTTGGCCAGCGTGATCGCGGCACGGGACCTGTATTTGTCTGGGGCCGATGGCGTGGATCTGGATGCCTTGCAATCTCAAATTGAGGCGTTTGATGCCTGGAACTGGGAGCAGCGCGTCGAAGAAACCCTGCACCGCCTGCATCTGGACCCTGAAGCGATTGTCGGTACCCTGTCGGGCGGCACCAAAAAGCGCGTCGCGCTGGCCCAGGCGCTGGTCGCCAAGCCGGATGTGCTGCTGCTCGACGAGCCGACCAACCATTTGGACTTGGATTCCATCGAGTGGCTGGAAGACCTGCTGATCGACTTCAAGGGCAGCCTGATCACCATTACCCACGACCGCAGCTTCCTGAACCGCGTAGCAACCCGCATTGTGGAGCTGGACCGGGGCAAGCTCAATTCCTACCCCGGCAACTTCGAGCAGTACGTGCTGCAAAAAGAAGAACAACTTGCGCAAGAGGCGGTGATCTCCGCTAAGGCCGACAAGCTGCTGGCGCAAGAAGAAATCTGGGTACGCCAAGGCGTGGCCGCCCGCCGCACCCGTAGCCAAAGCCGCGTGGTGCGCCTGGAAGCGCTGCGCTCCAGCCGTGCAGCGCGCCGCGATGCGCAAGGCAGCGTGAATCTGGATGTGGCTTCGGGCCAGTCCAGCGGCAAAATCGTGGCCGAGCTGACCGACGTGAGCTTGGCTTTTGGCTCCAAAGTTATCGTCCAGGGCTTCAATGATGTGATTTTGCGCGGCGACAAGGTCGGCTTCCTGGGTGCCAACGGTGCGGGAAAAAGCACCCTGCTCAAGCTCATTCTGGGTGAAATCCAGCCCGACAGCGGCAAGATCCGCCAAGGTGCGAACCTGCAAGTGGCCTACTTTGACCAGATGCGCAACGCGCTGGATCTGGACGCGACGCTGGAAGACTTCATCAGCCCCGGCAGCGAATGGATCGAAATCGGCAACCAGCGCAAACACGTCAAAAGCTACCTGAGCGACTTTTTGTTCTCCCCCGCGCGCGCCAACTCCCCGGTGCGCTCGCTGTCGGGTGGTGAACGCAACCGGCTGCTGCTGGCGCGACTGTTTGCCCGTCCGGCCAATGTGCTGGTGCTGGACGAACCGACCAACGATCTGGACATCGACACCCTGGAGCTACTGGAAGACCTGCTGCAAAACTACGATGGCACCGTGTTCTTGGTCAGCCACGACCGGGCCTTCCTGGACAACGTAGTCACCAGCATCATTGCCCACGAGCCCGAGGAGCGGCCTGGCTTTTGGCGCGAATACGAAGGCAGCGTGCAGGACTGGCTGATCCAGAGCAAGCGCGCCAAATTGATTGCCGAAACCAATAAGAAAAACACGCCCCAGCGCTCGTCAAATCTGCAGGAGGCGCTCTTAAATACAGAGCAAAAAACAATAGCACCCGTAGTTGCCACCAAGGCCCGCAAGCTCAGCTTCAAAGAGCAACGCGAGCTCGACGGTCTGCCGGAGCAAATTGCTGCGCTAGAAAAAGAGCAGGCCGACATCACCGCCTCGCTGGCCGATGGCAGCCTGTACACCAAGGATGCCGCGCGCGCCGCCACCCTGGGCCAGCGCAATGCGCATATCGACGAAGAACTGCTGGCCGCGTTGGAACGCTGGGAAATGCTAAGCGCCTGATTGCTATCGTTAGAGTAGCTACTAGCGCAGGTATTACCTGGGCGGTTTCAACCCCAAGTGCAACAGATTCAAGGCACGTAATCGGGTTGCAAGGTCAATCGCGCCAAGTGCTCGGCATAGACCTCAATGGGTTTGCGCCAGCCCAGCGTCATCCTGGGGCGCCCATTGAGCTGATCGGCCACCGCATCGAGCTGTTCTTGGCTGTAGCCGCTCAAATCGGTGCCCTTGGGGAAGTACTGTCGTAGCACCCCATTGGTGTTCTCGTTGCTGCCGCGCTGCCAAGGGCTATGGGGGCCGCAGAAGTACACCTTCATCCCCGTGTTCTGGCTGAGCTCCTGGTGTCTTGCCATCTCACTGCCCCGGTCATAGGTCAAGCTCTCACGCATGGGTTTGGCAATGGCGTTGAGTTTGTCGCTGAAGGCTTGCAGCACATGGGCTGCCGTGGCCGGATGGGGGTGCGGGAGTTTGACCAGCAGCACTAGGCGGGTGGTGCGCTCCACCAGCGTTCCAATCGCACTGGCGTTGGCTTGGCCTTTGATCAGGTCGCCTTCCCA
This sequence comes from Rhodoferax sp., assembly GCF_039922535.1. Taxonomy (GTDB): domain Bacteria; phylum Pseudomonadota; class Gammaproteobacteria; order Burkholderiales; family Burkholderiaceae_C; genus Rhodoferax_B. Next base: position 23,230 of record NZ_JBDTEM010000122.1, on the reverse strand, counting down.
ATGGCCCGGAAGCTGGCGATCCGCTACTTCGGGAGGGCGCACGTGGATGCTCAGCATCTCACTGGTATCTGCACGGCGGTCTTTGCCACCCGAGCGCTGCCTGCGCGTGGCCCGTCCCATGCGCAGACAGGCGAGTAACTCCTTTTTGAGCTCGCCGCGTGGTTGGGCATAGATGCAGGTGTAGATGGTCTCGTGGGACACGTGAAGGCTTTTGTTGTCTGGATGCAGACGGCGTAGTTCGCAAGCGATTTGCTGGGGCGACCACCATTGGAGCAGATAGGCGTGCACTGACTCGAACAATGCACCGGTACGCAGCAATTTAGGTTTGGGGCGTGCAAAGCGTCTGCGCCGGTCGCAGCGTTGCTGGGCAAACCGAGAGATGTAGCCATGGATGCCGCAATTGCGCTGGCATTTTCGGCTGATGGTCGATGGGCTGCGGCCCAATGCACGGGAGATGGCCATCAGACTCATTCCTTGTTGCAGGGCTAGCGCTATGGCATTGCGCTCGTGTTCGCTCAGTTGGCTGTAGTGGTTCGTGCTCATGGGGCCTCAATTCTCTGGGTGTTGCACTTCTGAATTGAGGCCGCCCTGCACTAGTAGCCTATTTAAGGCTATATCTGAATTCAGTAGTGTCCCAACGTTTTCACATCAGGCCGTCGTAAGTTAATGATTCAATTGGAGAATTTGGTGTTTGAGTCTGGTCTCGATTTGAACGTCGAAAGTCAGACTTGCGGTTTTCCGCGGATTTCCGCCCCAAACCGCCATGCACCAAGGCAAGCTCGTATTTGCGCAACTCATGCTCTATCTGCCGCTGAGCACGTTTCGCCGCTGTGTCGCCGATCACAGGGGAGAACACAAGGTCAAGGACTTCTCCTGTCTGGATCAATTCTTTGCCATGGCCTTCGCTCAGTTGACCTATCGGGAGTCCCTGCGCGACATCAAAGTCAACTTGCGTGCGCAAGCCAGGCGGCTGTACCACATGGGGTTTCGCTGTCAGACGATTTCGCGCAATACGACGCAAACGCCACGCGCCCTTGGCAGATCTACGCCGACTTTGCGCAGCACTTGATTGGTATGGCGCGTGCGCTGTATGCCAGCGAGCCCTTCGCACTCGATCTGGATGCGACGGTCTACGCGTTCGACGCCACCACCATCGATTTGTGTCTGTCGGTGTTTGCCTGGGCGCCGTTTCGCGCCACCAAAGCTGCCATCAAGTTGCACACCTTGCTGGATTTTCGGGGCAACATTCCCAGCTTCATTCATATCACAGACGGGAAAACCCACGAGGTCAATACGCTGGACAATTTGACCATCGAGCCGGGCGCGTTTTACTTGCTGGACCGGGGTTATCTGGACTTTGCCCGGCTGTATGTCATCCACGAATCCAAAGCATTCTTCGTGACGCGTGCCAAGAGCAACACTAAGTTCAAGCGGCGCTACTCGCACCCGGTGAATCGGGCCAACACGAGTGTTCTGTGCGATCAGAGCGGTGTGCTGAGCGTGTTCTATTCGAGCAAGGACTACCCCACGACGCTGCGCCGGGTGGTGGTCAAGGACGACACCGGAAAACGGCTGGTGTTTCTGACCAACAACTTCGCATTGAGTCCCGAACTCATTGCCGGTTTGTACCGCCAGCGCTGGCAGGTGGAGTTGTTCTTCAAATGGATCAAGCAGCATTTGCGCATCAAGGTGTTTTTTGGCACCAGCGAGAACGCCGTGAAGACGCAGATATGGATCGCCATATCCACCTACGTGCTGATCGCCATTGCCAAGAAACGTCTGCATCTTGATCATCACAGCCTGTATGAAATCCTACAAATCCTGAGCCTGTCCATGTTTAAAACTATCCCTATAAATCAACTACTTACACCGCCCTCATCGGAATCGGATGTGGGTTTCGAATCAAATCAGCTCGTTCTCCTCTGAAGAACGTTGGGACGCTACTGATCTGAATTAACTATTGAAAGATGCCCACCCCTGTCCTAAAGTGAATCAAACCCACCTGGACAGGAGGCCTCCAATGCAGCGCAGCGAGTTTGCCCAGCTTCTCACCCAGCGGTCATCCCTGACAGTAGGACAGAAAGCCCAGCTACAAAGCGCTCTGGAGAAGTCCCCCCTGTGTTGCGCCCATGGCGGTAGTCGCCAGCCTCCTAGCCGCGCCCAGCGCATGCCCCCACTACCAAGCTGCGCCTGAGCAACTGCGCCCCTGGGGCCACAGCCACGGACTGGTACGTTGGCGCTGTCTTGGGTGCAAAAGGACCAGCAATCCCCTGACCGGCACGCCGTTGGCGCGCTTGCGCAAACGCGAGCAGTGGCAGCGCTTCAACCAAACGCTCATAGACGGGCTGAGCGTGCGCCAGGCTGCCCAGTGCTGCGGGGTCGATAAAAACACCGCCTTTCTGTGGCGGCATCGCTTCCTCAAGGCCCCTGTCATGCACCGTCCCCAGCACGAGGGTGGCATTGTGGAGGCCGACGAGACCTTCTTTCTGGAGTCCTTCAAGGGGCAGCGCCAGCCGCTGGGCCGTTCCGCCCGCAAGCGCGGCGGGGTGGGTGCGGCCTGGGAGCAGATTGCCGTGCTGGTGGTGAGTGACCGCAGTGGGCAAACGGCAGACTTCCGTTTAGAGCGGGTGGATGCCCGCCATATCACCGAGGTGCTGCGCCCCTTGGTTGATAAAGATGCCATCCTGTGTACGGACGGGGCCCGTGTTTATCAAACCTTTGCCCGCCTCACCGGCATCACCCACAAGGCCGTCAACATCCAAAAAGGCATCCGGGTGGTAGAGGGAGCCTTCCATATCCAGAACGTCAATGCCTACGACAGCCGCCTCAAGGGCTGGATGCAACGCTTCCACGGGGTAGCCACCAAGTACCTGGAGAGCTATCTGGGATGGCGGCAATTGCTGGAGCGTTACCGTAAATCTATTTCCACTGACACTTTTTTGTGCGAAGCGCTGGGGCGGTTTCACTCGCAACAGTTAATTCAGATATAGCCCTATTTGACGCTCAAATTCGGTTGTGCAATCGATCGCCACTGGCCCCGAGCTTGGCCAGCAAGGCGGGGGCAATCTTGTCCAGCGGCAGCACCTCGTCGGCCGCACCGTGGGCAATGGCTTCGCGCGGCATGCCGAAGACCACACAACTGGCTTCGTCCTGCACGTAGTTGTAACTGCCTTTGTCGTGCATTTCACGCATCGCGCGGGCCCCATCGTTACCCATTCCAGTGAGCATGATGCCGTAGGCATTGCGCCCCACCATCTCGGCACAGGACAAAAATAGCACCTCGACCGACGGGCGGTGCCGGTTTACCAGCTCGGCATCTTCCACCACCGCCACGTAGTTGGCACCGCTGCGGTTGATGCGAAACTGCTTGCCGCCCGGCGCAATGTAGGCGTGGCCAGGCAAAATGCGTTCACCATGCGAGGCTTCCTTGACCGTGATCTGGCACAGGCTGTTCAGGCGCGCGGCAAAGCTGGTGGTAAAGCCCGGCGGCATGTGCTGGGTGATAACGATGGCAGGCGAGTCGGCAGGCATGCAGACCAAGATTTCCTTGATGGCCTCGGTGCCGCCTGTAGACGCGCCGATACAAATCATTTTTTCGGTAGACACACGACCGATCAGGGCATTGGTCGAGCGCGTGGCTGAGGCCGGTGGCAGCACGGCAGTGCCGGGGGCAGACACCGTAGGCAGCAAAGGGCGGCGGAACTTGGCCACGGCCGCCACACGCACTTTTTCAACAATTTCAGATGCCAGATCGCGCAGGCCATTGGCTAGGCCGATGCGGGGCTTGGCCACAAAGTCCACCGCACCCAGCTCCAAAGCCCGCAAAGTAACCTCGGCTCCCTGCGCGGTCATGGTAGAAATCATCACCACCGGCATCGGCCGCAGGCGCATCAGGCGGCCCAAAAAATCGATGCCGTCCATGCGCGGCATTTCCACGTCCAGAGTGATGACATCGGGGTCCAAGTCACGAATCATTTCGCGGGCGATCAGCGGATCGTTGGCGGCACCGATGCACTCCATATCGGGCTGGCGGTTGATGATTTCGGTCAGCAGACTACGCACCAGCGCAGAGTCGTCTACCACCAGTACACGGATTTTCTTCATCGCAGCAAGCACTCAAAAAAGATCGACCGAACCACCGGACGTAGATTTCACCACCGTGGCCACGTTGCCGCGCCGCTCGTTGACAGCCTGGTCGGGATGCGCATGCGCCAAGCGCTTGACCATGGCTTTTCCGGTGACCGGAAAAAAGCACACCTTGCGCGGATAGATGTCCAATACATCTTGTGACAGCAGCGGTATGCGCTCGGTTTGCAAATAATCGATCACAAACTGGGTGTTGCGCTCGCCCACGTTCATGGTGGTGAAGTTCGACATGACCTGACCACCACCAAAAATCTTAGCCTGCATGGTTTCACGGCGGGCCCCGTTTTTCAGCATTTCGTTGATCAGCAGCTCCATCGCATAGGAACCGTAGCGACCCGCGCCAATGCCGTCTTCGCCATCGGGCAGCATGAAATGGTTCATGCCACCAATCTGCGCCCGCGTATCCCACAGGCAGGCGGCGATGCAGGAACCCAGCACCGTCATGATGACCAGGTTCTCGTCCGATACAAAGTATTCGCCTGGCAGCACCTTAACGGCGTTGTACTGAAAGTGGTGGTCAGGGTAGAAAAACGAGGCTTCGCCTGGCTTGCGGGGCCGGGCCTTCAGCTCTTCAATCGTGCTGTGACGCTCGCTGGCGGGCCGCCCGCCGGGGAGCGCGCCCACCCGCGACGCGCGACGCCGGTCTGCATCGGCACCAATAGGGAACTCGCCCGCCGCCATGCGCTGGGACAGCGAGGGGCCTGTGGTTCTGGGGATGTCCATAGTTTTTAAAGGCGCACGCTAAAGCCAAGCGGCTTGCGAAAGGCTGGGCTAGCAACGTTCATAGCTGGTCTTCCCCCGCAAGATGAATAGATCACGCGATTCACTGAAGTTTTCTGCATGACCGACGAACAGCGTGGCCCCAGGCTTCATCACCCGGTGGATGCGCTCCAGCACCGCCCGCTGGGTGGCTGCGTCAAAGTAAATCATCACGTTACGGCAAAACACCACGTCAAAGTGTTCGCGAAACGGCCAGTCGTCGCGGATCAGGTTGACGCTGATGAAGTCGATCATGCGACGCAATTCAGGCTTGATGCGTACCAGCCCGGCGTTGTCGCCTTTGCCGCGCAGCAAGAACTTTTGCATCCGCCCCTGGTCCAGGCCCTTGAGGTTTTCCAGCCGGTAAATGCCCTGGGCCGCCGAGGCCAGCACCTTGGAATCGATGTCGCTGGCGGTGAGCTTGAACGAGGGGCTTTGGCCCAGGTTCTCCAGCGCGGTCATCACAATGGAATACGGCTCTTCGCCGGTGGACGAGGCGCTGCACCACACGTTCCATGGCGTACTGGCGGGTTTGGACTTGAACAGCGTGGCCAAAATCTCGAAGTGGTGCTGCTCGCGAAAAAAGGCCGTGAGATTGGTAGTGAGCGCGTTAACAAACTCTTGCCACTCCGGCCCATCGGTGGAGTGCTCCAGCCAGCCCAGGTAATCGCGGAAACTGTTGTGCCCGGTATCACGCAGCCGCCGCGACAGGCGGCTGTAGACCATGGCGTGCTTGCCGTCGTGCAGCTTGATGCCTGCGTGCTTGTAGATCAGCGACTGGACGCGCTCAAAGTCGGCATCGGTCCAGACAAACTCACGGCCTTCCAAAACAGGGCCGGTGCTAGCTGCGGCAGGAGATGGGCGCATGGAGACGCGTGGCTCAGTCGGCAGACAGACCCATGTCGGGCCCGGACATTAGCCGCTCAATGTCCAGCAAAATCAGCATGCGGTCGCTGACCGAGCCCAGACCCAAAATACAGCTGTTGTCCACCACGCTGTCGATGTCGGGGGCGGCTTTGACGCTCTCGGGTTGCAGCTCCAGCACGTCGCTGACCGAATCCACTACGATGCCGACGATGCGGGTACGCAGGTTCAGGATGATGACCACCGTGAAACTGTTGTACTCGGCTTCAGAGCAGTTAAACTTGAGGCGCATGTCCACGATGGGCACGATGGTGCCACGCAGATTGACCACGCCTTTGATGAAGGTGGGGGCATTGGCGATGCGGGTCGGTGGCTCGTAGCCACGGATCTCCTGCACCTTCAAAATATCAATGCCGTACTCTTCTTGGCTCAATCGAAAGGTCAAATACTCTCTGGCAGCGGTGGTCAAAGCCCCCGAACGTTCCATTGCACCCATAACCATCTCCTTCAACGTCTAAATGTGTGGACTGTCGCTTAGTGCCGCGAGCGGCGCACCAGCGCACCAATATCCAGAATCAGCGCCACCTTGCCGTCGCCCATGATGGTGGCGCCCGACACGTTGGACACCTTGCGGTAGTTCGACTCCAGGTTTTTCACCACCACCTGGTGCTGGCCCAGCAGTTCGTTAACCAGCAGGGCCACGCGGCTGCCTTCGGACTCGACCACCACCATGATGTTGTTAGCCTTTTCAGCATCGGCAATCGGCACCTGGAAGATTTTTTCCAGCGCCATGACCGGCATGTATTCGTCACGGACCTTCACCAACTGCGAGCCTTGGGCCACGGTGCTAACAGATTCATCGTTGACCTGGAAGGACTCCACTACGGACGACAGGGGCAGGATATAGACCTCACTGCCTACGCTGACCGACATGCCGTCCATGATGGCCAGGGTCAACGGCAAGCGCACCGAAACCTTCATGCCCAAGCCCTCGACCGATTCAATATCGACCGTGCCATTCAGCGACGCGATATTGCGCTTCACCACGTCCATGCCCACGCCCCGGCCCGACACATCGGTCACCACATCCGCGGTAGAGAAGCCCGGTGCAAAAATCAGCTGCCAGACTTCGGCATCACTCATAGCATCGCTCACGTCCAAGCCGCGTTCACGGGCTTTGCGCAGAATTTTCTCGCGCGACATACCTTTGCCATCGTCACGTACTTCGATCACGATGGAGCCGCCTTGGTGCGCGGCCGACAGGGTGATGGTGCCGTTCTCCGGCTTGCCCGCGGCGATACGGTCCTCGGGCATCTCGATGCCGTGGTCGCAACTATTGCGCACCAAGTGGGTCAACGGGTCGGTGATTTTTTCGACCAAGCCCTTGTCCAGCTCGGTGGACTCGCCCTGAGTCACAAAGTCCACCTTTTTGCCCAGGCGGTTAGCCAGGTCGCGCAGCATGCGCGGGAAGCGGCTGAATACGATGGACATGGGGATCATGCGGATCGACATCACCGACTCTTGCAGGTCGCGGGTATTGCGGTCCAGGTCGGCCAGACCGGCAAACAGCTGCTGGTGCATGGCCGGTTCCAACCCTTGGCTGTTCTGTGCCAGCATGGCCTGAGTGATGACCAGTTCGCCCACCAGGTTAATCAACTGATCGACCTTTTTAATATCGACCCGGATGGTGGTGGCTTCCAACGGGGTTTGGCCTGCCGCTTTTTCGGCCTTGGCGGCCACGGCGGCCGGAGTCGCCACGGGCTGCTCTCCAGGGTGGCCGGGCGATCCGACGAAGAAACCGTATTCTTCTTCGACCGGCACAGCGGATGCAGCCACCGTTGCTTCAGGTTCTGGAACGGCCGCTTCTGCAGCAGCAGCGGGGGCAGCTTCGGCATCCAGATCGCGGATCCGCACGACCTCTTTGGAGACATGGAACACAAACAGGTCGAGCAAATCGTCATTGGTAGACGTGGTTTCTACCCCAAACACCCGGATATCTGCGCTTTCGCTAGGCAGCGTAGTGACCGTGCCCAGGCCTGGAATGTCGCGGAACAGCTCTTTCACCGCATCGGCCTGCTCTGGCTTGTCCAAAGGACCAATGTGGATCACCAATGACCGCGCACCTGGAGTCCTGGGTGCCGCGGGTACAGCGGGTGCCACCGGGGCCGCGACGGCCACCGGCGCAGGGGCTGGAGCGGGAGCCGGGGCTGCCGCAGGCACGGCTCCCGAGGCCAGCACGCTGATGCGCTTGACCAGGGCCGAGGTGTTGACTGCCTCGCCAACACCGCCCGCCTGGTGGCGCGCCAGCAGGCTGCGCGAGGAATCGGCCGACTCCAGCAGAGCATCCACCATAGGCGGAATCAACTTCAGCTCGTGGCGGCGCAATTTGTCCAGCAACGACTCCATCTGATGGGTCAGCTCGGCCACATCGGCAAACCCGAAGGTAGCGGCCCCGCCTTTGATCGAGTGGGCGCAACGGAAGATGCCGTTGAGTTCTTCGTCGTCGGTATCGGCCAAGTCCAGGTCGAGCAGCATTTGCTCCATCTGGTCCAGGTTCTCGCCGGCCTCTTCAAAGAAGATTTGGTAGAACTGGGTCAGGTCAAAGTCTGCGCCTGAGCTCGAACTGTCGGTGTGCATTTCAGCCATATGGTTTCCTTGGGTGCTTGCGTTCAGCGGATGACTTTTTGGATGACCTCGATCAACCGCGTAGGGTCGAAAGGTTTCACCAGCCATCCCGTAGCACCGGCGCTGCGCCCTGCCTGCTTCATTTGGTCACTGGATTCGGTCGTCAGAATGAGGATGGGGATGGTTTTGTACTTAGGGTGCTCGCGCAGCAGCCGTGTCAGGCCAATGCCATCCAGTCGAGGCATGTTTTGGTCTACCAGCACCAGATCGATAGTGTGCGACTGGGCTTTCTCGAATGCATCTTGCCCGTCCACCGCTTCAATGACCTGGTAGCCCGCTCCGGTCAACGTGAAGGACACCATCTTTCGCATGGAGGGTGAGTCGTCAACGGCAAGAATCGAATGCATGAAAAACTCCAGCTAAAGATAAAAATGCGCGTAAATAGAGGGGAAGCGGTATGTCAGAAAAGCTCAATGGAACCTGCGTCCATTTCGCTCTGGGTCACCGGGTTGGGGCGGTCAGGTGCCAAGGTCACATACTCCGCAGGCTCCTCACCTTCGTCCTGCCCCATGGTTTCCGATGCCAAACGGAATGCGCAGCCTTGCAGCATCAAGGTGGTGTGCACGATCAATTGCGAAGCCATGTCTTGGAACTGCAGCTCAGTGACGGCAGCCCGCAGGTCGCTGCGCACAGAGTCCATGGCAGGCATATCGGGAAAAGACACAGCCTGAAGCCCCTGGTTAACGCTGTTAAAACGGCTCATCAGGTTGTCCATGGTGTGGCTGAGCAGGCTTTCCAGTCGGCCCAAGTCGTGCATCACCACCATCAGTGAATCTTGCAATTCAGCGACCAACATCACCGGTAGCTGCACTACAGGTCCTGTCGGTGAGGTCGGCTCTATTTGCATGTATTCTCCGTCGCTGCAGGAACGCCCTAGACAAATTGCCCCGTTTGCTTGAATGTTAATTCTATTTCACATCCTGTTACGAACAATCTGCAAAATCGACCGCCTTTCCACTGTAACTGCACGCTTACCATGCTGACATCCGCTTTCTATATAGCTCACGCCATGCCGCACCAGGAACGTAGATGAGCCGCAGGCAGAAGCACCAGGCGATCCAAATCCTGCACCTAGAGGACTCGGCCATCGACCACCAGATCGTCGTGCGGGCCCTGCACAAACAAGGCCTGCCGTGCATCCTGCAAAGGGTCGAAACACTGGCCGCATTTACCGAGCTGACCGGCAGCACCGCGTTTGATTTGATCCTGGCCGACTACCGACTGCCGGGTTTTACCGCCATCGATGCCTGGCAGGCGTTGCAACAGCAGGCCCAGCAGCCCCCCTTTGTGCTGTTGTCGGGGGCCATTGGCGAGGCTGCGGCCGTGGATGCAATCCGGTTGGGTTTTAGCGACTACCTGCTCAAGGACGACATCAACAAGCTGGCGCATGTGATTGCCCGCGCCATCGAGTTGAGCGAGATCCGCCAGGCCAAGGAACGCGCCGATGCCGAACTGGCTGCGTCCGAGCGCCGCCTGGCCGAGCTCGCCGAGCACCTGCAAAGCTCGATTGAGCAAGAGCGCGCCGCCATCGCCCGCGAGGTGCATGACGATATTGGCGGCTCACTGGCCGCCGTCAAGCTGGACCTGGCCTGGCTGGCGCGCCACCACAAGGATGCGCCGTCGGTCGCCCACTTGAGCTCGGCACTGGAGATGCTGCAGCACGCCCTAGGGGCCAGCCAGCGCATCATGATGGACCTGCGCCCGCCGATTCTGGACCAGGGACTGACCGCTGCCGTGCAGTGGCTGGCGCAAAGCTTTCAAAAGCGCACCGGCATTGCCACCAGCTTCCACGCCACTTTCGAGCAGTTCATCGCCAACAAAGCCATCCAGTTGGTGGCCTACCGCACCGCACAAGAGGCGTTGACCAATATCGCCAAACACGCCGAATGCAGCGCAGTCAGCATCGAACTGACCGACGGTGAAGGCGTTTTGACGCTGGAAATTACCGACAATGGGCGTGGCTTAAACAAAGCCATGCTGAACAAACCCAAGGCCTTTGGGCTGCGCGGCCTGCACGAGCGGGCCAAAACCGTCGGTGGTTGGCTGGACATCAGCAACCGGGGTGGCGTGGGCACCTCCATCATTTTGTCGGTGCCGCTGCTGCCCGATACCGCCCCCACAGAAAGTCAGCCATGATCCATGTAGTTTTGTGCGACGACCATGCCATGGTCCGGCGCGGCATCCGGGGCATGCTGTCGGAAGCGGTGGACATCCAGGTCACCGGCGAGGCCTCGGGCTATGCCGAGGTGCGCGAACTGCTGCGCACCGCCGCCTGTGACGTGCTGGTGCTAGACCTGAGCATGCCGGGCCGGGGCGGCATGGAGGTGCTGGCCAGCCTGCAAGAGACGCATTCGCCCATCAAGGTGCTGGTGGTGTCGATGTTTCCGGAAGACCAGTACGCCATCCGCTGTCTGCGCGCCGGAGCGCAAGGCTACGTCAACAAGGCCGGCGACCCCGAACAGCTGGTGCTGGCCGTACGCACGGTGATGCAAGGCCGCAAATACGTGACCCCCGAGGTGGCGCAGATGCTGGTGGAAAGCCTGTCCAAACCGGTGCTGGAAGTACCGCATGCCGCTTTGTCCGAACGCGAAATGCAGACGCTGCTGAAAATTGCCTCGGGCAAACGCCTGTCCGACATCGCTGAAGAGCTGCTGCTGAGTCCCAAAACCGTCAGCGTTTACCGCACGCGGGTGCTGGAAAAGCTCAAGCTGGCTAATAACGCTGAACTCACGGTGTACGCGATTCGCAATAATTTAGTATAAAACAATAGCACTCTGCGCACGCAGAACCTGCGCTAATGGCTTATTTTAAGCTTGAAAATTGTCATAAAAATGCTAGCGCTGGGCGGTGAACAAATCTATCGCGCGGTCCATCAGCGCCATCACCGGCTGGTCCATCATCGGCAGGGTCACCGTCATCCCGACCAGGCCCATGGTCAGAGTGACAGGAAAGCCAATCGCGTAGATATTCATCTGCGGGGCCACGCGTGAGATCACACCCATCGTCAGATTGACGAACAGCAGCATGGCCACCATGGGCAGGGCCATCCACAGCGCGCTGGCAAACAGCTGGGCCCCCAGCGTGTACAGCTTGACCTGGGCCAGCACCTCTAAAAAGTTGCCGTCCACCGGAAAGCTGTCAAAGCTTTTGACCACCGCCATCAGCACGATCAGATGCCCGTTCATCACCACAAACAAAAGCATCGACATGTGGCCCAGAAAGGTGGCCACCGCGCTGACCTGGGTGTTGCTGCTGGGATTGAAAAAAGAAGCGAAATTCAGCCCCATCTGCAAGCCCACCAACTCACCCGCCAACTCCACTGCCGTAAACACCAGCTTCACCGCAAAGCCGATAGACATGCCCACCCCCACTTGCTGGATGACCGCGCCCAGCGCCTGCGGGCTGTTCATGCTGATCTGCGGCTGGTTGACCAGGCTGGCCTGGGCGGCCAGGGCGACAAAAAAGGCCAGGCCGATCTTGGCCCGCTGCGGGATGGATTTGAGCGAGAACACCGGTGCCACGCTGAACATGGCCAGCACCCGCAAAAACGGCCAGAGAATGGGCGACAGCCACCCGGCCAGTTGGGCTTCGGTAAAGGTGAGCACCGGGGCAGCCTGTCGCTACAAAACCAGGGTCGGGATGGATTCGATGGTGCGGCGGATGTAGTCCACCAGCGTCGCCAGCATCCACGGTCCGGCCAGTGCAAACACCAGCATGCAGGCAATCAGCTTGGGCACAAAAGACAGCGTTGCCTCGTGGATCTGGGTAATCGCCTGGAAGATGCTCACCAGCAGACCGACCACCAGCACCGTCACCAGAATCGGGGCCGACACCTGCAGCAGCAGCCACATGGCCTCTTGCCCCACGGTCAATACCATTTGCGAGTTCATGGCATCCCTTTGCTACTGGACAAAACTGGCGGCCAAAGAGCCAATCAGCAGATTCCAACCGTCAGCCAATACAAACAGCATCAACTTGAACGGCAGCGCCACCAGCACCGGTGACAACATCATCATGCCCAGCGACATCAGCACGCTGGCGACCACGATGTCGATCACCAGGAAGGGGATAAAGATCATGAAGCCGATCTGGAACGCCGACTTGAGCTCGCTGGTCACAAACGCGGGCACCAGCACCCGCAGCGGGGCGGTCTCGGCGGTTACGCTGGCTTCCAGGCGGGCTAGGCGGGCAAATAGTGCGAAGTCGGATTGCCGGGTTTGCTTGAGCATGAACTGGCGTACCGGGACTTCGCCCTTCTCTAGCGCCTGCTCAAAACTGATGGTGTTGGCGGTGTAGGGGGCGTAGGCCTCTTGGTAGACCCGGTCAAAGGTGGGGCCCATGACAAAAAAGGTCAGGAACAGCGACAGACCAATCACGATCTGGTTCGGCGGTGCCGACTGCGTGCCCAGCGCCTGGCGCAGCAACGACAACACGATCACGATGCGGGTAAAACCCGTCATCATCAGCAAAATGGCCGGTAAAAACGACAACGCGGTAAAAAACAGCAGCGTCTGGATCGGGACCGAGTAACTCACGCCCTGCCCGCCCGCACCAATCAGCAGCGGCAAAGTGCCCGCCGCCTGCGCAAACACCGGGGCATGGACCAGGCCCACCACAACGGGCAAGCACCAACGGGCCCGTGCGGCCAAACGCACCCACTGAAGACCCCCTTTAAACATGGGCAGTTCCGTCCTGCAGCTTGGCCGCCACAGTGGCATAGGCAGAGGGTGCAGCCGCAATAGGCGCGGTGTGCAGGCAGGTAATCGACTGCCCAGTCACCCCCAGCACCAGCCAGGTCCGCGCGCCTTCGGGGCCGACCTCCACCGTCACCACACGCTGGTGTGGCCCCACGCCGACGGCAGACACCACGCGGGCATTACCAGAAGCGGCCACGCCACCGCCCTGGGCGCGGCGCTGTATCCATTTAATAGCCATCGGTAGCATGGCCATGACGGCCACAAACAGCACTACCACCAGCAAGGTCTGCCCCATCATGGTGGACTAGCCTTTGCTAAGGCGTTTCAGCCGCTCGGACGGCGTGACCACGTCGGTCAGGCGGATACCAAACTTGTCGTTCACCACCACCACTTCGCCTTGGGCGATCAGGTAGCCGTTGATCAGCACGTCCATGGGCTCGCCCGCCAACGCATCCAGCTCCACCACGGAGCCTTGGGCCAACTGCAAGATGTATTTGATGGGCACCTTGGTCCGGCCCAGCTCCACCGACAGGGTGACCGGAATGTCCAGCACCATGTTGATGTCTTGCGAGCCACCGCCGTCTTTGTCCTTGGACATGGGGCTGTTGCCAAACAGAGGCCCTCCTTGGACGTCGTCCTCGGGCTTGGCTTCGGATACCTTTTGCTCTTCCAGGGCCTCGGCCCAAGCGGCCATCGGATCCTCTTCGTCTTCTGTCTTTTTATCCGTTGCCATTCATTTCTCCCTGGTGATTGCCATCATCTCTGCGAAGACATTCTTCAATGCGGATCGCATACTTGGAATTGTGGGTTCCGTACTGGCAGTCAAATATTGGCACGCCGCCGATCGAGGCCCGAATGCGCGGCTCGCGCTCCAGCTCGATGAAGTCGCCTGGCTTCATACTCAAAAGCTGCTCTACCGTGGCATCGGCCCGAGCCAGCTCGGCCACCAACGTGACCTCGGCAGACTGGATTTCGCGGCTCAGCAGGGTAATCCAGCGGCGGTCCACCTCGACCGAATCGCCCTGGGTGGACGAGTACAGCACATCCCGGATCGGCTCCAGAGTGGCGTACGGCATGCAAATGTGGATGGCACCAGTGATGTCACCAATCTCCAGCTGGAACACCGTAGACACCACGATTTCGCTAGGTGTCGCAATGTTGGCAAACTGGGGCTGCATTTCGGAACGCTGGTAGTCCAGCTCCAGCGGATAAATGCCGTGCCACGCCTTTTTGTACTCCGCACAAATGACATCCACCAGGCGGTTAATCACCCGCTGCTCGGTCATGGAGAACTCGCGCCCTTCGATACGGGTCTGGAACTTGCCCACACCACCGTAGAGGGTGTCGATGACGCCAAACACCAGCGAAGGCTCGCAGACGATCAGGCCGCTGCCGCGCAACGGGCGGATGGCCATAATGTTGAAATTGGTGGGCACTGCCAGCTCGCGCAGAAAGGCGCTGTAACGCTGCACCTGGACCGTGCCCACCGATATCTCGGGGCTGCGGCGAATAAAGTTGAACAGGCCAATACGGAAGTTGCGGGCAAAGCGCTCGTTGACGATCTCCATGGTCGGCATGCGACCCCGGACGATCTTTTCCTGGCTGGAAATATCGTAGTTACGGATTTCCCCGGTCTCGAAAACGGTTTCTACCGTTTTTTGGCTTTCGCCCGTGACACCTTCGAGCAGGGCATCAACTTCCTCTTGGGATAGGAATGATTCACTCATGAAGCTACTCCATTAGGACTTTCGCAGCGTCCTCTGTGCGCCGCTCTGCGCACACAGAGAGGCACGCCCTGTCCATGCAGGTGTGTCATTGGATAATGAAACTAGAAAACAGCACGCTCACAATCGGGCTCGTAGCGGCGACATGCTTCTTTTTGGCCTTCTTCTTGGGTGCAGGGTCTTCCTCCACATTTTCGTCTTCCACTTCGTAACCCAAAGGGGTAGAGACCTCCCGCAGAATTTCGTGCGCCAGTTTTTCCTTACCCTCTTTGGTCAGTAATTCGTCCGAGGTGCGCTGCGAAATCAATAGCAGTACCGCGCTGCGGATGGTGGGCAAGTTGGCCTTTACGGCATCTGATGTGTGCTGGTCTACCACACCAATGGTGATGCCCACCTGGGCATATTTTTCGCCCCCCTCATCCGCCAGGTTCACAACCATGTTGTCCATGGGTAAAAATACGGGAGGCGTGCCAGGCTTGACCGAAGCGTGGGCTGCCGGTGCCGCCTCTTCGCCATCTTCGGTGGCAGGGTGGCGCAGGAAAAAGAACCAGCCCGCACCGCCCAATACCAGCAGCAAAACGACCGCCATGATGATGACGAGCATTTTCTTGCCCTTGGCCTTAGGGGGAGCAGTCGCTTCAGCGGCAGCAGGTGCAGACACAATAATTCCTTCCGGGGTGGGGCAGATTGCAGCCCACGTTCGCCATCAATTCAAAGCCTATGCCCGGATTATTCATCCAGACGCTTCGGATAATAGCCAGATAAGCGATGCAAAACCGCCGCATTCGCGTGGCTCGGCCTCGCTATACAAATAGATCGAGTGCCCGGCCTGAATTACCTAGGGGCGCAGTGGGGCGCACGGCGGCGACTTCAGGTGCCGACCTGCCCGTATTTTGCCGCCCTTCCGAGGGTGCACGGCGTTCGCGGGCATCCGCCCCCCCGGCACCGGATGAACCGACCGACAGGCCCGACAGCACCATGCCCTGGCTTTGCAGCAGGTCCTTCAAATGCGCGGCTGAGCCGGTGAGCAGGTCGCGGGTTTCCAGCTGGTCGGTCCGGAAGACCACATGCGCCTCATTACCCGACAAACTGATACTGACCTGTACCGGCTGCGCATCGGCCCCATCAAAAGTCAGCTCGGCATTCTGGATGCCCTGCGATACCCAGTAGCTGACTTGGTCGGCCACGGCCGTCTCGGGAGCGGGTTGGCTGGTATCCACACTGGCAGCAGCGCTCTCAAAATGGACGGTTGGGGTGAAATGGCCGTGGCTTACGCCGCCCTCGGGCGCTTTGTCGACGACCAGGCCTTCGCGCTTGTTACTATTTTCACGGACGGCCAGTTGCATGGCCTCGGTGGCATCGGTCACCGCCTGCAGAGCAGAGGCCTCCGTGACGGGCATGGTCCATACACCGCCACTGGCCACGGTAGCCATCTGGTCGGCCCGGGCATCTGCCGCCGCCGTGCCCAATACCGGCTTAGCCAGGCCTTTGGCACCCTGGCCCGTCGTATCTGGCGCACCGTTGCCGCCAGCCGCCAAGCGGCTCTGGATTTGCTCAAAAACCGACGCATAGTTGGCCAAATTGGCCGATTGGGCTTTGGCATCCGACACCACCGATGGCAGGGCCGCATTACCCGTCGCAACAGCGGCACCGGCCAGACCTGCAGACTTCAAGGCCGCCAAGGGGCCTGTGCCTTGCAGTACATCCGTGGCGGCAGATGCACTGGGCGCCATCAGCGGGACCGGCACCGGAGGCAAATAGGCGGCCATCCAACTAGAGGCATCGGCGCTGGTCGCGCCAGTGACGTTGGATTTGGCGGCAGCCTGGGTTTTCTTTAGGTTGCGGCTTGCATCGGTCGGGGAGGCATCTGCGTCAGGCTCCTCCTTGGCCGCATCCAGATCTTCCTGGAAATTCCGAGACTCCTTGTCTGCGTTGTCGGCAGCATTGCTCTGGGCCGTGGTGGGCTTGTCCACGCCTTGTGGCGCAGACGGCACGGGTGGAGCGGGCTTGGTGGACACCAAGGCGGTAGGAACGGATTCAATGGCCATGGGAGTCCTCGCCAAATTGTTGGTCTATGGATTTGCCAAATCGCTGCGCAGCAAATTCGTCAATTTGCTTTTGTTCGCGGCGGTTTTGCAGCCGATCGGCTTCTACTTGTTTGTTGCGGCACACCTGCTTCAGGGTGGCCACCCGGATTTCTGCCTCGGTAAGTTGCTTTTTCGCAGCCTCTACCCAGCGGGCGTTATCTGCCAGGATGCCGACTTGCATTTGGATGGCTTGCGCCAGGCGCTCCATGAACTGGTAATGGTGGCGCATCAGCTCCGGCACGGCGCAGGTTTGGGCCTGCGTCATCCAGCGGATCTCGGTTTCGGTGGCGTAGGTTTCCAATTGGGTCAACTGGTCGTGGGCGGCAATGTATTTTTGCTGCGCCTGGCCCACTGCACGGCTGGCCGCATCGCGCTTGCTACTAGCCACCTCCACGGCTACCGCCAAGGTTTTCAGCAGGGACATGCCGTCCTCCGGCTAGTCATCTTGCACCTGCTGCTTTGGAAATACTTTGTTCCATCTCGGCCAGGCTGCGTAGCAAAGGCGATGCTTCATACATGCCCTGCTGCAAAAACGCAGCCATGCCGCCACTGAGGCGGATGGCCTCGTCCAGCCCTGGGTCGGAGCCCGCAGCATAGGCACCAATCTGCACCAGATCGCGCCCCTTCTGGTAACGCGAATTGACCATACGAAAACGCCGTGCCGCCTCGAAATGCGCTGGAGTAACTACGTTATGCATCACCCGCGAGGCCGATTGCTCTATGTCAATGGCCGGGAAGTGCCCGGCCTCGGCCAGGGAACGCGACAGCACGATGTGGCCGTCCAGAATCGCCCGGGCGGCATCGGCAATCGGGTCTTGCTGGTCATCCCCCTCGGTCAGCACCGTGTAAAACGCAGTGATTGAGCCCACGCCATTCAATCCATTGCCGCTGCGCTCCACCAGTTGCGGCAGCTTGGCAAAACACGAAGGCGGATAACCTTTGGTGGCCGGCGGCTCGCCAATCGCCAGGGCGATTTCACGCTGGGCCATAGCAAAACGGGTCAGCGAATCCATCAGCAGCAGCACATGCTGGCCTTTGTCGCGAAAGTACTCGGCTACGGCCGTGGCATAGGCAGCACCTTGCAGACGCAGTAGCGGCGGCGCGTCGGCTGGGGCGGCCACCACGACCGAGCGGGCGCGGCCATCGGCCCCCAAAATATCTTCGACAAATTCTTTGACTTCACGGCCCCGCTCGCCGATCAGACCGACCACGATCACGTCGGCCTGGGTGTAACGGGCCATCATGCCCAACAGCACGCTTTTGCCCACACCGGAGCCCGCAAACAAGCCAATACGCTGGCCGCGCCCTACGGTGAGCATGCCATTGATGGCGCGCACGCCGGTATCCAGCGGCTCCCGCACGGGGTCACGGTCCATGGCGTTGATGGGGCTGCGGTCCAGCGGCTGCGAGCGCACGTTGAGGACAGGACCACCATGGTCGAGCGGCACGCCCTGGGCATCCACCACGCGGCCCAGCAAGCCATCGCCAATCGGCAAACGCAAAACACCGGCTGCCCCCGCCGCTTTGTCGCGCCGCCCATCGCCCAAACGGGGTACCGAAACAAACGGCGGCGCGGGCACCACACTGGCCCCGCTGCTCAGGCCGTGCACGTCACCTGCAGGCATCAGAAAAGCCTTGTCATTGGAGAAACCCACCACCTCCACCAGTACCGACGGCAGTCCCGGTGTGGTGACCAAACACTGCGAGCCAACGGCACTGCGCACACCCGCGGCCTCCAGCACCAAACCCGCCAAACGGGTCAGGGTGCCCCGCACCTCTAAGGTGCTGCCGGTATCGACGCGCTGCTGCGCGTCGACCATGAATTGCGGCCAGACATGTGCGTTCTCGGGGGTGTCAGCTGCCATCTTCCACATCCCCATCGGTCCAGGCGGATGCC
Source organism: Rhodoferax sp. (assembly GCF_039922535.1). Taxonomy (GTDB): domain Bacteria; phylum Pseudomonadota; class Gammaproteobacteria; order Burkholderiales; family Burkholderiaceae_C; genus Rhodoferax_B. Next base: position 4,371 of record NZ_JBDTEM010000122.1, on the reverse strand, counting down.
AACCCCAGATTGGCCACCGCCCGCTCCCAGCGTTTGGACAATGTGCCGTCGATCACCATACCGCCCGATTCAACCATGCAGCCCCCGCGCTCGACGGCTGCATCGGGCAGCCAAGTCAAGGCTGGCGATGGGAAGGCCTCTTTCAGCGGGGCTTGCAGCACCTCCAAGTCCTGCGGATGCAGCTTGATGACTGCGGCCTTGCCATCCATGACCAGCATGCCCAGCGCTTCCTGGATGACCGGCTCCAAAGCAGCGGTGTCGACGTGCAGTTCGCGGCGCACGATTTGGCGCGCCAGCCCACAGGCCAGGGCCAGCACCTGTTGGGCCATGTCTTGCTCCACCTGGGCCAGACGTGACTGCATGGCGGTGAGCAGCTCGGCCAGGTTGTGTGCCGTCTCTACGCCCTGCCCTTGTACGAATGCATCGAGTTTCTGGTTACCTTCCAGCGTGGCTTCCGCTAGTCCCTGGGCCAGACCCGCGGCGTGGCCATCGTTCCAGGCACGGTCTAGCCGTACCTGCTCGGGTTCTTCTGGCTCCAGCTCGGGTTCGGGCAACAGCTCCAGCACCACCGGTGCCACCGGGCCAACGGCACCAAATCGCCATTCGGACACCTCGCCCAGCTCCTCGCTGCGGATGAAGCGCGAATGGGCCCGGGAAGAACCGCGGTTGCTAGACAAAACCATCGTCGCCTCCACCGCCCAGCACCACCTGGCCTTCGTCTACCAGGCGGCGCACAATTTTGAGGATTTCCTTTTGTTGCACTTCGACTTCGGACAGCCGCATCGGCCCGCGCGATTCCAGGTCTTCGCGCATGGATTCGGAGGCGCGGCTGGACATATTGCCCAGTATCTTCTCCTTGAGCTCGGGCGAACCACCCTTCAAAGCCACGATCAGGGTCTCGGAGGCCACCTCTTTCAGCACCATCTGGATGGACTTGTTGTCCAGCTTGGCGATGTCGTCGAAGACAAACATCTTATCGACGATCTTTTGCGCCAGATCCGAGTCAAAGCCCTTGATGGACTCGATGACCGTGCCCTCGATGTTGGCCCCCAGCAAGTTGATGATTTCGGCCGCCGCCTTGACCCCGCCCAGCGAAGATTTGCGAATCTTGTCACCACCGGCCAGCACCTTGAACAGCACTTCGTTCAAGTCTTTCAAGGCGGTGGGCTGGATACCTTCCAGCGTAGCCACCCGCAGCAGTACCTCGTTGCGCTGGCGTTCGGTCAATTGCTTGAGCACCGCAGCCGATTGCTCGTAGTCCAGGTGGACCAGAATGGCCGCCACGATCTGCGGGTGCTCGTTGCGCAGCAGCTCGGCCACCGACAGCGGGTCCATCCACTTCAGGCTTTCAATGCCCGACACGTCGCCGCCCAGCAGGATACGGTCGATCAGCAAGGAGGCCTTGTCATCACCCAACGCCCGGCGCAGCACTGCCTTGACGTAGTCGGCCGTGTCATTGACCAGCAGGCTCTGGGCCGCTGCCGCCGTGGTGAACCGCACCAGCACCTGGTCTACCTTTTCACGGGTCACCACCTTGGTTTTGGCGATGGTTTCACCCAGCTTTTGGACCTCTTTGGGCGACAGGTGTTTGAAGACCTCGGCGGCCTCCTCTTCCCCCAGAGACATCAAAAAAATAGCCGCGTCGGTAAGACCTTGTTCGTCCATGGAGTTGCCTTAGTCTTCGCCGTTGATCCAGTTTTTCACGATATTGGCCACGGCAGTGGAGTTGGTGCGGGCCAGCTGGCGCGCATCCTCCAACCGCAACTGGTGGTCGGTGGGAGCCAGCGTTTGGATACCGTCGGCGCCAATGATGGTGCCGCGCGGCGTGTCGCCAGCCACCAAGGCATCCAGTGGGCCACCCAGCGGCCCCATGCCCAGCGCCAATGGCTGTCCGTCCGCACCCAGAGCACCGGGTTCCACCGGTACGGGCTTGGGTTCGGCCATGGCCTTCAGGCCGGGACGCACCAGGCCCAGAATCACAATCAGCGCTAGCAGCAAACTGCCCACCGGCCAAGCCAGGTTGCGGGCCATCTCCAGGACTTCAGGTTGCCGCCACAGCGGGGTGTTGTCCACCACCGGTACATCCACCAGAAACGGTGCATTCATCAGATTGACGGAGTCGCCACGGTCTTTGTTGAAGCCAATGGACTCGCGCACCAGGGCGGTCATTTGCTCAATTTGCTGATCGGTAAGTGCCTTGGTGGTGGGTTTGCCCTTGTCATCGGCAGACACGGCATGGTTCACGACCACGGCGGCACTCAGACGTTTGATGGTCCCCGAGCCGCCACGCACCACCCGCACCGTCTTGTCCACTTCGTAATTGGTCACCGATTCGCGCTTGCCACCCGCCGGCACACCGCCGCCTGCCGCCGCGCTGGCCGAGCCTGAAGCCGTCAGCGCGACGGCGGGCCCATTGATGGGTGCGGTGGCCGAGGCGGGTGGTTGGTTGCTCGTGGCACCGGGAATGCCGCTTGGCAAAGGAGCCCCCTGGGCCCCGCCGCCGGTTTCCACCACCTGCTGGCTGCGCACGGCGCTGGCATCGGTGGCCAGATTCGGGCGGTGCGATTCGGCGGTGGATTCGGTTTGCGAAAAATCGACTTCGGCCGTCACCTGGGCCTTGACGTTCTCGCGGCCTACGATGGGCTCCAGCATGTCCAGAATGCGGCGGCTGTACTGCTGCTCAATACGTTGTACGTACTGCAGTTGCTCCGCATCGGCACCGCCCGTGCCATCGGCCGACTGGGACAGCAGCTTGCCGGTGTCGTCCAGCACACTGACGGCGCTGGGCAGCAGCTCAGGCACGCTGGATGCAACCAAATGCACGATACCCGCCAGTTGCGTGCGGTCTAGCGACTGGCCGGGCTGCAAACTCACCAGAATCGATGCCGAAGGCTTTTGCTGCTCTCTGAAAAATCCGTTCTGGCTGGGCAGGGCCAGGTGCACCCGGGCGCTGGCGACCGAGGACAAGGCCTGGATCGAACGGGTCAATTCGCCCTCCAAGCCACGCTGAAAGGCCAGCCGCTCCTGGAACTGCGTCATGCCAAAGCGGTTCGCGTCCATCAGTTCGAATCCGACTACCGAACCCTTGGGCAGCCCCAGGGAGGCCAGGCGCAAACGGGTGTCGTGCACTCTGTCGGCGGGGACCATGATGGCACCACCGCCCTCGGTGTACTTGTAGGGCACATTCATCTGCGACAGTTGGGCCACGATGGCACCACCGTCTTTGTCGGCCAAATTGGTGTAGAGCACCTTGTAGTCCGGCCGCTGCCCCAGAAACACGGCGACCAAAATCCCCACCACCAGCAAAGCGATACCCGCACCCAGCCGCATGCGCTGTGGACGGTCCAAATTGGACAGTCTTTGCGTCAATGGCGAGAGGGTCGGTACGGGTATTTCGGCGACTGCAGACATCATGCTTTCCGGGTGGTATGGCGCGAGCTTGCTCCACTAGCTTGCCTGGACAGGGGTGCAGCGCACTCTGGGCCATGCAAGTTGATTCACTTTAATGGGTTTGATTATTCGGGCAAGTCGCCAAACCATCGGCCTGATAAGCCGGGGTTTTGGCCGCCTTTTCAGCACCATACACCGACTGCGCCCCACTACGATTGGCACATTCGTATCCATCCCCTGGAGGGAACTGTCATGGATCTCCGCTTATCTCCCATATCCCCCAGCATGCCTACCCGCACGGGCATGGTACAGCGCACCCCTACCGCCGCCACTTCGGAGGCCCAAAGTGCGGGTTTCTCCAGTGCACTCAAGGGGGCTCTGGCCGAGGTCAGTGCGGCGCAAAACAATGCCACCCAGCTGCAAAAAGAAGTGCAAATGGAGAATCCCAACGTGAGCCTAGAAGAAACCATGGTGGCCATCCAGAAAGCGCAAATCGGCTTTCAGGCCACCATGCATGTCCGCAACCGCATGGTGCAAGCGTATAGCGACATCATGAATATGCAAGTTTAGGCACCCCCTCCCCCGGCTTGCCCACTTCGTTGGGCCGCGCCCCCTTGCAGGGGGCAACAGCAGCGGACTGGCGGAGCCAGATCCGCGCTGCGCTGGAAGGGGTGGCTACAGAATGGGGTTTAAGCTTTTTAGGCGGTTGGCGCTTACTCTTCCTGCACAGGCAGCTACTGAATACATAGCAATTTCTTGACTACCACGGGTGCTTGAGCGCCCAATGCAAAAAAGCCCCTCACGGTTAATGCCAGTCAGTTAAGACAGCCAGGTGCGTAAAGTAAAAAGGGAACGTGTTCAACATGTTCCCTTTTTTGTTTTATGAGTTGGTTGCAAAGCGAGTTGTCGCAAACACTGGCGCGGACCCCGCCAAGCCTGGATCAGTTGAGCGCGTTGATCGATCCCCAATGGATTGAACAA
>NZ_JBDTEM010000121.1:0-13069 GCF_039922535.1 Rhodoferax sp. | reverse complement strand
AGATCGTGGTACCGGAAGTCTATTGAACACGTTCAGGCCGCCTGTGCTTGTGGAATAAGCGTGAGAAGCATCCTAAATGCATAGCAGCGGTAGCCAATAGGGGTCGGATCATCCGCGCGCAAAAAGCGTTGGATGCAGCCCAGGCCGCCGTCGCGCGCGTGCTCCGACCCCTATTGGCGATTTAACCCCCCAACATCAGCCCCGTACGTCGGCAACCGGCTCCGCCCCAAAATCCCCTCGCCCCAAATACGCCAGCACCCGCGCCGCCGCGTCCCCTGGCGATGTCAGTTGCCCATTGCGGTGCAAATCCGCAAACGCCCCCTGGTCCGCAAATGCCCCCGCATCCGCCCTGCGCAACTGCGCCTGCATGTCGGTATCGATCACCCCCGGTGCCAGCGAACATACTTTCGCCCCATTCGCCTGCCCCGCCTCGTCCAGCGCCACGCAGCGCGTAAAGTGGTCCATCCCCGCCTTGGCCGCGCAGTAGGCCGCAGAAGCTGCCATAGCCCGCCGCCCCAGCCCCGACGAAATATTCAACACCCGCCGCTGCCCCGGCCAGCCCTGCGTCGCCCCCAAAAACGCCGCCGTCAACTGCATCGGCGCCTCCAGCCCCACCCGCAGCGCCTGCGCCAGATCCGTCCCATCGGCATCCCGCAGCGGTGTGAGCTGCGCCAACGTGCCCGCGTTGTTGATCAGCGTTACGCTGGCCCACTGCGCCGAGTCCTGCTGCGCCAGCCATGCACCCAAGCGCTGCGCCACCGGCAGGCTGTCGGCCAGGTCGGCCTGCCACTGCTCCAGCACGCTGCCCGCCGGGGCAACCAGCAGCGCATTGGTCTGCCGCGAGATGCACACCAGATGGTGGTCCGCCTGCAGCAGTTGTTCGGCCATGGAAAGGCCCATACCGCGCGATGCGCCGGTGAGGATGGTGAGGTGTTGGGGGGATTTTTTAAGCATGGAATTGGAGGTTGGTGCAATTTCTATCTGCGTGGGTAGCTATGGATTTTGTGGTGAGGGCTATTGGGCTTCATGGGCAGTTTTAGCCGGACTTACGCAGCGCCTGCCTGAAGGGCCAAAGGCTCGCAACAGCAACAGGGCTAGCCGCCGCAGCGACGGCATTTTAAAAAACTGGGGTGTCGGCATGAGGGAAAAGTAGCTTTGTGCAGGTGCTGTTTGAATAGGCTGCTACACATTGTGTAGTAGGGAATCTGAACATGACACAAAGTTTGGTTTGTCTCTTACCCCATGGGCCCGCTGCTAGTATGGGCTCTGTATTGAACTGAGCCGCCATCGAATATGCAACATGACTTGACCAGCTTGCGCCGGGGCCCACGGCGGATTGTTCTAATGGCGTTGTTTGTGTGCGCGCCGATTGCGCTGTTGGCGGGCATATTGACATTTCATGTCTACGGCTTAGGCGCTCCTACGGCCTTATTCGCCTTTGTAGTTGTTCTACTGAGTTACGAAGCATGGAACGAGTTTCGGCTTAACCAGCGCGAAGTTCGCATTGATGTCAGCAATCGGGTCGTCTTGCTGCATGAAATGACGTTCTTGCGGAAAAAGCGTGTCAGAACCTTCTTGGCAGACGGCTTCTTTGCTGTCGTTTCCTACATTGGACCGGGGAAATCCCCGATCGTTTATGTTGAATTGATGACCCGGGACTCTCGCTACGGGTTGCGCATTACGGAGTTTCCAGTCACCAAATGGATGGAAGAGCCCCCAGAGGTTCAACAACTGCGTGTGCAGTTGTCTATCGTGTTGGGTCTTAAAGACGGCGGCTTTCTGGGCGGACGGTTTCCACTGCAGAGGATCAAAGATAGGTCTTGGGTTTGATGGGCAAACTGTCATCTACATCGTGAAGAAAAAAGCTTCTGTGCAGGGTTCATCAGCATGAGCCGCTATGGAATGCATAGTGGCGCGTTACGCCGCTTGAGGCTCCATGTCGTCGGTGAGCAGCGCTTCTAAGGCCAACCAGAGGGCATCGCACAGCCCATCCCGGAAAGCGGATGCTTTGAAGACCGCCTGCTCATCGCGGTACACGCGCCACAGCCGCAGATTGGCACCTGCTACACATTCCCGCACGTTCGACAGGCGGTCTGCCACCTTGACGACCAGGGCCAATTCATCTGTGCCGTTAATTTTGGCCAGCTTGGCATAGGTTTTTGCTTTGCGTTCCTGGCGGTTGGAACCCGGCTGGTCGGTTAACAGTGCGACGCAAGCCGCTACCTTGGCACCGAAACGGGCCTGAATTTCGTCCATCGTGGCATCGGTATCTTCTACAACATCGTGCAAATAACCGATGGCCTGTGCCTCTATTCCAAAGGGTGAGAGCTCGGCAGCGACTGCGTCCAGGTGGTACACGTAGGGATGCGGGCCGTACATCTGCAGGCCATGTTTGTATATGGCATACGCGCGGGCATCGGTCAAAGTGTAGGCTTGCATGGCAGCATTAAACATGAATGCGGTGCCCATTAAGGGGGGGGCTGCCACCGTTTCGACCACACCACCCGGTGTTTCCGCAGGCAGCTTGACCGTCAATACCAGCAACACCACGCCAACCAGCCCAATCCCGGTATAGACCGTGGTAAACGTACCGCTGTAGCTTGCCAGCAGTCCGGCACCGTAGTTGCCCAGCATGCCACCTGTGCCCTGCATGACGTTGGCAATGCCAAACACCGCTACGGCTGCCGATGCAGACGATGCCATTCTGGAAACGTAAGCCGGGATCAAGCCGAAGATGGGATAAAAAGCGGTAGAGAACAGCACGCTGGCGACTAGGGGCCAGTGTCCCGATGGATGCAGCACAAAAATCAGTGCCGCACACACCAGGCACACGTACACCAAAAGCATGGCAACTTTCAAGCCGATGCGGTCGGACAGCCATCCCACGGCCAGCCCGGCAAACATGCCGACACCCCCGATGACGGCCCAGATGTGGGCCGTGTATTCCACGCCAAAACCCAGCTCTGTACGCAAATACGATGAAAGATAGTTTTGAAAGGGGAAGGTCGCAAAGCCCAGGAAGAAGTTCATGGACCACACCAGCAGCACCCAAGAGGTGAGCAGCTCGGTTGGAAAACCTGCCCGGCGCACGCGAGCCTGGTTTGCCTGGACCACCGTGGTACCCGTGGCCGACGCCTTGCCCAGCAAGCCTGCGCGCCGAAACACCCACCCCACCGCGATGGCCATCACCACGGTAAGCAAGCCGACCAGCCACCAGACCGTCCGCCATTCCCCCCGGGGTGCATAGATAGGCACCAACAGGCTGTTGACGAACACCCCGTAGCTGGTGCCGCTGGATACCAGCCCCATCGCCATGCCCCGGTAGCGGGGGGCGACCACCCGCGCGATGACATCGACCATGGGTACAAAGACGGTCGCGGCAGTGCCGGCCAGCATGGTCAACAAGGCACCGATCAGATAGATGTTGTTGGCGCAAGGAATCAGCATGAGGGCCACGGCGCAGACCAAACCCGAACCCAGGATCATCCGACCGCCGCCTACTTTGGGCGTCAGCCAGGCGGCCAAGAGTGCGCAGACCAGAAAGCCGAACTGCCCCGCAGCCGTGACGGCACCCACATACACCAGGTCAAAACCCAACGCCGCCCGCATATCGGGCACCAGCTGGGCAAACAGGTACACCCCAAAACCGTAGGTTGCGGCGACCAGGGCGGTCAGCAAAACGACGATCACATGGTTCAAACGCATTGCCGCTCCCCCGCCTTTTGTGCGGCTTGGCGCGCATTTGCAATCAACTCTGCCGCCAACGCCCTGGCGACCCCGAAAACGCGGTCATCGTTTTCCAGCGCGCCGGTCAGAAACGTACCCTCCAGCAAGAGGAACAGGCGCTCGGCGACAGTCCCGGGGTCGTGGAGTCCAGCCGCTTGGGCCAGCAAGCCCAACAGCATCCGCACACCCTGTTTGTGCCGACTGACGGCAAGCCGCACCGGATGGGTTCGGTCGGGGAACTCGGCTGCGCAGTTGACGTAAGCGCAGCCACGCAAGCCGCCTTTTTGCAGCCAATCGCGGTACAGATCGAACAGGTTCAGCATCTTGTCGGCAGCGTTTTCCAGGGGGTCCAGGGACGCGCTGACGGCTTGGTTCCAGGAGGCATCGCGCTGGTCGAGGTAGGCGACGATCAACTCCTCTTTGGAAGCGAAATGCGCATACAAGGTCATCTTGGATACCCCGGCCTGCTCTGCGATTGCGGCGATGCCGGTGGCATGGATGCCATCCCTCAAAAACAGCTCGGATGCCGCATTCACCAAACGCTGCCGTGTACTGACCGTTCCAGACACCAATTTCATAAGACCACCTCTGTAGAAATTGTACTGACCGGTAAACCTAAAAATACAGAAAAACCGTCTTTAAGGTGCCTGCATGCGACATGCAGGCTTGCCGATGTCGCCTGATGACGGTCTCTATCTCAGCCCCACTTAGCCCATCACAAACGGTTTCGCCAGCATCCACACCGCCGTGCACAGCACCATCCACGCAAAAGCTGCCCGCATGCGCTTCTCGGGCAGGCGATGGGCCACGGCCACCCCGGCGGAGACGGTGAACAAGCCGCCTATGGCCAGCGGCAAGCCCATTTCCCAGTCCACCCGCTGTGCGGCGCTGTAGGTGAGCAGGGCGACAATGGCGCTGGGTGCCACCAGGGCCAGCGACAGGCTTTGGGCGACGGTTTGCTTTTGGCGAAACCAGCCGGTAAAGAAGGGGGTGGCCACCAGCCCGCCGCCCACGCCCAGCAGGCCCATGCTGCTGCCGCCCACGATGCCCACCAGGGGCATCCAGCGCAGGTCGCGCGGCTTGGCATCGGCGGTGGGTGCGGTGGCAGGGGCTTTCCACAGCATGCGCACGGCCAGGACCAGCAGAAACACGCTGAAAACCGTGCGCATGACATCCGACGGAAGGCGGGTGGCCACGTGGGCGACAGCCCAGGTGGTCAGGCAGCCCAGCACACCGATCTGCAGCGCGGTTTTCAGGGCCACGGGGTGCCGTTGGCTGTAGCGCATCCAGGCGATCAGCAGGTTGGGCACCATCATCACCAGGGCCGTGCCTTGCGCTACGGCCTGCTCCAGGCCAAAGCCCACCACCAGCAGTGGGATCACGATGATGCCGCCGCCAATGCCAAACATGCCACCCAGAAAGCCCAGCGCGGCACCCAGTAGCAGCATCAGCAAGAGCGCGGAGAGGGTGACGTGCAGCATGGGGTGGGCCGAAAAGTGGTAGAGCCTGCATGGTACGAGGCTTCATTGCATGCATCAATGGCTTGCAATGCAATTCATTCGGTAATAAATTGCACGAATAAGGACGCCCATGAAAGACACCCCAGACCTCAACTTCTTCGCCATCTTGGCGCGCCAGCCCAGCCTGGCGGCGGCATCCCAGGAACTGGGGGTCACGCCCCCGGCGGTGAGCCGCCGATTGGCGCAGCTGGAGCAGCGGCTGGGCGTGCGCCTGCTGAACCGCACCACCCGGCGGCTGAGCCTGACCCCGGAGGGCGAGCGCTATCTGGAAGAGGGCGGTCGCCTGCTGCGCGAGATTGAAGGGCTGGAGCGGTCTTTGGCGGCGGGGGCCGAGGTGCCGCATGGGATGTTGCGCATCAATGCCACCTATGGCTTTGGTCGCCGCCATTTGTCACCGGCCATCTCCGAGTTTCGCGGGCGCTACCCGGCGGTCGAAATCGTGCTGCAGCTGACCGACCGGCCTCTGGACTTGACGGCCCACGCCATGGACATCGGCATCCATTTCGGTGAACCGCCCGACCGGCGCATTCTGGCCCGCAAGATAGCCCCGAACCGGCGTATTCTGTGCGCCGCACCCCTCTACCTGCAGGGCCGGGCCGAGCCCACCACACCGCGCGATTTGCATGCCCATGAATGCATCGTGATCCGTGAGAGCAGCCCGGCTTTCAACAACTGGCAGCTGTCGGACGGGCAGCGCCAGGAGATGGTCAAGGTGTACGGCGGGCTGAGTACCAACTTTGGCGAGATCGCGGTGGACTGGGCGCTGGCCGGGCACGGCATCATGCTGCGTTCCGAGTGGGACATTGCGCCGTATCTGCGTTCGGGTCAGCTACGCCGGGTGCTGCCAGGCTGGGAGGGCTTGCCGTCGGACATCTACGCCATCTACCCCCAGCGCCACCATTTGTCGTCCAAAGTGCGGCTGTTTCTGGACTTTCTGGCCGCCAAGTTTGCCGACCAGCGCTCTTTGGAGGCGGCGAATACACAGGCTTGGTAAGGGTCAGCCCGGTTCCCGGCGCGCGGGTTGCGTTGCGTGGATGAAGACGGTGTAGGTGTCGGCCGGGTGCGCCACCTGCGCCAGATCCAGGGCATGGCCAATGGCCCCGCGGTGGTAGCTGCCGTGGTTGACGATGTGGAAAAGTATCTCCAGGCAGGCCATGGAGCCGTGTTTTCCATCGACAAACTCAAACGACACCGTGCGCCTTTTTTCGCCGGGTGTTAGGTGGTCCACGTAGCTTGCGAACCACTGGTTGGAAGCCTCCATTCTTTGGCTGAGCGCAGGCAAGTCGGGCACCACCTCGGTGTTGGTCGACAGGTGCGGCACCGGGGCACCCAGAAGACGCGCTTTGAACAGCTCTTCCACACGCACCATGTGGTTGAACTGCTGCAGTGCAAACGCATAGCCCGCAGGAAACTGCTGCGCGTCTATGCGGCTGACCGCATCCAGTGCGCGCCGATCGGCCCACTGTTTGTATTGAAATGCCTCTGCCAGCATGGGATGCCCTTCAAAAAACGGTGGATGTCAGACCGGTTAGGTCGCCACCAGCGCGGCCACCAGTTGCCCCACCTCGGCCAAGGCCTGGTCGCGCACTTCTTGCGCCGCGGTGGTTTCGGTCAGGTAGCTGGTCACCAGTACAGGCTTGCGGCCGGGCGGCCAGAGCACGGCGATGTCGTTGTTGCTGCCGTGGCCACCGGCACCGGTTTTGTCGGCCACGCGCCAGTCGGTGGGCAGCAGGGCGCGCAGTTTGCGATCGCCGGTTTTGCAGTCCAGCAGCCAGCGGGTGATTTGCGTGCGGGATGCGGGCGACAGGGCATCGCCCAGCACGATGCGCTGCAGGGTGCCCAGCATGGCGGCCGGCGTGGTGGTGTCGCGCGGGTCGCCGGGCGTGGCCTGGTTCAGGTGCGGCTCGATGCGGTCCAGCCGGGTGGCGGTGTCGCCCAGGCTGCGGGCATAGGCGATCAGGGCTTGCGGCCCACCAAAGCTGTGCAGCAGCAGATTCGCGGCGGGGTTGTCGCTGAGGGTGACGGCGGCTTCGCAGAGTTCGGCCACGGTCATGGGCGCGCCGCCCACGCGTGCCTGGGTCACGGGGGCGTAGGGCACCATGTCTGCCGCTTGCACGCTCACCTGCCGCGCCAACTGCTCTTGCCCCTGGTCTACGCGGGCCAGTACCAGCGCGGCGGCCAGAAATTTGAAGGTGCTGCACAGGGCAAAGCGCTCTGTGCCCCGGTAGGCGTAGGCCTCGCCCGTCTGGGTGTCCAGCACGGCCACCCCCAAGCGGCCACCGCTGGTGGTTTCGATCTGCTGCACCGCCTGCTGGAAACGCGCAGCGCTTGACGGTGGCGCGGCCCACAGCGTGGGGGCTGCACTGCCGATGGCGATGGCGCTGGCTGCGTGGAGCAAGTGGCGGCGCGGCAGAGTAGGGTAAAAATTAGGCATAAAAAGTGCCTCTGGCACAGGTACTACCTGCGCTGGCAGCTATGAAAAAGTTAGTTTTTGAACTGAGCCGTGGCTTACTTGGGCAACGGGGGTACGCCTACAAAGTCGTCCAGCGACAGGCCTTTTTCTTTCAGCAGGGCTTCCAGCAGCGGCTGGAGTTTGCCCAGGCTTTCGGCCACCGTTTCGCGCACGGTATCGACCACCACCTGGGTGCTGCGCTCGATTTCGATATTGAGCGCGTCGCCCGCTTGCTTGTGTTCAAAGGTGGTGGCGCGGCGGGTTTCGGGGATCAGCCACACCTCGAACCAACCCTCGGTGCGGTTGACTTCCGACACCGTCAGGCTCGCGCCGTTGATGGCGATGTAGCCTTTGGCAAAGATGTATTTGCGAAACGCTTGGGGAATAGCGATGCGCAGTTTGCGGTTGGTGTCGCTGGACTGCACGTCGGTGATGGTGGTCCAAAAATCCACATGGCCCGAGAGCGGGTGGCCGCCGATTTCGGCCCCGTCCTTGGCGGCGCGCTCTACATTCACCTCGCTGCCCTGGGCGTAGCTGCCCAACGTGGTGACGTTCAGGCTTTGCAAAATCACGTCGAACGCGGCGGCGGTAGGCGACAACAGCTCGGTCACTGTCAGGCAGACGCCGTCCACCGACACGCTGGCGCCGATGGCCAGATCCTGGCAAAAACCAGGAGGAAACGCCAGGTTGAAACTGCGCATGCCGTCGCGGTCCTGGAGCGCTGCAATGGTGGCGGTGGCTTGGATGATTCCAGTAAACATGGTGCGGTGCCGTGGGTAAAACCGCCATTGTCCTTCAGGCCAGTACGGGCGTAATGCGGTACACGCAACGCCGGGCACCGGCCAGCAGGTGCTGCTCGCGCTCCACGCGGGCATCGGGGCCCGCCACTTCCTGGAACAAAAGCAGCTCGGAGCGGCAAAACCCCTGGCAGCTACGGGCCGCCGCGCAGATCGGGCAGTGGTCTTCGACCAGCAGCCAGTCGGCACCGTCGGCTTCGGCGCGCGCCATGTAGCCCTCGGCCGTGCGCACCGCCGCCAGTTGCTCTAGCCGCTGTGCCAACGTGGGCGCGGTGCAGGCCTGGGCATACACCGCGCGCGCTTCCGTCTCGCGCTGGGTGACCAGGCGCTCTAGTCCGTCTTCGCCAAACAGCTGGCGGATGGAGCCGATGAGCTGCACCGTGAGCTGCGCGTGGGTGTCGGGGAAGCGGCCATAGCCGGCCTCGGTCAACCCCCAGTTTTGGCGCGGGCGGCCCGCGCCCGTGACGGCTTCTTGGCGGCCTTCCAGCAGGCCCGCGGCCACCAGCTTTTGTACCTGCTGGCGGGCCGCCTCACCGGTCACGTCCAGGGCTTGCGCCAGTGCGGTGGTAGAGGCCGGGCCCTTGGTTTTGATGAAGAACAGGATGCGGTCAGCCGTTGGCAAGGCTGGGTTATCAAAGATTTCGCTTGGGTAATACATGGAGTGGGGTTAATATCCAAGAAATTAGTTGGATAATAGCTCCATCACTCCACCTTGTCGAGACATACCTATGCCTACATCCCCCACCGTGACTGCCCCCTGGCGTGATTTGCTGCGCGGCCAGAACGGTCTCAAAGCCCTGGCCCTGACCGGCGGCGTGGCCTTGCACGCCATCAACGTGCATATCGTGACCACGGTGCTGCCCTCGGTGGTGGCCGATATTGGCGGGCTGGACTGGTATGCATGGAACACCACGCTGTTTGTGGTGGCGTCCATCGTCGGTGCGGCGCTGTCGGTGCGGCTGCTGGCAGTGTGGGGGCCGCGCGGGGCCTGTATGGCGGCGCTGGGGCTGTTTGCCGTGGGGTCGGCGGGCTGTGCCTTGGCGGCGTCCATGCCGTGGATGCTGGCCAGCCGCAGCGTGCAGGGCTGGGGCGGCGGCATGTTGGCGGCGCTGAGCTATGCGCTGATACGCGTGGTGTTTGCGCCACCGCTGTGGCCGCGCGCCGTGGCGCTGGTGTCGGGCATGTGGGGCGTGGCCACGCTGTGCGGCCCGGCGGTGGGCGGCTTGTTTGCCCAGGGCGGGCATTGGCGCTGGGCTTTCTGGACCCTGCTGCCAGTGGCCTTGCTACAAGCCGTACTGGTGGCTGTGCAGTTGCGGCCGGTCCGATTGGCTACCCCTGCTGCGGGTGCGGTGCCGCGCATTCCGCTGGTGCAGATTGCGCTGCTGGTGGCCTCGGTGTTGGCAGTGGCGGCGGGCAGTTTGTCGGCCCAACTGGCTTGGCAGGCGCTGGGCGTGGCGACCGGGCTGGCCCTGGGCGGCGCGGCCATTGCGTGGGAGCGGCGGGCCTTGGTGCGCCTATTGCCCACCGGGGGCACCGCGCCGGGCACGCCGCTGGGGGCGGTGTATGCCTGCCTGGCCTTGCTGCTGGTGGGCACTACCACCGAAATTTTTGTGCCCTACTTTTTGCAGACGCTGCAGGGTTTGACACCGTTGACGGCGGGCTACCTGACGGCGGCGATGGCTGGCGGCTGGAGCCTGGGCTCGGTGCTGTCGTCCGGCCACAGCGGTGCGCGTGCGGTGGCTTTGCTGCGGACCGGGCCGCTGCTGTGCACGGTGAGCCTGCTGGCGCTGGCCGTGCTGGTGCCCGTGGACATGGGCTTGCCTTCGGCATGGCACACCGCGTTGTGTGCGGTGGCGCTGGCCGGTGTGGGGGCCGGTGTGGGCATAGGCTGGCCGCATCTGCTGACGCGGGTGTTGACGCTGGCACCGCCGGGCGAGGAGGGCGTGGCCTCGGCCGCCATCACCACGGTGCAGCTCTACGGCATGGCGCTGGGTGCGGCTGCCGCCGGGCTGGTGGTGAACGCGGCGGGCCTGACCCATCCCGGCGGTAGCGCCGGTGCGGCATCGGCTGCGGCCTGGCTGTTTGCAAGCTTTGCACTGGCCCCGCTGCTGGCGGGGTACCTGCTGCACCGCATGGCGAAGCCGCGTGGGCTGCCCAGAGGGGTGGCCGCTTAATCATTTTTTATATATAAAAAATGCCTCTGGTGCATATTCTGCCTGCGCAGGCAGCTATGGATACCAGAGCAAAAGGTTCTGCCGGGTTGCATCAGATTCTGGGCCGCCATGGGCTATGCAGTCGTAAACTTGGCTTTTACGCCATTTAGAACGTTTTAAGCCGCTACCGATATGCCCATGACCCTGCCCAACCTGCCCGGACACACCCCAGCCGCTGAACCGTCTGCCGCCGATGCCATTGCCGACGCGCTGGAAAAACACAAGCAGGTGGCCGACGACATCAAAGACGTGGCCGAAGAACTGAGCGTGGTGCATGCCGTGCTGGACACGCAAATCCCCGGCGATGTGGGCCATGAAGACGTGGGCGAAGCCGTGGCCCGCACCGACGCGCTGGAAAAACGCCTGAACGAGTCGGCCAAAGTACTGGAAGAGGCCACCGAGGCGTTGGAGCAAGAGGTCAAGGCCTTGCAAACCGGCCCAGCTTCCTGAAGGCACCGCACACCGCCTTACAACAGGCAAAATTGATAGCTAAATACCAGGCATTCAAAGTGCCTCCGGCGCAGATAGAACTTGCGCCAAAAGCTATTGAAACCGTAGCAAATAGCTTCTAAAACGCGGCCACACAGTCCCAGCGCAGCGCCACGCCCGTGGCCGGGTGCTGCAAAGCCAGGTGGCTGGCATGCAGCAACAAGCGGCTGGCCATGGCCTGTACGGCGGCTGGGGCATACAGCGCGTCGCCCAGGATGGGGTGGCCGATGGCGGCCAGGTGCACGCGCAGCTGGTGCGATCGGCCCGTGACCGGTTCCAGCGCCAGCCGGGTGGAGCCGTCCAGGGCCTCCAGTACCTGCCAGCGGGTGCAGCTGGGTTTGCCGTGCTCCCAGTCGATCTTGCGCAGCGGGCGATTCGGCCAGTCCACCAGGATGGGCAGGTCGATCTGGCCTTGCGCCTCAGCGGGTCGGCCCGCCACCACGGCGGTGTAACGCTTGGTGACTTCACGGCCCGCGAAGGCGGCGTTGAGCAGGCGCTGCATGGCGACGCCACGTGCCATCAGGATCAGGCCGGAGGTGGCCATGTCCAGCCGGTGCACCACCAACGCGTCGGGGTAGGCCTGCTGGGCGCGGGTGCTCAGGCAGTCTTGCTTGTCTTCGCCCCGGCCGGGCACCGAGAGCAGGCCGCTGGGTTTGTGGAAAACCAGCAGGTGGTCGTCGGCGTAAACCGTGTCCAGGCCCGCAGGCTCAGAGGTTTCCACGGCGTTGTTCGCGCTGCATGAAGAGGTACAGGCCTTCGACTTTTTCGCGGGCCCAAGGGGTTTTGCGCAGAAACTTCAGGCTGGAGGCGATGCTGGGGTCGCTGGTGAAGCAGCGGATGTTGATCTGCTGGCCCAGGCTTTCCCAGCCATAGGTGGCGACCAGCGCGGTCAAGATGGCTTCCAGGGTCAGGCCGTGCAGCGGATTGCGGGTTTGTTTGGCGGGTGCTGGGGTGTCAGGGATGTCGTTACTCATGCGGCGGCGTTGTCCAAAATCAGGCGCTGCACGGTAGCACACAGTTCTTCCACGTCGTTGGGTTTGTGGATCAGGGCTTTGACCCCTTCGGCAATGGCGCTTTGCTCGATCTCGGCGGTGATGTAGCCCGAGGCCAGGGCCACCGGCAGGTCGGGGCGGATGCGCTGGGCTTCGCGCACCAGGTCCACGCCGCAGTAGCCGGGCATGTTGAAGTCGGTCACCAGCAGGTCGTAGGCCCCCGCGTTGGCGCGCAGCTCGGCGGCGGCCTTGTTGGGGTCGGAGAAGCCGCTGACCCGAAAGCCACGTCGGCGCAGCAAGCGCTCGACCAGAAACACCAGCGCGTGGTCGTCGTCCACATACATCACGTGCTTGCCCTGCATCTGTTGGCTGACCGCGGGTGCGGCCTCGGTATCGGACGGGGGGGCGGCGAGCAGGGCGGCGAAATCCGAATCGGTGACCGGCTCCATCGCCGGGAAGTACAGGGTGAAACGGCTGCCCAGCGCCGGTGCGCTTTGCACGTCTACCGCACCCGCATGGCTGCGCATCACGCCGTGCACCACAGCCAGGCCCAAGCCGGTCCCCTGGCCAACCTCTTTGGTGGTGAAGAAGGGCTCAAAAATACGCAGCAGGGTTTCTCCGTCCATGCCCTTGCCGCTATCCAGCACGGTGAGCATGGCGTAGTGGCCGGGGATGATGTTGAGGCGGTCACACAAGCGCAGATCGGGGTCTACGCCCGACAGCTCAATGCTGACCACGCCGCGCTGGTCGCCGTTGGCCTGGATGGCGTTGGTACACAGGTTGAGCACGGCCTGCTGGACCTGCACCGCGTCGGCCATCACCACCGGGGTGTAGGGGTCGATGTGCAGGTGCAGTTCCACCGCAGGGGGCAGGGTGACGC
>NZ_JBDTEM010000120.1:0-1841 GCF_039922535.1 Rhodoferax sp. | reverse complement strand
GCTGCTCGGTGACATCTGCCAGTGCGTCTTTGGCGCGGGTGCTGCTGAGCCGGGCTTTCAGGCGTTCGACCAGCAGGCCGGCTGTGCCTTTGCCGGCTTCTTCGGCGGCTTTTTCAACGGCCTTGCCTAGTAAGGGCGACAGCATGGCGACGGTGGCGCTGATAAGGGTGCTGAGGACGGTGGGGTCGAGCATGGTTACTCCTCTGGAAAATAAGTGAGCAGCGGGTCCAGCAACTCGGTATCGAATGGTTCGCCTGCCGCTTCGTGCAGCGTGCAATAGTGCGCCAAGAGATATCCCATGGCCAGGTGGTGGACATTTGGCTGCAGCAGAAATTCGGGGCGCAAGGTCACCACGGCTTCGCGCGCGCTGGGCAATGCCGCTGCTGCGTCCTGTACTTTGCTGCTTGTACGGGCTAAACCCATCAAGGCTCTGGCAAGTAGCGGTGCCAGCACGGCATTCGGCATGGTGTCGATGCTGCGGTACAGATCGACCGCTTGCTGGGCGGACTCCAGGGCGGGTGTGTGCTGGCCCATCGCGGTTTGAATGGTGGCTTGTGTTTCCAAGGCATTTGCCAGGTGGACTATGTGCACATCGGGTAGCTGCTCCGCCAAGTCGCAGTACAGCTGAACCGATTCATGGGCGAGCGCTAACGCAATCTCGTCTTGGCCCAGCTTGCGTTGAATGAGGGCTAAATTGTTGAGCGACAAGGCCAGGTCTGGCGTAAATACATCGGGCCGTTGTGCTGCCAGGTGGCGGTTGATGTGGGTCGCTTGTTGCGCCGGGTACAAGGCTTCTGCATGCTGTTGTAGGTTGCCGTGCGTGTTTGCCAGGTTATTGAGTGCCTTGGCGAAATCTGGCGAATAGATATCTGGCCTTTGCGCTGCCAGAGTCCGGAACCAGTCCACAGCTTCTTGGCCGGCTTCTAACGCGGATTGGTGCTGGTTCAAATCACTGTGCGCATTGGCTTGGCAGGTGAGTGCCATGGCCAGATCAGCCGTGAAGGCGTCAAATTGTTGCGCTTGCAGTGGGCGTAGCAGTTCAACCGCCGATTGCGCCGATTGCGCGGCCGATACGAGCTCACCTACATCGCTCTGTCGATTGGCCAGGTTGCCTAATGCCCTGGCCCAGTCTGGCGTAAATGCTCCGGGTTTTTGCTGCTCAAGTTGTTGGTAAATATCCGTAGCAAGCTGCGCCGCATGTAATGCCTGCGCATAGCGACCCAAGCCGCCGTGCATGGTGGAGGTGTTGATAAATGCTGCCGCCAGGTGTGGCAAAAACAAGGCAGGCCATTGCTCTGCAAGGGGCATGAACATTGCCAATGCCCCTTGGGCGGTCTGCAGAGCGGGTATGTGCTGACCAAGGAATCTTTGGGCGAGAGCCAGATTGTTAAGGGCAAACGCCTGGGCGGCGACAGCTTCAGGCTCTGACGTGGCAGGGCTTATGGCCAGAACCCGGTGCATTACCCGCAGATTGATTTCCCGCAGGGCCATGCTTTGGGTCGGTAGGCTGGTGGCCAGCGCGTTCAGGGCCACCTGATCGTCTTGCACGGCCTCGAATATGCCGGTGAGCCACGCCATCGGCCCCGTCGCCACCCCCGCAAAATCCTGCACACACCGAACCACCGTCTCCGCCACCCGGTGCCCAAAGGCTGCGTAACAGCGCAGCACCGTATCGCGGCCCTCGTCGCCCGGCAGCAGCCGGACCAACAGCGCTTCGCCCACCATGTCAGGAATCACCGGGGCGATGCCGTGGGGGCCAGGTAGGGCTTGCATCAGCAGCTTGAACAGGCCGGCGGGGGCATCCGGCTGGGTCCAACCGGTGGCTTGCTGCTCGGCGGCGG
>NZ_JBDTEM010000119.1:0-1756 GCF_039922535.1 Rhodoferax sp. | reverse complement strand
CCCTCCGCTTTCGCTGCGGGAACCTGCGGTGCGCGCTTTGGGCGGGGTCTGGCTAAACTCGCCTGCGGCTCAAACAACGCCAGCCCTCTTCCGCCCAAAGCTGCGCTCCTCGGCGCATACAGAGGGGGACCCCAGGGAGCGGAGTCGGGGGCGCAGCGCGCCCCATCGCGCCTAGGGCGCGGAACCAGGCTGTTGGCGCTCGCCACGCCCCCATCAGATTTAACCATCGCCAACCCCACCCCCAACTCGCGACCGGCGCGATGCCCGGCACAGCCGGGCCGATCCCGCATCTGGGGTCCCCCTCTGTATGCGCCGAGGAGCGCAGTGGCAGGCGGATCAGGGCTGGCGTTGTTTGAGCGCAGCGAGTTTAGCCAGACCCCGCATGCCGCGAGCACCGCAGGTTCCCGTAGCGCCAGCGCAGGGCGCAGACAGTGGGGGCAGCCTTTTCTTGGGTTACTTTCTTTTGGCTGCGCAAAAGAAAGTGACTGCGCCGCCGGGCGCACATCCCGGCCAGGGATCTTAAAAGGAGAAGCCGCATGAACTTCTCCACCCCCTTCATCCACCGCCCCATCGCCACCACCCTGCTCACGCTGGGCATCGCCATCGCAGGTGTCATAGGCTTCTTGCTACTCCCCGTAGCCCCCCTGCCCCAGGTAGATTTCCCCACCATCTCCGTCAGCGCATCGCTACCCGGTGCCAGCCCAGACACCATGGCCGCCACCGTGGCGACACCTTTGGAGCGGGCGCTAGGTGCCATCGCGGGCGTAACGGAAATGACCTCCAACTCGTCCCTGGGCAGCAGCCGCATCACCCTGCAATTCAATCTGGACCGCGACATCAACGGCGCGGCGCGGGATGTGCAGGCGGCCATCAACGCGGCCCGTACCCTGCTGCCCAGCGGTATGCCCAGCAACCCCAGCTACCGCAAGGTGAACCCGGCCGATTCGCCCATCATGCTGCTGTCGTTGACCTCCGACACCCTGACGCGGGGCCAGATGTTTGATGCGGCCAGCACCGTGCTGGCCCAGCGGCTGGCGCAGATCGACGGCATTGGCCAGGTCAACATTGGCGGCGGTGCCCTGCCCGCCGTGCGGGTCGAGCTGGACCCGAACAAACTGGCGGCCAACGGCATTGCGCTCGACACCGTACGCCAGGCCATCACCAGCACCAACGCCAACCGTCCCAAGGGCGCGGTGGAAGACGGCACGCGCAACTGGCAAATCGGTGCCAACGACCAGGCACGTACTGCGGCGGAGTTTGCGCCGCAAATCATCCGCTACACAAATAGTAGCGCGGTACGCATGCAGGACGTGGGCCAGGTGCTTGACAGCGTGGTCGATGTGCGCAACTACGGGGCCAGCGACGGTAAACCGGCGATTCTGCTGATCTTGTTCAAACAACCCGGTGCCAACATCATCGACGCGGTCGACAAAGTGCGCGCCCTGCTGCCGCACCTGCAGGCCTCCATCCCGCCCGCCATCAACCTGCAGGTGGTGATGGACCGCACGCCCACCATCCGCGCCTCGCTGCGCGAGGTGGAGCGGGCGCTGGCCATCTCGATCGGGCTGGTGGTGATGGTGGTGTTTTTGTTCCTGCGCAATGCCCGCGCAGCGCTAATCCCCAGCGTGGCCGTGCCGGTATCGCTGGCGGGCACCTTTGGCGTGATGTACCTGCTGGGCTACACGCTGGACAACCTGTCGCTGATGGCCCTGACGGTAGCCACCGGCTTTGTGGTGGACGATGCCATCGTGGTGTT
>NZ_JBDTEM010000118.1:0-24758 GCF_039922535.1 Rhodoferax sp. | reverse complement strand
GCAAGAGGCGGCGTTGGCGTTCCCGGTGCTGTTTGAGACGGCCGTACCCACCCTGGTCGCAGGGCTGGCGCGGGGACTCTCACCCGTGCAGGCACGCCTGGACACGCTATTCCATACCATGGCCGTGTTGGACGACAGCAACCTGGCGCACCGGGGCGGACTGGAGGGTTTGCGCCATGCCCAACAGTCGGCCCGTGGCTACCTGGCCGCAGGCGGGGCGACCAGTCCTGGGGGAATGGATGCAGCACACGCCATGGGTTGCGACTTTCAAGTCCGCAACCTGTCGCCCGGAGGCTCTGCCGACACCCTGGCCGCCGCCTGCTGGGTGGTCCAGCTCTGTTCGCCTGCGCCATGAGCTTCGCACTGGTCTTCAGCGGCCAAGGCATGCAGCACCCGGCCATGCTGCCCTGGCTGGCTCCCGACGATGCGCTGGTGCGGCTAACCTGTGCACAACTGGAGGTGGCCGATTGGCGCACATCCCTCGAAGACTCTGGGTGGGCCGCCTGCAACCGTCACGCGCAATGCCTGCTGACGGGGCTGGGGCTGGCAGCCTGGCAGCAACTGGCCACAGATTTGCCGTCGCCTGCCGCTATTGCCGGTTACAGCGTGGGAGAGTTGGCCGCCTTCAGCGCCGCCGGGGTGTTTGATGCTGCCACGGCACTGGCCCTGGCCCGCGACCGCGCCGAGGCGATGGACCGCTGTGCCACCCACACGCCGGGTGGCTTGCTGGCCGTCAGCGGTCTGGCCATGTCCTTACTGGAACCGCTGTGCCACGCAACAGGCGTGGCCGTGGCTATCCGCAACGGCGTAGACAGCGCGGTCATTGGCGGCCCCCATGCCGCACTGGCCAGGGCCGAAAGCCAGGCCTTGCAACACCACGCACACTGCACCCGCCTCAAGGTCCATGTTGCCTCGCACACACCCTGGATGCAGACCGCGGCAGATGGCTTCGCCCAGACCCTGGCACCGCTGCCGCTCCAGCGGCCACGCAGCCCCCTGTTCAGCAATGCGGCCGACCGCATTCTGGATGCCGCGCAAGCCAAAGCGGCCCTGGCCGCGCAAATCGCCCAGACCGTGCGCTGGGACGAATGCATGGACAACCTGGCCGCCCGCGGGGTGCGCTGTGTTCTGGAGGTTGGCCCGGGGCAGGCATTGGCGCGCATCTGGAACCAGCGTTACCCCGATATCCCGGCCCGTGCCTGCGACGACTTTCGCAGCGCCGCGGCCGTGGTGGCGTGGGTCCGCAGCCACGCCTGAACAGGCAGAAACCATGGAACCATGGCCGTCTGCTCTGGGCGAAAGCACCGTGCGGTAAGCTCCAGAGTTTGCTCTGCCGCTCTGCCATGTCCTTCGCCCCGCTCCAAAACGACAGCTTTCTGCGCGCCTGTCTGCGCCAGTCCACCGACCACACCCCCGTGTGGCTGATGCGCCAGGCCGGCCGCTACCTGCCGGAATACCTGGCCACGCGGGCCAAGGCGGGCAGCTTCATGGGCCTGGCCACCAACACCGACTACGCCACCGAGGTCACGCTGCAACCGCTGGAGCACTTCCCGCTGGATGCCGCCATCTTGTTCAGCGACATCCTCACCGTGCCCGACGCCATGGGCCTAGGCCTGAGCTTTGCGCAGGGCGAAGGCCCACGTTTTGCCCATCCGGTGCGCGACGAGGCTGCCGTGGCCGCGCTGCAGGTGCCCGACATGGACAAGCTGCGCTACGTGACCAATGCCGTCACCTCCATCCGCCGCGCACTGAATGGCCGGGTGCCGCTGATCGGCTTCTCGGGCAGCCCCTGGACGCTAGCCTGCTACATGGTCGAAGGCAAGGGCTCGGACGACTACCGCCTGGTCAAAAGCATGCTGTACAGCCGCCCCGACCTGATGCACCGCATGCTGCAGGTCAATGCCGATGCCGTGGCGGCCTACCTCAACGCCCAGATCGAAGCCGGCGCGCAAGCGGTGATGATTTTTGACAGCTGGGGCGGCGTGCTGGCCGACGGCGCATTCCAACAGTTCAGCCTGGCCTACACCCAGCAGGTGCTGAAAAAACTCAAAACCGAGCACAACGGCCAACGCATCCCGCGCCTGGTGTTTACCAAGGGCGGCGGCCTGTGGCTGGACGAGATGGGCGGGTTGGACTGCGAAGTGCTGGGCCTGGACTGGACCGTCAACCTGGCCAAGGCCCGCGCCCTGGTGGGCGGCACGGTTGACGGACCAGGCAAGGCCCTGCAAGGCAATATCGACCCCAACGTGCTGTTTGCCCCGCCCGCGCAGATTGCCGCCGAGGTGGAGCGCGTGGTGCACAGCTTTGGCGTGCCCCACCAAGGTGCAGGCACCGGCCCCACGCACATCTTCAACCTGGGCCACGGCATCAACCAGCACACGCCGCCTGAGCACGTGGCCGCGCTGATCGAGGCCGTGCACCTGGCTTCGCGCCAGATTCGCAACTGAAACGACCCGAATCGCCGCAAAAATAGTTTTGCCATGCACCACTTATGCACAAAATCTGTGGTGCAGTGCGGCATGGCAACACCAAGGCGACACCACCCGCTATGAAACCCATAGCGCATGTAAGTCTTTGATTTATATAGTCATCTGAAAATGCTTTTTTTAGAGGCAATCCGTCGAAAGCCTTGATTTACCGGGCTTCGCAGCCCGCCCCGCAGAGATATCAACAAAGTTATCCACAGATTCTTGGGATACCTTTTAAATCAGTTGCAAATCAAGCACTTAGGCGCTTTCCCTCTAGTTCACGTGAAATAACGCACACAAATGCCGCACCGGCTCTCCGTCGTCGTCCAGACCCCCGCCCACAGCGCTATCGCCGGGCCACTGACCTATGGCCACACCGCCGCCCTGCCGCCTGGCAGCCTGGTGCGGGTGCCGCTGGGCACGCGCGAGACGCTGGGCGTGGTGTGGGATGCACCGGTAGACAGCCCCCCGGAAGCATCCACTTTCGAGATCCGCCCCCTCAGCGCCGCACTCGACGGCCTACCACCGCTCAACGCCGCCTGGCGCGGACTGGTGCAGTTTGCGGCGCTGTACTACCAGCGTGCGGTGGGCGAAGTGGCCCTGGCCGCCCTGCCCCCGCAGCTGCGCGAACTGGGCGCGGCGCAGCTGACCCGGCGGCTCAAGCGGCCTAGCGGGGCAGTGGATGCGAATGCAGCAGACACTACCAATTCCGTAGCACTCAGCGCAGAGCAGATAAGCGCCATTGCCACATTTGAGTCTCAACCCGGCCCATTCCTGCTGTTCGGCTCCACCGGCAGCGGCAAGACCGAGGTCTACCTGCAATTGGTGCAAAGCCTGCTGGCCCGCGATGCCACGGCCCAGGCGCTGGTGATGGTGCCCGAGATCAACCTCACGCCGCAGCTCGAAGCCCGCTTTCGCGAACGCTTCGAGCCCCGCTTTGGCGCGGCGGCCGTGGTGTCCATGCACAGCGGCATGACCGCCCCGCAGCGCCTCAAAAGCTGGCTGGCCGCGCACGGTGGCACGGCGCGCATCGTGCTGGGCACGCGCATGGCGGTGTTCGCGTCCATGCCCCGGCTCAAACTCATCGTGGTCGATGAAGAGCACGACCCCAGCTACAAGCAGCAAGAAGGCGCACGCTACTCGGCCCGCGACCTGGCCGTCTACCGCAGCCAGCTGGAAACCCGGCTGAACCCTGGCACAGAACCCTGCCGCGTGCTGCTCGGCTCGGCCACCCCGTCGCTGGAGAGCTGGCACCACAGCCGCCCTGCTTCTGAGGGCGGCCGCTACGTGCGCCTGGCCATGCCCAGCCGCATCGGCGCGGGTGCGCTGCCCAAAGTGCGGCTGGTCGATATGGGCTTGCAGCAAAAGAAAACCGTGTTCTCGCCCCAGTTGCTGGCCGCCATCCAGCAGCGCATCGCACGCGGCGAGCAAAGCATGGTGTTTTTGAACCGGCGCGGCTACGCCCCGGTGCTGGCCTGCGGCAGCTGCGAATGGAAGAGCGAATGCCCGCACTGCAGCGCCTACCGCGTGTTCCACAAAATCGACCGCAGCCTGCGCTGCCACCACTGCGGCTTTGCCGAGCCCGTGCCCCGCGCCTGCCCCAGCTGCGGCAACCCCGACATCGCCCCCGTGGGCCGCGGCACCGAGCGCCTCGAAGAACATCTGGCCGAGCTACTCGCCACCGTGCGCCGCCCCGACGGTGGCCCGGTAGTGGTGGCCCGCATCGATGCCGACAGCACCAAGGCCAAGGGCGCGCTAGAGGCCCAACTGGCCGAGGTCCACACCGGCGCGGTCGATGTGCTAGTGGGTACGCAGATGATCGCCAAGGGCCACGACTTTCGCCGCATCACCCTGGTGGCTGCCATCCAGCCGGACGGCGCACTGTTCTCCAGCGACTTCCGCGCGCCCGAGCGCCTGTTTGCCCTGCTGATGCAGGCCGGAGGCCGCGCAGGCCGCGACGCCGCCCAGAGCGCCGCCAGCGAAATGTGGGTGCAGACCGAACACCCCCAGCACCCGCTGTTTGCCGCACTGCGTCAGCACGACTACCCCGCCTTCGCCGCCAGCCAGCTCGACGAGCGCCGCATCGCCGGCATGCCGCCCTTCAGCTTCCAGGCCCTGGTGCGCGCCGAAGCCCGCACCCAAGAAGCCGCCCAGGCCTTTTTGACACTTGCCAGCGCCGCCGCCTGCGACGTGCCCGACGTAGACCGCGTCACCCTCTACCCCGCCGTCCCCATGGGCGTGCAGCGCGTAGCCAACATCGAACGCGCCCAGATGCTGGTAGAGAGCCCCTCCCGCCAAGCCCTGCAGCGCTTTCTGCTGGCCTGGCAAGCGGTACTGCGCGCCACCCGCAGCCAGCCGGAGGCCAAGGGGTTGATACGCTGGGCGATGGATGTGGATCCGTTGGGGATTTGACCTGCCTTACCCCCTCTCCCGCGCGCGGGAGAGGGTTGGGGTGAGGGTGTCCATGGCCAGCCGTCAATGTAGCTTCATTGGCGAGGTGCCAGAAGTTTCTGGCCTGTAAAGCTCATTGAAAAACCGCGGAGGCAGGCAGAAAATAAGAAGACTATGGTCACAGTATCCGGACTTACATCTAGCAATTGGATCGCCCCTTATGCTGCGAACGGCGGGTCTGCGGGCATCAACCAACTGGCGGATCTGGCGGTACAAGAGTCTGGCAATGCGTCCATCATTGCCTCGTTTGGTTCTGGCGGAGCCGCTACGCCGACGTATACCGCGGCTGGTTTGCTGAACTCCTACCTGCAAGCCGGTAAGGCTGTTGCTGGCGATACACCGCAATCTAATCTTTCGGATTTGCTGGGTTCCACGGAGTCCGGAACCCCGGTCAGTGGCAGCGAACTGGCCATTGCTTCGGGCGAGTACGTTGGCCTGGAGGGAGCCCCAACGGATGCCAACGCGGCAAATACGGGCAATTGGGCAACCGTCTTGAAAGGCAATCCCGCCCTGGCGTACCAAGTGGTTGCGGACAGCCAAAACCAGAACTTGATCAGCGCATTTTCTGCATTTGCGTAAGCCTGCAGGGCATCGCGCCCATTGCAATCCATACCCTTCCAGCAGACCTGTGGTTTCACGTTGGTTTCAAAATGGGGTAGCCGGGCGTTGCTCCCGGCCAAAGTTCAAGCCGCGTAGCGCAGCACGGCAAAGAAGTGGAAAGCCGTTCCGGCTGCCACAAAGGCATGCCATACCGCGTGAGCGTAGCGAACCTTGTGGTCCAACATGAAGAACACGACACCCAAGGTGTACGACAGGCCACCGGCCACCAGCAGGGCCACGCCGACCGAGGGCACCCGCTGCACCAGCGGCACGGCGGCGATCAGCACCAGCCAGCCCATGGCCAGGTACAGGCCGGTAGACAGCCAGGGGTGCGACAGGCGGTTGAAGGACTTGAGCAAGATGCCCATGGCCGCCATTGACCAGACCAGGCCAAACAGGGTCCAGCCCCAAGGTCCCCTGAGGGCGCCCAGCGCAAACGGCGTGTAGCTGCCCGCGATAAACAGGTAGATCGCGCCGTGGTCCAGCTTCATAAAAACGCGTTTGCCCCGGCCTGCGGGCAGGGCGTGGTACAGCGTGGAGGTCAGGTACAGCAGCACCATGGTGAAGGCAAACACGCAGGCACCCACCAGGCTGGCCACCGATAGTTCGCGGGCCGACAAAATCAAGAACGGCGTTCCGACCATAGCGGCCAGCAGGGCCACGCCGTGGCTTACGCTGTTGGCGAGTTCTTCACCTAGGGTTTGGGTGCGCTCAATCATGGGGAGATTTTCGCACCCCGACGTGACACGGAGGGGCAAAGGTCAGGTCTTGTTTCTTGCCCTTTGCGTCAAAACCCGCTCCCCGCACCACTTTAAAAATCATCCTAAAAAGTACCGCTAGCGCAGGTAGAACATGCAGTAGCAGCTATTAATTTGATACCATTCCAAATATGAATGATGGGTCGGCAGAAGCGAAGTGGCAGAGAAGGCGAGAATGTATAAATTCCGACCACACAAGGCAAGGAGCCGCCCATGGGATTCGCACTTCAAAAGATGACCCTTGCCGAATTTATGGCCTGGGAAGATGCGCAGACCGAGCGCCATGAGTTCTATCGCGGGGAAGTCTTTGCCATGGTGGGAGGCACGGCGCGGCACAACCGGGTCATCTTGTGGTGGTCAAGATGCCTGAGAGGAGCCTTTAAGGCGGTCATAGCACAAGGGGCAGGCTCTTATGGCACCCGCAGTCCGTCGGAGAGCAAGAGACTAATCAACCGGGTATTTCAACCGTGTAACTTCTCCATCCTTTGGAAAAATTACACGGATAACGGGCCATAGACAAGACACAAGACTGGACCCTTGCCGTCCTCCGCACTTTTCGATGGAGCGGGCAAGAAACCAGACCCGTCCCCGACTCTACTTGCCGGTCTCCGGCCTTTGCCATTCATTCCCATTAATGCCGCCTGACAATTACTTTAATTACGTCTCCCTTACTCCAACTTCTGCTCCATGAAACATTAAAATTTAGTCCACAAGTCAAATAATTCAACACATTCAAAATGAAATTTAATTTAATAAAATTAGCCACCACAATCTCCATCATCGGATTAATTTCTGGATGCGCGGGAGTTTCTCCAAATGATTTGAAAATTATTACAAACGGCGCGCATATTGAATTAAGCCAGGACACCAACTACGAGGCCTACTACAAAGTCACCGGTATAAAGTGGAAATACACCGTAAAAGCAGGGAAATATATTGCGACGCGACAAGACTCTCTGGGAATATTTTATGAAGGTCCGTTTGAATGCTTAAATTCAACCGTGGTTAACGCTGGCTGGGCCGGTAGTGACGCATGGGTTGGACTGCTACGCACCATTGATTGTGGAGTTTATGTTCCCTTTGACGCTCTTCAAACTCCTAAAGTATTTTTTATACTTGGTTCGAATTCATGGTCATTAGGTGACAAATCGCGACGTAGAGAAGCCATTCTTTCTATTACTACAGTTAGCCCACAAACCACCGATAGAACTGAGCCAATTTCTCAGAACACAGCTATTCAAACCGTGCCAACTGCTTCGCCGGCAGTAATCGGTCTCGGTTCAGGTTTAGGAGCAGGCATTGCCGGTGCGCTCGCTGACGCTGAGCAAGGAAATTACGTGGTGCACCGTGACCAACCAGATGCTGATGACTTCCGATCAGCGCTGCATTTTTCGATGCAGTGACAGGGCAAGGATCACAAAGTGCAAGGGTCAGGTCTGGTTTCCGGCCTTCCCTGCCAAAAATGCACCAACCGCAGCCCTAAAATCAGCCTAAAAATAAAGCTCCAACGCATATAAAACCTGCGCTAGCAGCTACTAAATCAATAGCGATCGGCCCGCAACCCCGCCCGCTCCGCCACAAACCCGTCAAAGGCCTCCAGCAGCGCCTGGAACCGCCCCCCACCATCCTTACCGCTCCCCTCTAGCTGCCCCAACGCCGCGCAGGTCGCCTCTAGCGTAGACAGCTGGTGGGGCTGGTGCGCCTTGCGGATGGCGTAGCGCGACGGGGGCACATCCCGCAGGGCCAAGCGCGGCAACGCCTGCAGCGCGGGGCTCTGGTACAGCATCTTGCGGCTTTTGCGCCAGGTGCCGTCCAGCACCACCAGGCGCAGGCGAGATGGGTCTCGCAGCCACTCGGGCGGTAGCGGGGGCGGGGCCCGCAGGTCGGGGGCGGTGTCTTGCGGGGTGTCGGGGTAAAGCAGCAGGGTGTGCTTGCCGTCCATCGGCCAGGGCGGCGCGGCAAACACCTCGCCCACGTGCAGCTGGCTGTTTGGCAGGCTGAGGTGCAGCAGGCGGGCGCTGCCTTTGGCCTGGTGTACTTCCAGCGGGTGCTGCAGCACCAGCACCTCCACCACGTGGGCGGTGGGGCGCACCCACAGGCAGATGCAGGTGCTTTGAGGTCGCAGGCAACGGCCACACAGTGGGCGCTGGGGACTAGGGGCAAGGAAAACCATGCGGCATTTTAGGAAGCGACTTCCTACGCATCAGGTACTATGGTTTTGATAGCCGCTGGCGCAGGCAGAATCTGCGCTAGCGGCCATTTTTGTTCTAAAAATCACACCACAGCGCCATGACATCGCTCCTTCTCCGCATCTCGCTGCCACTGGCCTTTTTGCTGGCCAGTTGCACTACCACCACGACCAAGGTAAACCAAGCGGTGAACGAAGCCCAGGCCGCCGCCAACGTGGCCACCACGGCGGCCATCGTGGCGCAGTCGGCGGCCAGCGCACCGCGTGCCCCCGGCGCGCCGCCGTCGCCCCTGCCGCTGTTTGCCAGCGTGCTGCAGGGCACGCAGCGCAGCATCGGGCTGTTCTCGGTGTACCAGCGGGACGAGCGTTTCTGGCTTGAGCTGGGGCCGGACGACTTCGGCAAACCCTTCTTCTTATCCCCCAAGATGGCCAGCGGGATTGGCGAGGGCGGGCTTTTGGGTGGGCGCATGCTGGCCCCGCGCCTGGTGGAATTTCGCCGCATCCATAACGTGGTGCAGTTGGTGGCGCGCAATACCGACTTCGTGGCCCCGCCCGGCACGCCCGAGGCCCGGGCCGTGGCCGCCGCCTACGCGCCCAGCCTGCTGGGCAGCACGCCGGTGGCCAGCCAACCGCACCCCAACCGGCACAGCGTGCTGGTGGACGCGGGCGCGCTGTTCATCAACGACATGGGCGGCGTGGCCCAGGCACTGGCCCACACCTACCGGCAAAACTACGGCGTGGACATGCGCAACTCGGCCATCCTGAAGGTGCGCGGCACGCCCGAGCTGCTGGTGCTGGAGGTGATGAACCACTACGCCACCGCCGGTATTGCCCCGCCCGCGCCCGGCATGTCCCTGCCCAGCACACCCCGCAACCTGGTGGACCCGCGCAGCATGTTCATCCAGATCAACTACTCGCTGGCCCGCCTGCCCGCGCAAACCATGGCCCCGCGCCTGGCCGACCCGCGCATTGGCCACTTTGTGGAGGCGGTGGACAACTTTGGTGACGACCTGGCCCCCACCGCCCGGCAGCGCTTCATCGCCCGCTGGCGGCTGGAGAAGCAAGACCCGCTGGCCGACCTGTCCGAGCCGGTGAAGCCCATCACCTACTGGATCGACCGCAGCGTGCCGCTCAAATACCGCGAGGCCATCCGCGCGGGCATCCTGGCGTGGAACCCGGCGTTTGAGCGCATCGGCTTCAAAGACGCGATCCGGGTGCAGCAGCAGCCCGACGATGCCGACTTCGACACGTTGGACTTTGGCCGCGCCTCGGTGCGCTGGTCGACCAACAACAGCACCGGCTTTGCCGCCATCGGCCCGCGCCACGTGGACCCGCGCAGCGGCGAGATTCTGGATGCCGACATCCGCATCGAAAGCCAAAGCGTGCGCGCTACCCGGGCCTCGGCCACCCGCCGCCTGGGCATTCCGATGGCCGAAACCACGGCCCACATGCAGGCGGAATCCGGCCAGGACTGCGACATCGGCGCAGAAGCGGGCGAGCAACTGGCCTACGCGCTGGACCTGCTCACCGCCCAGGGTGACATCGCCCCCGACAGCCCAGAAGCCGAGCAATTTGTGCGCGACTACATCACCAGCCTGACGGTGCACGAGGTGGGCCACACCCTGGGCCTGCGGCACAACTTCCGCGCCTCGCGGCTGTTCACCCAGGCGCAGCTGGCCGACCCGGCCTTCACCCGGGCGCAAGGCCTGGGCGGCTCGGTGATGGACTACCTGCCGGTGAATCTCCCGTTTCCCCTACCCTTGCCCGGCCAGCCGCGCCCGGCGGCCTTCCAGACCGCGCTGGGCCCCTACGACTACTGGGCCATAGCCTACGCCTACCGACCCCTGGCCCCCGCCATGGAAGCCGCCACGCTGGCACAGATTGCCGGGCGCAGCGCAGAACCCGCCCTGGCCTACGGCACGGACGACGACTTCGCCCTCGGGGCCGACCCCGAAACCCTGCAGCGCGACCTGGGCGACGACCCCGTGGCCTACGCCCGCCAGCGCTTCGCCATTGCCCACAGCGTGTTCCAGCGGCTGGAAACCCTGCAGCCCGCGCCCGACCAGGACTGGGGCCGCGTGCGCCGCCTGCTGCGCGAGTCGCTGAATGACACCGGCACGGCCACCGGCATCCTGTTGCGCCAGCTGGGCGGCGTGCGCATGCTGCGCGACTATGCCAACACCGGACGCGACCCGGTCCAACCCGCGCCCGCCGCCGAGCAGCGCGCCGCGCTCGACCTGCTGCTGCACGAGGTGCTGGATGCCCACAGTTTTGCCATCTCGCCCGGCCTACAGCGCCACCTGGTGCCCGACTACCTAGCCCGTACCGAGAACCCCACCAGCGCCGGCGACCTGCCGCTGGCCCGCGAGATATTTGGCCTGCGCCTGCTGGTGCTCAACAGCCTGATGGGCGACGCGCTGGCGGGCAAACTACTGGACAACGACAGCCGCCTGGCCCCCGGTGCCGACGCACTGCGCCTGCCCGAGCTGGTGCGCCGCGTTGAAGCCGAGGTCTGGGCCGACCTGACCTCCTCCGGCACCGCACCACCCACCGCAGAGCAGCGCGAGCTGCAGCAGGCCTACACCGAGCGCCTGGCCGCCCTGGTGCTGCGCCCCGCCGGGGCCACGCGCGCCGAAGCCCGCAGCATGGTGCGCGGCCAGGCCACAGCCTTGCTGGCGCGCATCCACACCGCTCTGCAGCGGCGCGGCAATAGCCCGGAAACCCGCCAGCACCTGGCCGACAACGCACTGACCCTGCGCAACGCCCTGGATGCCAAACTGGTGCGCGCGGGCTGAATTACAGATAAAAACAGGCTCCAGCGCATATTGCACCTGCGCTAAAAGCTCCTTATTTAATAGCAAAAATCGGACTGCTGTGCGCCGATCCATTGCGGCCCGTGGGCGTAAATACGGCAGCCAAAACCGTCCGAAAATGCTACGCTTTGTAACTTTTAGGTAACCCGTCTTTTTGAAAGTCCACGCCATGATCTTCAACGGTTTACGCAGCATGAGCATTTCCAAACGGCTGGCGATGCTGAACTTCAGCGCGCTGGTCGGCCTGGTGGTGCTGACAGCAGTGTTCCTGATCTCCGAGCGCCGCCTCATCATGGAAGAGCGCCAAAACAGCGTGCGCCAGGCGGTCGAAGTCGCGCACAGCCTGGTGGCCAACTACCAGGCCCTGGTGGCGCAAGGCAAGGCCACCGATGCGGAGGCGCAGCAACTCTCCATCGCCGCGCTCAGGGTCATGCGCTACAGCGGCAAGGAGTACATCTGGATCAACGACATGCGACCCGTGATGGTGATGCACCCCATCAAGCCCGAGCTGGAGGGCAAGGACCTCACGGACAACAAAGACCCCACCGGCAAACACATCTTTGTCGAATTCGCCAATACCGTCAAAGCCAGCGGTGCCGGCTTTGTGTCCTACCTCTGGCCCAAGCCCGGCAGCGAGAATCCGGTCGAAAAAGTCTCTTACGTCAAAGGCTTTGCCCCTTGGGGCTGGGTGATTGGATCGGGCGTGTACGTAGACACCGTAGATGCCACCATCCAGGGGCGCATCCTCAGCTTTGGCCTTGGCACACTGGTGCTAGCCGCCTTGCTGCTGGGCCTGGGCCTGCTGATTGCGCGCGGCCTGCTGCGCCAGCTGGGCGGTGAGCCCGACTACGCTGCCAGCATCACCGGCCACATGGCGCGCGGCGATTTGTCGGTGCCCATTGCCTTGCGACCAGGCGACACCCACAGCCTGCTGCACGCCATCCACGGCATGCGCAACAGCATTGCCAACATCGTCGGCGAAGTGCGCAGCGGCACCGACAGCATCGCCTCCGCGTCCAGCCAGATCGCCGCGGGCAACAACGACCTGTCGGTACGTACCGAGCAGCAGGCCAGCGAGCTGGAAAAAACCGCCTCGTCGATGGAGCACCTGACCCACACGGTCAAGCAAAACGCCGACAACGCCCGCCACGCCAGCCAGCTGGCCGCTGCGGCATCGACCGTGGCCGTCAAGGGCGGCACGGTGGTGGCGCAGATTGTGGGCACCATGGGCACGGTCAACGCCAGCTCCAACAAGATCGTGGACATCATTGGCGTGATCGACGGCATCGCTTTTCAAACCAACATCCTCGCGCTGAACGCCGCCGTGGAAGCCGCCCGCGCGGGTGAGCAGGGCCGGGGATTTGCCGTGGTGGCAAGTGAAGTGCGCAGCCTGGCCCAGCGCAGCGCGGCGGCAGCCAAAGAGATCAAGACCCTGATCCATGAATCGGTGAGCAACGTAGAGCACAGCACCCGCCTGGTCAACGACGCGGGCACCACCATGACCGAGGTGGTGCAAAGCGTGAAGCGGGTGACGGACATCATCAACGAGATTGCCGTGGCCAGCCAGGACCAGTCGCAAGGTATCGACCAGATCAATGGTGCCATCACCGCCATGGACGGCGTGACCCAGCAAAACGCCGCCTTGGTGGAAGAGGCCGCGTCGGCCGCCGAATCCATGCGCAGCCAGGCCGAGCGGCTGTCGGAACAGGTCAGCGTTTTTAAACTATAGAAACTTCAAGCCAAATCAGCCTCCAGCGCAGGTGGCACCTGCGCTGGAGGCTACCAAAAGTCTAGCGGTACGCCAGCGCCGGCATGGTGGACGGTAGCGTGAACACCGCCACAGCGGCGACCAGGTCTTGTGCCTGGCTCTTCATGCTGCTGGCGGCAGCGGCCATTTCTTCGACCAGCGCGGCGTTTTGCTGGGTGACCAGATCGATCTGCGAGACGGCTTCGCCAATTTGCGATACGCCTGCGCTTTGCTCGTTGCTGGCAGCGCTGATTTCTCCCACGATACCGGTGACGCTGCGGATCGCACTGACCACCTCGGCCATGGTGGTGCCCGCTTTGTCCACCAGCATCGCGCCCTGCGCCACGCGATCCACGCTGGCGCTGATGAGCAGTTTGATCTCTTTGGCAGCATCGGCACTGCGCCCGGCCAGGGAGCGCACCTCGCTGGCGACCACCGCAAAACCCCGGCCCTGCTCCCCGGCGCGGGCGGCTTCCACCGCGGCATTCAGCGCCAGGATATTGGTCTGGCAGGCGATGCCGTCGATCACGCTGATGATGTCGGCAATCTTTTTGGAGCTGTCGTTGATGCCCTGCATGGTGGTCACCACCTCGGCCACCACGTCGCCGCCGCGCACGGCGACGGTACTGGCGTTCTGGGCGAGCTGGTTGGCCTGGATGGCACTGTCGGCGTTTTGCTTGACGGTGGCGCTGAGCTGCTCCATCGACGCGGCGGTTTCCTCCAGCGCACTGGCCTGCTGTTCGGTGCGGGCGCTCAGGTCGTGGTTGCCTTGGGAGATTTCGGCGCTGGCAGTGGCCACGCTGTCCGAACCCTGGCGGACCTGGGTCACCAGTTGCACCAGACTGGTCTGCATGCTCTGCAATTGCGCCATCAGGCTGGTGGTATCGCCCTGCCGAAGTTGGATGGACAGCCCCAGGTTGCCCGCAGCCACGCCCTGTGCCAAGGCCGTGGCCACACCCGGTTCAGCCCCGAGCTGGCGCACGATGGACCGCGTAATGAGCAGGCCAGAGAGCGCCGCTAGCAACACGCTGAAGGCACCAAACCCGATCAGCACGCCACGGGCCTGCCGGTAATCGGCCGAGGCGTCTTGGTAGGTTTGGTCGTTTTGGGCATCCTGGAGGGCGATGTTCTCGGCAATGGCGTCCTGCCACACGGTGGTGGCCGGACCGGCCTCTTTGAGCAGCAGCGCCGTGGCCTCGGCATTTTTCTGGGCCATGCCCAGCGCGATCACTTGGTTGTTGATAGGCCGGGCCACCGCAGCCCCCTGCTCGATCTTGGCGCGGTTGGCGCGTGCGGCCTCGCTGGGCGGAAACTTTTGCAGTGCCGCCCAGTTCTGGTTGTAATCCTCGCGGGCCGCGGTCACCTTCTGCAGCTCGCGCTCCTTGGCCGGTACATCTTCCAGCAGGGCGATGGTGCGGATCACCCGGGCCACGATGTGCACGTCGTTCGCCAGGGCGTTGTTGATATGGATCTTGGCGTTGTTGGTGTGGACCACCTGCTCCAGATTGCTTTCAATCTCCCCGAGTTTGCCGATGGCCAAGACGGTAGATACCAGAGAAAGCGCCACCAGCAGGCCAAAACCAAAGTTGAGGCGGGTGCTGACTTTGAAGTCAGAAAGTTGCATGGTCAAAATCCTTTGAAGGGTTTTAAAGTCCTCGTAGCCAAGGCCATGCACAGCGGGTCTCAGCCGAGTCGGTCGTTTAGAACGTAAATAATAGTAACCAATTTGTAAAGTTATTTATAGGAAACATCCCATTGAATGGCAATGGCGCTCCCAAAAAAAATAGCTGCCAACGCATACAAGATATGCACTGGCAGCCTAAAACCCGAAAAATAAAAGGGCGGGTCAGCCCTGCGGCAGAACAAACACGGCCACTGCGTCCACCAGCTCTTGCGCCTGGCTGCGCATGCTGCTGGCGGCGGCGGCCATCTGCTCGACCAAGGCGGCGTTTTGCTGGGTGGCTTGGTCCATTTGGGTCACGGCCTCGCCTACCTGGGATACGCCCAGGCTTTGCTCTCGGCTGGCGGCGCTTATCTCACCCATGATGTCGGTGGCATTGCGGATAGCCGCCACCACCTCGGCCATGGTGGTGCCAGCTTTGTCCACCAGCACCGTGCCCTGGGCCACGCGGTCTACGCTGGCGCTGATGAGCAGTTTGATTTCCTTGGCGGCATCGGCACTGCGCCCGGCCAGGGAGCGTACTTCGCTGGCCACCACTGCAAAACCCCGGCCTTGCTCGCCGGCGCGGGCGGCTTCCACCGCAGCGTTCAAAGCCAGGATATTGGTCTGGAAGGCAATGCCGTCGATCACGCCAATGATGTCGGAGATTTTTTTCGAGCTGGCATTGATGCCCTGCATGGTGGTCACCACCTGGGCCACGACGTCGCCACCCTGCACCGCCACTTCGCTGGCACGCCGGGCCAATTGGTTGGCCTGGACAGCACTGTCCGCGTTTTGCTTGACGGTGGAGCCCAGTTCTTCCATGGACGCGGCAGTTTGCTCTAGTGCGCTGGCCTGGTGCTCGGTGCGGGCACTCAGGTCGTGGTTGCCCTGGGCGATCTCGGCGCTGGCGGTAGACACGCTCTCCGACCCCTGGCGCACCGTCGCCACCACCTGCGACAGGCTGGCCTGCATGGCGGCCAGGGCCTGCATCACCACCGCCACTTCGTCTTTGCCCGACGTATCGATGGCCTGGTTCAGACGCCCCTGGGCCACGGCGTTGGCTACCTCGCCCGCCCGCAGCAAAGGCCGGGTAATGCCACGCATCAAGGTGTAGCCAAACAGGGCCGCAAACACGATACCGGCCAAGATGGCGGTAATAAACGTGGTGCGGATGGTGGTGTAGCGGGCAACGGCATCGTCATAGTCACGCTGTGTATCGGCCTTGGTTAGCTCCAGCAGGCCGCTGATATCGTCAAAGATGGGGTCGAATAAATCACCAAACTTGCGCACCACTAGCACCCGCGCGGTGGCCACATCCTGGTCGGCCAAGGCCTGGATTGCGGGGCGCAGGCCTTCTTGCATGATCTTTTGCTGCTTGCCATCAATGGCGTTGACCAGCGTGTCGCCGCCTGGGCCCATGGGGGTGGCTTTCAGCGCGGCCCAAACTTTGTTGACCTTGAGGATATTGGCCTCGGCTTCAGCCATCGCCTTGGTTATTTTCTCGGGCACCGGGGACAACAAGGCGTTGGAAATAAGCTGCCGGTTACGCATGGTCAAAAACTGAAACTCGGCCACCGAGCTTTGGGTTTGCATGCGGTTCTGGTACATCGACTCCATGGCCGCATTGGACTTGGCAATGCCCAGCAAGCCCACCGCCCCGATCGCCACCAGCAAAGCCGACAGCACCCCCACCAGCACCAATAACCGGGTCGATATCTTCAGGTTTTTCATGCGCTCAGTCTCTGTCGCTTAATGTAAGAAATTGTTCCCAACCCCCGAGTATCTACATATTCTTACAGTCGAACAAAGACAAATGAGCCTAACTAGGGTTTAACCTGATGCGCCAGCGGCTGCCCGTCATAGCTATTCAAAAGAGAGCTGCCAATGCAGATGGGATAAGCGCGCAAGACCTAAAAGGCAGCAAATATTCCCCAAGCGCCACCTCTTCGAAAACAGCGCGGAACTGGCTCCGTCGAGCCGCTGCTGTTGCCCCCTGCAAGGGGGGGGGCGCAGCACAGCTGCAGCCCGGGGGTGCTTCAGAATTTCGGCATGCCCTTCATGCCGCCCATGCGCTTGATCATCTTCATCATGCCGCCGCCCTTCATTTTCTTCATCATGTCCTGCATCTGGCTGAACTCGTTGAGCATGCGGTTCACTTCTTGCACCTGCACCCCGGCACCGGCGGCGATGCGGCGCTTACGGGTAGCTTTGATCAGATCGGGCTTGCGGCGCTCCAGCGGGGTCATGCTGTAGATGATGCCTTCCTTGCGGCGGATGTCGCGCTCGGCTTTGTCCATGTCCATGGAGCCGGCCTTGGCGGCCATCTGGGCGGGCAGTTTGTCCATTAGGCTGGACAGGCCGCCCATTTGCTTCATCTGCTGGATCTGGCTCAAAAAATCGTTCAGGTCAAAGCTTTCGCCGCTTTTGACCTTGGCAGCCAGCTTTTGCGCCGCCGCCATATCGACCCCGGCGGTGACCTGCTCGACCAGGGCCAGAATGTCGCCCATGCCCAGCACACGCCCGGCGTGGCGCTCGGCATCGAACACTTCCAGGCCGTCGATTTTTTCGCTGGTACCGGCAAACTTGATGGGCACGCCGGTCACATGGCGCACCGACAGGGCGGCACCGCCGCGCGAATCGCCGTCGGTCTTGGTGAGGATGATGCCGGTCAGCGGCAGCGCGTCGGAAAAGGCCTTGGCGGTGTTGATCGCGTCCTGGCCCTGCATGGCATCGACCACGAACAGGGTTTCCACCGGCTTCAAAAAGGCGTGCAGGTCCTTGATTTCGCGCATCAGCACTTCGTCAATGGCCAGACGACCGGCGGTATCAACCAGCAGCACATCAAAGTAGTGCTTGCGGGCGTAGTCGATAGCGGCGGCGGCGATGTCCAGCGGCTTCTGGTCGGGCGTGCTGGGGAACCATTCGGCCCCGGCTTGCCTGGTGACCATCTTGAGCTGCTCGATGGCGGCCGGGCGGTACACGTCGCCGGACACGGTGAGCACCTTCTTCTTGCGCTTTTCGATCAGGTGCTTGGCCAGCTTGGCGGTGGTGGTGGTTTTACCCGCGCCCTGCAGACCGGCCATCAGGATGACGGCAGGCGGCTGGGTGGCCAGATTGATGTCGCTGATGCCCTCGCCCATGGTGCGACTGAGTTCCCGGTTGACGATGCCCACCAGCGCCTGGCCCGGCGACAGGGACCCCATTACCTCTTGGCCCAAGGCTTTTTCTTTGACGCGGGCGATGAAGTCGCGTACCACCGGCAGGGCCACGTCGGCCTCCAGCAGGGCCATGCGCACTTCGCGCAGCATGTCGGCCACATTGGCCTCGGTGATGCGGGCCTGGCCCCGGATTTCTTTGACCAGGCGAGAGAGTTTATCGGTAAGAGCGGAGGCCATAAAGAAGTGTCCGGGGAGGGTTGGGCGGGGGAGAAAAGGGGAAAGAGTGAAACGCTAAACTTAGTGGATGATTTTAACGACCGCGCCTCTCGCCACCGTGCTGCTGTTTGCCGCCACGGCGCTGGCCTATGCTGTGCCGGCCGTAGGGGCCGCCCGCTTGAGCATGCGCGCCAGCCGGGGAGCGCTGTGGCTGGCCTGGCTGCTGCACGCACTGGTGCTGAGCCTGGGGCTGTTTGGCACACCGCCGCGCTTTGGCTTTGCGCCCGCGCTGTCGGTCACGGCCTGGCTGGTGTTGACGGTGTACGCAGTAGAAAGCCATTTGTTCCCCCAGCTCCAGGCCCGCTGGGCGCTGGCCGGGCTGGGCGCGGTGGCGGTGCTGCTGGCCTTGCTGTTTCCCGGCACGCCCTTGCACGAGATGGCTTCGCCCTGGCTGCCGCTGCACTGGGCGCTGGGTATTGCTTCGTACGGCCTGTTTGCCGCGGCGGTGGTGCATGCCTGGCTGATGACCCGGGCCGAACGGCAGATGCGCAAAGCGGCAGACTCGCCCAGCGGCATCCCGCTGCTGACGCTGGAACGGCTGACCTTTCGGCTGGTGAGTGCGGGCTTTGTGCTGCTGTCTGCCACGCTGTTGGTCGGCTGGCTGTTTGACGAGCAACTCTACGGCGTGCATGGTTGGAAGTGGAACCACAAAACCGTGTTTTCGGTGCTGTCCTGGCTGACCTTTGCGGTGCTGCTGCTGGGCCGTAGTCGGTTTGGCTGGCGTGGCCGCAAAGCCGTGCGGGTGCTGTATGCCGGGGCTGGGCTGCTGCTGCTGGCCTATGTGGGCTCGCGCTTTGTGCTGGAAGTGGTACTGGGGCGTGTCGCATGAAGCTGCTAGTCGTCTTGTTGGCGGTGCTGCTCGGCGTGTGGCTGTGGCGTTCCCGGCGGGTGCAGGACAAGCGCCCGACCACGGCGGCGCCCAAGGTGCTGCAAAACATGGTGCCCTGCCAGGTGTGTGGCGTGCTGTTGCCGCAAAACGAGGCATTGACGACCGCGCACGGCGTGTACTGTGGTCCCGCCCACCGCACACAGGCCGAGCAGGCACCACGGTGACACCCGCCAGCCCCGCAGCGCATCTGGCAGAGTCTGACCCGCTGGCCCTGGCGCGGGTCTGGTACGGGTTTATGACCGCGCGGGTAACGATTGCGCTGGCGATTCTGGTCTGGCACGGCGCGTTGCTGGCACTGGGCCAGACGGTGTCGCCCTGGATGTTGCTGTTTTGTAGCGGCTACCTGGCCAGCGCGCTGGCGCTGCGCCTGACTGGGCGGCCCAGCCACAGCCACAGCGGGCATCCTTCCAAGCGCTTCTGGATGGGTACGGTAGGAGTGGATGCACTGGTGTTCTCCACCCTGCAACTGATGCAATCAGGGGGCAGCATCAACTACAGTCCACTGCTGGGCTTGCCGGTGCTGCTGGCAGCCGTGCTAGGCCGACGGGCCATCGCCCTGGGCACGGCGGCGGGCATGACGCTGTTGCTGTTGCTGCTGGATATCTGGAAGCTGTATACCCACCGTGCGGGCGACGAAGCCGCGTTGTTCATGCAAAGCGGCATGACCGGCATGGGCTATTTTGTGGCGGCTTTTTTGGTCAACCAGCTGGCGGTACGGCTGGAGCGCGAAGAGCAACTTGCGCTGCACAGCCAACAGGACGCGCAACTGCAAACCCGGGTCAACGAGCTGGTGATTGAAACCCTGACCGACGGCGTGCTGGTCGTCGATGCCAGTGGCAGCGCCCGCGCCGCCAACCCGGCGGCCCGCCTGCTGTTGGGCACCGACAGCCGCACCGGCAAGGCCCCGCTGCAACTCGACAGCCAACCCGGTTGGCTGGCGCTGCTGGCCCTGGCGCAAAAGACCTTTGCCGAAGAAAGCACCCAGCAGGCCG
This sequence comes from Rhodoferax sp., assembly GCF_039922535.1. Taxonomy (GTDB): domain Bacteria; phylum Pseudomonadota; class Gammaproteobacteria; order Burkholderiales; family Burkholderiaceae_C; genus Rhodoferax_B. The sequence continues at coordinate 4,755 of NZ_JBDTEM010000118.1, read as the reverse complement.
ATATCCGTATCCAGCACACCGGCCGCAGCCCGCGCCGGGTGCGGGTGCGCACCCGCATGACAGCCGCCGAAGAGGGCCAGGCCGACAGCCTGTGCGTGATGTTCCTGCACGACCTGCGGGAGATGGAGGCCCGGCTGCGTACCGAGAAAATGGCCGCCATGGGCCGTATGTCGGCGGCCGTGGCGCATGAAATCCGCAATCCGCTGGCGGCCATCACCCAGGCCAATGCCCTGCTGGAAGAAGACCTGACCGACCCGGCCCAGCAGCGGCTGACCACCATGGTGCGGCACAACGCCCAGCGGCTGGCCAAAATTGTCGACGAGGTGCTGGAGATTGCCCGGGTTCCGGTACGCTCCGGGCACGGCAGCGCCCCGCTGCAGATCAAGCTGGACGAGGCGGTAGACACCGTCTGCCGCGACTGGTCGCAACAAGACCCGACCCGGCGCAAGGTGCAGGTGTCGCTGGGCACACTGGGTTTACCGGTGGACTTTGACCCTGACCATCTGCGCCGCGTGCTGGTCAACCTGCTGGACAACGCCCTGCGCTACGAGAGCGGCCAGGTCGGGGCCATCCAGGTGGACACCCGGTTGCTGCCGGACCGGCAATCCAGCCTGCTGGTGTGGAGCGACGGCCCGCCGATGGAACAGGCGGTGGAGCAGCACCTGTTCGAACCTTTTTTCAGCTCGGAGAGCCGATCCAGCGGTTTGGGTCTGTATATTTGCCGGGAACTGTGCGAACGGCACCGTGCCAGCATCGCCTACCAGCGCGCCACCCGCGAGCGCGGCGGCTTGGCGGTGCAGGGCAATGCATTTATGGTGCAGTTTCGCCCGCCCAAGCCCAGTACGCTGGTGGCCCGCTCTTTTGACATCCAACCGGTCTGACCTCCTCACACGATCCTCACCCTATGGCACAGCCCCCTTCTTTGCCTGCGGCATCTGTCCTGGTGGTGGACGACGAGCCCGACCTGCGCACCCTGTACGAGCTGACCTTGCTGCGCGAGGGCTACCGCATCGACACCGCCGCCGACCTGCAGGAGGCCCGCGTGCTGCTGCAGGACAAACGCTTTGACGTGGTGATCACCGACATGCGCCTGCCCGACGGGCTGGGCATCGCCCTGCTGCACAGCCTGAAGGCCGAGCAGCGGCCCGAGCGCGTCATCGTCATGACCGCCTACGGTTCGGCCGAAAGTGCGGTCGAAGCCCTGAAAGCCGGGGCCTTTGACTATCTGACCAAGCCGGTCGATCTGAAGCAATTTCGGGCCGTGGTGGCATCGGCCATCCAGGACACCAGCCCATCCTCACGTCCCTCTGTTATTAGTAACGAAAAGTCCTCTCAGCGCTTATCCAGCGGTCAGGGGGCGCTACAAAAATTGGTAGGTGCATCCGAGGCCATGCAACTGGTGAAACAGCGCATCGTCAAAGTGGCGCGCAGCATGGCTCCAGTGCTGGTGCGTGGTGAATCGGGAACCGGCAAAGAGCTGGTGGCCCAGGCCCTGCATGCCAACAGCCACCGCGCCGCCGGACCACTGGTGGCCGTGAACTGCAGCGCCATCCCCGAGAACCTGCTGGAGGCCGAGTTTTTTGGAGCCAAAAAGGGCTCGTACACCGGCGCGGCGCAAGACCGGCCAGGTTATTTCCAAGCCGCCCGTGACGGCACCCTGTTTCTGGACGAAATTGGCGACCTGCCGCTGGCCATGCAATCCAAGCTACTAAGGGCCATCCAGGAGCGCAGCGTGCGCCCGCTGGGTTCCACCCAGGAAGACGCGGTGGACGTGCGCATCGTCAGCGCCACCCACAAGGACCTGGCCGCAGACGTCAAGGCCGGGCGCTTTCGGCAGGATTTGTACTACCGGCTGAATGTGATTGAAATCGCCGTGCCGCCGCTGCGCGAGCGCCGGGGCGACCTGCCCGCATTGTGCGAGGCACTGCTGGTCCGCATCGCGGCGGAATCCTGCATGCCGGTACCCCTGTTGTCGCCCGAGCTGCTGGCCCAACTGGCCAGCCACCCGCTGAGCGGCAATGTGCGCGAGCTGGAAAACCTGCTGCACCGTGCCGTGGCCATGGGCGACGGCGAGGCCCTACACGTCGACTTCAATACCGACTTTGATGCCACCGAGCCCACCCCGCTGCAGGCCTCGCCCGAGGAACCCAGTGCCAGCGCCACCAGGTCCACCACCATTCCCACGGATCTGCAGGCTTTTCTGGACCAGCAGGAACGGGAAATTTTGGTCAAGGTGCTGTTAGATACCGGCTTTAACCGGACAGCCACCGCCCAGCGCCTGGGCCTGAGCCTGCGGCAGATCCGCTACCGCATCGAACGCCTGAACATCGCCACCCCGCAAGACCATGAACCCCAAGACCCCTAAACTGCCTGAGCTGCGCCTTGCATCGCCAGCGCCGTTGTGGACCCACGGCTGGTACCGGTTTGCCCACCAGCACAAGTCGCCCAATTTCGGCCCCCGGCCCGAAGGCGCGCGTACCGATCTGGTGGTGGTCCATTCCATCAGCCTGCCGCCGGGCGAGTACGGCGGCAACCAGGTGCAAGCCCTGTTTGGCAACACCCTGGACTGGAGCGCCCACCCGTACTTTGAAAGCATCCGTGGCCTGCAGGTGTCGGCCCACTTCTATATCCGCCGCCAGGGCGAGCTGTGGCAATTTGTGAGTGCCGACGACCGGGCCTGGCACGCCGGTGCCTCGCACTACCGGGGCCGCAGCAACTGCAACGACGACTCCATCGGTATCGAACTTGAAGGCCTGGAGGGTGAGCCCTTTGAGCCGGAGCAATACGAAACATTGGTCAGCCTGCTGGCTGCGCTTCGGCCCACCTACCCCATCCGATATGTAGCGGGCCATGAGCACATCGCACCCGGCCGCAAGCACGATCCGGGGGCGGGATTTAACTGGCAGGCAGTGCAACGCGGCACCGGCTGGGAGGCCCGCAGCTTTCCATCGACCGTTCAAATATAAAAAATGTAACAATGCGGACCTTTTTCGCCTAGCGCAAGCTGCATAAAAGAAGGACGCAGACCCAAGCACTGCGCCGCTTTGCAGGGCAAATGCTCTGCAAAGCGGCTTGTTTATTGGGTGTACGCAGCACTCGCCTGATAGGGCCACGCTTGTCGGGCGATTGCCGCCGCAAGCTCGGCAAAAGCCCCAGGGCAGCGCCACCATCCTGGCCAAGATACACTACCGGTAGTGGCTTGAATTGATGTCGGACCCTATATATAGTGTCTTACTTGCATTGCAAAGTTCGCCAATTCCACGAACCGTCCGGGCTCTTTACCGCTTTTTTGCGGAAATCCCCTGTCCGTTTTAGCCCGCCCATTCCACACCTCCCGTCAGACTCCAAGGAAACCATGCAAACAGCATTGAGCACCCCCTCCGCCGTTCAGCCACTGCCATCCGCCCTGCGCCCTAGCGACCGCAGCGATACCAGCGCGCCCGAGATGCTGGCGCATTACCAGATCATCCGCCGCAATGGCGCGGTAGTGCCTTTCGAGCCGGGCAAGATTGCCATCGCCATGATGAAAGCATTTTTGGCAGTGCATGGCACACAGGGCGCGGCCTCGGCCAGTGTGCGCGAAGTGGTGGATACGCTGACGCAAGGAGTGGTGCGCGCTCTGGTGCGCTCGCGTCCCGGTGGCGGCACCTTCCATATCGAAGACGTGCAAGACAACGTGGAACTGAGCCTGATGCGTGGTGGTCACCATGAAATTGCCCGCGCCTACGTGCTGTACCGCGAGCGGCACACACAAGAGCGGGCCAAGCAGGTCGCCGAACAAACCCCTGCCACGCCTGTGCTGCACGTATTGGACGACGGCCAACGCGTGGCGCTGGATACCGCCCGCCTGCAACAACTGATTGAGCAGGCCTGCGCCGGTTTGGGCAGCGAAGTCTCCGCCGCCCCCATCGTTGCCGAGACCATGCGCAACCTGTATGACGGCGTGCCCATGGAAGAGGTCTACAAGGCCGCTATCCTGGCCGCCCGGACCCTGATCGAGACCGATCCCGACTACACCTACGCCACCGCCCGCTTGCTGCTGCACACCATCGCCAAAGAGGTGTTGGGCTCCGACCTGACGCAGGCCGAGTTGGCCGCGAAATATGTGGACTACTTTCCCCAGTACATCCAAAAAGGCGTGGATAACGAGCTACTAGATGCCGCCCTGTTGACCTACGACCTGCCCCAACTGGCCGCCGCCCTGAAGCCCCAGCGCGACCTACAGTTTGACTACCTGGGTCTGCAAACTCTGTACGACCGCTACTTCCTGCACGTGCGCAAGACCCGTATCGAGCTGCCCCAGGCCTTCTTCATGCGCGTGGCCATGGGTCTGGCGCTCAATGAGCCCAACCGCGAAGCCCGCGCCATCGAGTTCTACGAAGTGATGTCGTCGTTCGACTTCATGTCCAGCACGCCCACGCTGTTCAACAGCGGCACGCTGCGGCCCCAGTTGTCGTCCTGCTACCTGACCACCGTGCCCGACGATCTGGACGGCATTTACGAATCCATCAAGGAAAACGCCCTGCTGTCGAAGTTTGCTGGCGGCCTGGGTAACGACTGGACCCGTGTGCGCGCCCTGGGCAGCCACATCAAGGGCACCAACGGTGAATCCCAAGGCGTGGTGCCATTCCTGAAAGTGGTCAACGACACCGCCGTCGCGGTGAACCAGGGCGGCAAGCGCAAAGGCGCGGTCTGCACCTACCTAGAAACCTGGCATTTGGATATCGAAGAGTTCCTGGAGCTGCGCAAGAACAC
>NZ_JBDTEM010000117.1:0-1776 GCF_039922535.1 Rhodoferax sp. | reverse complement strand
GCGGCTTTGGCGTAGACAGCTACCTGCTCGGCCTGCGCGCGGGCGTATCCGCCGCCCAGGCCGCAAAAAGCGCTTAAATCCTATTCGCTATATAAAAAGTAGCTTCTCGCGCAGGTTCCATATGCGCTAGCGGCCTTTTTTATAACTATTTTCAACCCCACCCCAAGAGCCCAACATGATCAGTGGCAACACAGAAATCATCGCCCACATCGGCTTCCCCACGCACGCCTTCAAGGCGCCGATGATCTACAACCCCTACTTCGACCAGGCCGGTATCGACGCAGTGGTGGTACCCATGGGTTGCCAGACCGCGGACTACCCCGCCTTCCTGAAGGCGGTGTTCAACCTGGCCAACATCCGTGGCGCGCTGATCACCATGCCGCACAAGGTCACCACCGTGGGCCTGCTGGACGAGGTGTCGCCCACGGCGCGGATTGCCGGTGCCTGCAACGCCGTGCGCCGCAATGCCGACGGCAAGCTCATTGGCGACATGTTCGATGGCGAAGGTTTTGTGCGCGGCGTGCAGCGCAAGGGGCTGCAGATCAGCGGCATCCGCGCGCTGGTGGTGGGCTGCGGCGGCGTGGGCTCGGCCATCGCTGCGTCGCTGGCGGCAGCCGGTGTCAGCACCTTGCAACTGTTCGATGCCTACACCCCGTCCATGGAAGGCCTGGCCACCCGGCTGCGCGAACACTACCCCGCGCTGCTGGTAGAAACCGGCTCCAACGACCCCGCAGGCTGCGACCTGGTGGTCAATGGCACGCCCATGGGCATGAACGACGGTGACCCGCTGCCCATGGACGTGGAGCGCATTGCGCCCACCACCTTCGTCGGCGAAGTGGTGATGAAGTCCGAAATGACCGCCTTTCTGCGTGCCGCCGTGGCCCGGGGCTGCCCGGTGCAAGTGGGCACCGACATGCTGTTCGAGCAGATTCCGGCCTACCTGGAATTCTTCGGCCTGCCCACCACCACGCCCGAAGTGCTGCGTTCTGTCGCCACCTTGAAGTACTAAAGCCCGCCACCTCTGTTCTGCCTAGGCCTGCCGAAACCCTTCGGCAGGCCGCCCCTTTCCCTTTCCTATGCTCCAAATTCTGGCCATCACCGCGCCGATCTACCTGATCATCGCGGCGGGCTTCTTGTCCGTGCGCTACGGCCTGTTCAGCAAACCCGACATGCGGGTGCTGGGCCGCTTCGTGGTCAACTTCTGCCTGCCCGCGCTGATCTTCAACGCGCTCTCCAAGCGCCCGCTGGGCGAGGTGCTTAATGGCCCCTACCTGCTGGCCTACGCGGGCGGCTCGCTGACGGTGGTGCTGGTGGCCATGCTGGTGGGGCGGCGGTTGCGTCGGCAAAGCGTGCCGCTGGCCACCATGCAAAGCCTGGGCATGGCGGCTTCGAACAGCGGCTTTGTAGGCTACCCCATCGTGCTGCAACTGCTGGGCCCCACGGCCGGGGTGGCGCTGGCGCTGACCATGCTGGTCGAAAATCTTTTGGTGCTGCCCCTGTGCTTTGCCATGGCCGACAACCAAGGCCAGGATGCCGCCCAGCGCTGGCACCACACGCTGCTGGTCAGCCTGCGCAACCTGCTGAAAAACCCCATGGTGCTGGCCATATTGGCGGGTTTCTGCTCCGCGCTGCTGGGCCTGCACCTGCCCGCGGTGCTGGCGCAAACCGTGCAGATCGTGGCCACTGCTTCGAGCCCGGTGGCGCTGTTCGTCATCGGCGGCAGCCTGGTCGGCCTGAAGCTGGCCGGGGTACGCCGCGACCTGGCCTGGGTGGCTA
>NZ_JBDTEM010000116.1:0-9387 GCF_039922535.1 Rhodoferax sp. | reverse complement strand
AGGCCACATAGGTGTGGCCGGTGATCCAGCCGATGTCGGCCGTGCACCAGAACACATCGTCAGGCTTCAGATCGAAGGTCCAGTCCATCGTCAGCTTGGCCCACAGCAAATAGCCGCCGGTGCTGTGCTGCACACCCTTGGGTTTGCCGGTGGAGCCGGAGGTGTAGAGGATGAACAGCGGGTGCTCGGCCCCCACGGGCACGGGCGGGCAGTCGCTGCTCTGGCCTGCAGTGGCCTGGGCGAAGGTCTGGTCGCGCCCGGCCACCATGGCGCAGGCGGTGGCGGTGCGCTCGTACACAAACACGTTCTTGATCGACTCGCAGCCGCCCATGGCGATGCCCTCATCCACGATGGCTTTCAGCGGCAGTTCTTTGCCGCCGCGCATCTGGTAGTTGGCGGTAATGACGGCCACGGCACCGGCATCGATGATGCGTTCGTTCAAGGCCTTGGACGAAAAGCCACCAAACACCACGCTGTGGGTGGCACCGATGCGGGCGCAGGCCTGCATGGCGATCACGCCTTCCAGCGTCATGGGCATGTAGACCAACACGCGGTCACCCTTTTGGATGCCCGCAGCCTTGAGTGCGTTGGCAAACTGGCTGACCTGGGTGAGTAACTCTTTGTAAGTGGTCTTTTTGACCGTACCGTCGTCGGCTTCGAAGATCACCGCCGTTTTGTTTTCGGTCGGCGTGCCCATGTGTTTATCCAGGCAATTCGCCGAGGCATTGAGTTCGCCGTCGGCAAACCACTGGTAGAACGGTGCATTGGACTCGTCCAGGGTCTGGGTGAAAGGCTTGTTCCACAGCACGTTTTCGCGCGCCAGACGGCTCCAGAAGCCTTCAAAGTCTGCGGCCGCCTCGGCGCACAAGGCGTTGTAGCCATCCATGCCACTGATGCGCGCCGATTTTTGCATCGCCTCGCTGGGGGGGAACACGCGGTTTTCAATCAACACGGACTCAATGGCAGAACTCATGGGTTTGTCTCCTCGATGGATGGATTAGATGTCGCTGGCGGTAATGTCGGGGCTGGCTCTTACGTATTGCTGACTTGGAAAAACGGTACAAACCCTGATCCTACAATCCTCGCTTGCAGTTAACACGCCCAAACCCCCAAAATGTCTGAATCCAGCCCGCCAAAATCCAAGCCTCTCAGCCCCCTGCCCCGTTTCATTTTTGCCAGCCGTTGGCTGCAATTGCCGCTGTACCTGGGTCTGATCGCGGCCCAAGCGGTGTATGTGGTGCACTTTTTGGTGGAGCTGCTGCACTTGGTGGAAGCCGCTTTTGGCAGCCAAACCGCGCTGGAGGCCCTGATCAACAGCGTGGGCTACAAAGACACCGTGGTGCCTAGCGCGCTGAATGAAACCATCATCATGCTGGTGGTGTTGGCGCTGATCGATGTGGTGATGATTTCCAACCTGCTGATCATGGTGATTGTGGGTGGCTACGAGACCTTTGTGAGCCGCATGGACCTGGATGGCCACCCCGACCAGCCCGAGTGGCTGAGCCATGTGAACGCGTCAGTACTGAAGGTGAAGCTGGCGATGGCCATTATTGGCATCTCGTCCATCCACCTGCTGCGAACCTTCATCAACGCGGCCAACTACGACACCAAGGTGTTGGTGGCGCAAACCGGCATCCACGTGGTGTTCTTGCTCAGCGCGCTGGCGATTGCCTATACCGACAAGCTGCTCACCGCCACCTACAACGCGGGGCGGCACGATTAACTAGGCCTTTTTAAGCCATTCACACCGGGTGGAGGCGCCGCCGCTCGGGCCGCAACTTGCGGTCTTGCAGCCATGGCGCAAAGGCCTCGGCGGGCATCGGGCGGGCAAAGTAATAGCCTTGCAGCTCGTCACAGGCCAGAGCCTTGAGTTGGCCCGCCACTTCGGCCAACTCCACCCCTTCGGCCACCACCTTCAGGCCCAGGGTGTGGCCCAACGCAATGATGGCTCGAATGATGGCCAGGTCGGTGGGATCGGTCAGCATGTCGCGCACAAACGACTGGTCGATTTTCAGCTTGTCGATGGCAAAGCGCTTGAGGTAGGCCAGGCTGGAATAACCCGTGCCAAAGTCGTCAATCGACAGATGCACGCCCAGGGCTTTCAACGCCGCCAGTTGTTCCACCGCCAGGCTGGTGTTGTCCATCAGCACCGATTCGGTAATCTCCAGCTCTAGTGCGGCCGGCGCAATGCCGTGGTCTTGCAGGCATTGCTGGATCTGCGCCACCAATTCGGCATCGGTCAACTGCAAGGCCGATAAGTTCACCGAGACCGTCAAGGTGGTGAATCCCTTCGCATGCCACTGCGCCAGCTGCCCGCAGGCCTGCTGCAACACCCAGGCACCGATGGGGCGGATCAAGCCGGTTTCCTCGGCCACCGGGATGAAGCGTGCCGGTGACACCGAACCCAGCGCGGGGTTGTCCCAGCGCAGCAGGGCTTCAACACCGACCACATCCAGGCTCTCGGCATTGACCTTGGGCTGGTAGTGCAGGCTGAACTCGCCGCGCTCCAGGGCGTGGCGCAGCTGCTGCTCCAGCGACTGCCGCTGCTGGGCCAGTTGCTCGATTTCGGGCTCGTAAAACCGCGCTATATCGCGCCCGGCATTTTTGGCGGCATACATGGCGGCATCGGCACGGCGCATCAGCAGGGGCAGATCCAGACCATCGTCCGGGTACAGCGCGATACCCACGCTGCACGACACCTGCAGGTCGTGGCCATCGACATGGTGGGTCTGGCGGATCAGCGGAATCAGGCGGTGCTCCACCGTCTGCTGCACCTCTTCAGGCCCGGCCACGCCGCGCAAAATCACCACGTATTCGTCGCCACCCAGACGGCTTACGGTGTCGTCGCCACGCACGGCCTGGCTCAATCGACTCGCCACCGAGCGCAACACGCCGTCTCCGATGTGGTGGCCCAGCGTGTCGTTGATGTTTTTGAAACGGTCCAGGTCGATGAACAGCACGGCCACGCGCTCGCCGCTGCGCTGCGCTGCCTCGATCGCGGCCTCCAGCCGGATCACGCACAGCGCCCGGTTGGGCAGCTCGGTCAGCACATCGTGCTGGGCCAAAAACTGCACCCGGGCCTCGGTGCGCTTGCGGTCGGTGATATCGACCGAGATGCCAATGTATTGCGACACCGCGCCAAAGCGCGAGCCATCACGCACCGCCGAAATCATCAGCCATGCTGGGTAGGTTTCGCCTGAGCGTTTGCGGAAATGGACTTCACCCTGCCAGGCATCGCGGTCTTGCGACAAGCCGTTCAGGCTTTGCTCCACTGTCGCCGCTTCTTCCAGCAGTACGCTCAGCGGCTCGCCAATCACTTCGTAAAAGTCGTACGAGGTACTGCGACAAAACGCCCGGTTGACGCTCAGAATCTTCTGCTGCCCGTCCATGATGATGATGCTTTCAGACGACGCCTCAAACACTTTGGCCCACAGCTCCAGGCGGCGCTCCATCACCTTGAGCACATTGATCGGGGTAAAAGCCGTCAATACCGCGTCCCGCCCCTGGAACTGCAGCCTGCGGGCCGACAGCACCGCCCACGAGGGTTCGGCCCCACCCAGCCAGCGCACCTCGAATTCATCGACCTTGCCCTGGTCCGACAGTTGCTGGAAAAACCGTGCGCGTACACCGGGTTCCAGCCCGGCACGCCAGGGGTCGCGGGTCTGCCCGGCCAGCCACGGCAGTGCCGGCGCGTTGGCGTGCAGCACTTCGTGGTCGGGCACCGAGGTGACCAGCAACGCAATTGGAATCGCCTCCACCAAGGCCTGCTGGGCCTGGGCGGCACGGTTGCGGGCGGCGACCTCTTGTTCGGCCAGGCGCTGTTGGTCCAGCTGAGCCAGCATGCCGTTAAAGGCGGCGACCAACTGGCCAATTTCGTCCCGGCTGTGCCATACCGCCCGGCGCGAGTGGTCGCCCGTCTGGCGCACCGCATCGGCCACCGAAGCCAGATTTTTCAAAGGCCGGGCGATCTGCCGGGCTACGGCATAAACCAGGCTCAAAATGCAGCTGAGCAGCAAAAAGGCCGTGCCCAGGTGCAGCCACATGCGGTTAAACAGGGCGTCCACCCGCTCGTGCAACAGCCGGTCCAGATCGGTCGCGGTGCGGGCCCAGGCCTCGGTCAGCGCCATCAGCGAGTCGCCGTAATGCTGTTGCAGCAGTTCCAGGTTGTGCGGATTGGCATCGCCATCGGCCAGCAGTTGCACTGCCGCCAAAAACTCACCCAACCGGGCCTCCAGGACATTGCGGCTGGCCTGCAGCGCGGTGCGCTGCGCCGGAGTGCCTGCGGCAAAAGCTTGGTTGTAGTCCGAGCGGATGCCCAGGGCCACAGCATCTAGCCGTCCGGCCAAAATCAGCAGTTCGGTGCGCCGGTCTTGCACACCCGACGGAATCGCCACCGCCGACGGGGCCTTGGGCAGGATGCGGATGGTGTCGTTCAGCACCTCCAGCAGCTCGGGAAAACGCAGCACCACCAGCGACATGGCGTAGTAGCTGTCCAGGTCGGGGTCCAAAATCAGGTTGGACTGGTTGCCCACGGTAGTCAGCAGCTCACGGGCCTGGCGCAGCATGGGTCGCAAGGCGGTTTGGTGCTCGACCGGGCGGGTTTCGGCGATGAGTTTTTGCCAGCTGTCCACAAAGGCCTTGCTGGCCTGGGCCGTCTTCAAAGCCTCGTCATGGCTTACCCGCAAGACATCCAGACGCAACAGGGCTACCGAAGGCGGCAATGCACCAGCTTGGGGCGGTAAAAATGGCTGCATGAGCACGTCGCGCACCGCCACGCTGTAGGCCGTGCCGACGATCTCTTTGCGGGTGAAATCTATCGACTGGAATTTCTCGTGGATCAGAATGCTCGACACGTAGATCACGGCGGTCAGGTCGAGCAGATAAATTAGCGTGAGTTTGCGCCCCACGCTCAGGCGACCCAGCCAACGGGTGAAGATTTGGGTAGGCTTAAAACTTACCGGCACGAGGCAGAAGCACGCGGTTTCCCTGGCATGGAGAGACTCCGCCCCACATGCCGCTGGGGGCGTGCAGGGGGTGTTGGTAGCTTATGGATACGGAAACCGCCCGCTGGCATCTCAGGTAGTCACCGGCACCAAGAACTCGCGGCTAACATGCGCACCCAGTTCGTTCACACGGTCCAGGAACTGCGTCAGGAAAGCGTGCAAACCTGTCGCCAGGATTTCGTCGATGCGGGCAAACTGCAGGTCGGCGCGCAGCTTGCCGGCGCGGCGCAGGGTTTCGCTGTTGGGATTGGTAGACACCAACAACAAATTGCTCAGCACCTCGTTGAGGCTGCCGTGCAAAGAGCGCGGCATGTCGGCACGCAGTATCAGCAGTTCGGCCACGCGCTCGGGTTTGATCACGTCTCGGTATACCTTGCGGTACACCTCGAAGCCCGACACGCTGCGCAGAATCGCGCTCCAGTGGTAGAAATCATACTCTTGGTCCTTCTCGCTGGCGGCACCAAAAAAGTCGCTTTGCACGGCGTGGAACTTCACGTCCACCAGGCGCGCGGTGTTGTCAGCCCGCTCCAAAAAGGTACCCAGGCGCGTGAAGTGAAAAGCCTCGTCTTGCAGCATGGTACCCAGCGTCACGCCGCGCGACAGGTGCGAGCGGAACTTGACCCACTCGAAGAACTGCGCAGGGTCGGCCTCGAAATCACCCGCCTTGAGCATGCGGTTGACCTCCAGCCAGGTGGTGTTGAGCGTTTCCCAGACTTCGGTGGTCAGCGTGCCCCGCACGGCACGGGCATTCTCACGGGCAGCGCGCAGGCAGGAGATGATGGACGACGGGTTTTCCTCGTCCTTGACCATGAACTCCATCACCGCTTTGGAGCTGATGTCACCATGCTTGGCCATGTAGGGCTGCAGCAGTTCGCTGATGGACAGCAGACCTTGTAAGCCCACCTGGGCCACAGCGGCCGACTGGGGCAAAAGCGCGGTTTGGTAGTTGATGTCGAGCATACGGGCCGTGTTCTCGGCGCGTTCTGTGTAGCGGGACATCCAGAAAAGATGGTCGGCGGTGCGTGACAGCATATTGTTGTTCCTGTGGTCTGTTGTCTACGATTGGGTCTGGATTTGCGTTTCTGCCGGAATCACCGGAACCGTCGCAGGCACTGCGTCGTCTTCCAGAATCCAGGTGTCTTTGGTCCCGCCGCCTTGGCTGCTGTTGACCACCAACGAGCCATCTTTCAGGGCCACGCGGGTCAGGCCACCGGGCACCATTTGCACAGTTTTGGCCGACAGTACATAGGGGCGCAAGTCGATGTGGCGCGGTGCAATGCCGCTCTCCACAAAAGTGGGGCAGCTCGACAGGCTGAGCGTGGGCTGGGCGATGTAGCCGCTGGGGTTGGCGAGCAGTGCCGCACGGAATTCCTCAATCTCGGCCTTGGTGGAGGCCGGGCCGACCAGCATGCCGTAGCCGCCCGCGCCGTGCACTTCCTTGACCACCAGGTCTTTGAGGTTGGCCAGGGTGTACTTCAGGTCTTCCGGGTTGCGGCACATGAAGGTGGGTACGTTGTTCAGAATCGGCTTTTCGCCGAGGTAGAACTCGATCATCTTGGGCACGTAGGGGTAGATCGACTTGTCGTCGGCCACGCCGGTACCCACACCGTTGCAGATCGACACGTTACCCGCCCGGTAGGCCGACATCAGGCCATCGCAGCCCAGCGTGGACGTGGGGCGAAACACCTGCGGGTCGAGGTAGTCGTCGTCCACGCGGCGGTAGATCACATCCACGCGTTTGGGTCCGCGGGTGGTCCGCATGTAGCAAAACTTGTCTTTGACGAAAAGATCCTGCCCTTCGACCAACTCGACACCCATTTGCTGCGCCAAAAACGCATGCTCGAAATAGGCGCTGTTGTACATGCCGGGGGTCAGCACCACCACGGTAGGGTCAGACGTAGCCGCGGGAGCCGATGCGCGCAGGGTTTCCAGCAGCAAGTCGGGGTAGTGCGCTACGGGGGCCACGCGGTGGCGATTGAACAGATCGGGGAAGAGGCGCATCATCATCTTGCGGTCTTCCAGCATGTAGCTCACGCCGCTGGGCACCCGCAAGTTGTCTTCCAACACGTAGTACTCGCCGTTGCCCTGGGCATCGGGGGCGCGGACGATGTCCACACCAGAGATATGCGAGTAAATTTGGTTGGGCAGGTCCACGCCGATCATCTCGGGGCGAAACTGGGCGTTGTTCATGATCTGGTCGGTGGGGATGATGCCCGCCTTCAGAATTTCCTGGTCGTGGTAGACGTCATGCAAAAAGCGATTCAGGGCGGTGACGCGTTGCACCAGGCCTTTTTCCATGCTGCCCCACTCTTGCGCGGGGATGATGCGGGGGATCAGGTCGAAAGGAATCAGGCGCTCGGTGCCCGAGCCATCTTCGTCTTTGGCACCGTACACAGCAAAGGTGATACCCACGCGGCGGAAGATCATTTCGGCTTCTTCGCGGCGCTTGGCCATCATGTCGCCGGGCTGCTTGGCTAGCCAGGCATCGTAGATCTTGTAGTGGTCCCGGATCTGCTTGCCCTCAGAGAAAAACTCGTACGGCAGCCCTGTATACATCTCGTCAAATTTTTGCATAAATAAGTCCATCTCCTGATAACAAAGCATAGCAAGTAGCGCGCCAGGTTGGTGCAAAAACAAGCGGTCCGTGTGAAGTGCGGGCTTATCGTGGCCTCTGTGGCACATCCACGGCATCCATCGTAGCGCTGTTTTAAGGGCGACATTACAGCGGCACCACGGGCGCACTACGGTGGATGGTGTTGCCAGTAGCGGGGATCGTCCTGGCGGTCGCAATGCATCTCGATGGGCGCTGTAGATTGCCAGCTGGCAGCCCCGCAGTGGCTGCTGTCCACCACCTGGATACCGCGCTCTTCGTAGCGCTGCAAAACCGACGGCGCAGGGTGGCCAAAGCGGTTGCGGTAACCGGCTTGCACCAGCGCAAAACGGGGCCGCACTGCGTCTAGAAACGCCGGGCTGCTGGAGGTCTTGCTGCCGTGGTGCGGGACCAGCAAAACGTCGGCTTTCAGCGCAACGTTTTTGGCAACCAAACTAGCCTCTTGCGGCTGCTCGATATCGGCTACGAGCAATGCGGTGTGCATGCCGTTGGAGATGCGCAACACGCAGCTCAACGCGTTGGGCTTTTGCGCCACGGCGTAGTCGGTGGCCAGGGGATGCAACACGTCAAAACGCACACCATCCCAGGTCCAACCCTGGCCCGCCGCACAGCGTTGCACGGAGCGCACGGCCTGCAATGGGTTGCCCGTCTCGATAGAACTGAGCAAGGTGGCCCGCGGTTGGGTCGCCAACAACGAAGCGGCACCGCCGCTGTGGTCGCTGTCGCGGTGGCTAACCACCACCGTGTCCACCGTTTCACCCAGGGCCCGCAGCAACGGCACCAGCACCCGCTGGCCCGCATCGCTGTCCAACCCAAAGCGCGGGCCGGTGTCATACACCAGCGTGTGCTTGGCGGTGCGCACCAGCACGGCGTTGCCCCGCCCGATGTCGGCGGCCAGTAGCTCGAAATGGCCGGTGGGCGGACGCGGGCTTTGCCACAGTAGCACCGGCAGCAGCAGCGGCACGCCCATCACCCGCCAAACCCAAGGCAGGCGCAGCACCAGCAATAAACCACCCAATATGCCTATAACGCCCATCCAGATTGCAGGAGCAGCTACCGAAACAGTAGCATATGGCACCTCCACCAGCGCCTGGAGCAGCCAGCCCAGTGCATCGATGGCCAGCGCCGCCGCCTGCCATAGTGGCGGCAGCAGCACGCCCAGCATGCACAGCGGTGTCACCACCAGCGTCACCCACGGAATTGCCAACAGATTGGCCAGCAGCCCCACCACCGATACCTGCTGGAACAGCAGCAATGTCAGCGGGGTCAGGGCCAGGGTAATGGTCCACTGCTCGCGCAACATAGAGCCAAATCGGCCTCTAGCGCTGGCATCACCTGCGCTGGCGGCTCCTAAATCCGTAGCAAACAGCACCGACACCGCTACAAAGCTCAACCAGAACCCGGCCTGGAGCAAGGCATATGGGTCAACGGCCAACACCACCGCGCAGGCCAGCAGGCACACCGAGGGCCAGGGCCATTGCCGCCCGCTCACCCGCAGCAAACCCATGGTCGCCAGCATCCAGATGGTGCGCTGCGACGGCACGCCCCAGCCACTGAACACCGCGTAGCCCGCTGCCAGCAACACACCCCCGACCAGCGCCACCTGCGGCACCGGCCAGGCTTCGCCCGCGCGCCCGCCCAGTGCATCGCTGCGCCGCCAAAGCCAGCCCACGGCGGCGGCGGCCAGCCAGGCAAACATGGTCACGTGCAGCCCTGAAATACTCATCAAATGCGCCACGCCCGTGGCACGGAACAGGTCCCAATCGGCACGCT
>NZ_JBDTEM010000115.1:0-21488 GCF_039922535.1 Rhodoferax sp. | reverse complement strand
TCATTGCGCCTACTGGGTTGGGGACTGGGTCTAGCGCTGGCTGGCGTGGTGGCACTTGCCATGGTTATCGGCGTGGCACTGGCAGTGGCGTACCCCAATTTGCCCGATATTTCAGAGCTATCTGACTACCGCCCCAAGCTGCCGCTGCGGGTATTCTCAGCCGAAGGCACTTTGCTGGCCGAGTTTGGTGAAGAGCGCCGCAGCCTCACCCCTATCAAAGACATTCCCCAGGTCATGAAAGATGCCGTGCTGGCGATTGAAGACGCGCGCTTCTACCAGCATGGTGGCGTGGATTACAAAGGTATGGTGCGAGCAGCCGTGGCCAATATGGGCCGTCTGAAAAGCCAGGGTGCCTCCACCATCACCATGCAGGTGGCGCGCAATGTGTATTTATCGGCTGAAAAAAGCTACACCCGCAAGATTTACGAGATTCTGCTGACCTTCAAGCTCGAACACGCGCTGACCAAGGACCAGATTCTGGAAATCTATATGAACCAGATCTACCTGGGCAACCACGCCTACGGTTTTGCTTCGGCAGCAGAAACCTACTTCGGCAAGCCCTTGAAGGACCTCAGCATTGCCGAAGCCGCCATGCTTGCAGGCCTGCCCAAAGCCCCCTCGGCTTACAACCCGATCTCCAACCCCACCCGGGCCAAGATCCGGCAGCAGCACATCATCACCCGCATGGAAGAAAACGGCTTCATCACCGAAGACCAAGCCAACGCTGCCCGCAAAGAAGAGCTGCACGTGCGCTCGGGCAATGGCAGCGACCGCATCCACGCCGAATACGTGACCGAGACCGTACGCCAGCTGATGTTTGCGCAGTACGGCGAAGAAACCTACACCCGCGGGCTGAATGTCTACACCACGCTCAAGGCCAACGACCAGGATGCCGCCTACAAAGCCCTGCGCCGGGGCCTGATGGACTTTGAGCGCCGCCAGATCTACCGCGGCCCAGAGAAGTTCGTCACCCTGCCCACCGACCCGGCTGACCTGGACGACGCGATCGACGAAGCCCTGGTAGACCACCCCGACAACGGTGACGTGATGTCGGCCATGGTGCTGGATGCCAACCCCAAGAAGATCAGCGCCGTGCGCCAAAACGGCGACGCAGTAGACATTACCGGCGACGGCCTGAAACCTGCGCAGTCGGGCCTGGCCGACAAAGCGCCGCCTAATATCAAGATCCGGCGCGGTGCCATCATCCGCGTGGTGAAGACACCCAAAGGCAGCTGGGAAATCACCCAACTGCCCGAGGTGGAGGGTGCATTTGTCGCCATCGACCCGCGCGATGGTTCCATCAAGGCCCTGGTAGGCGGCTTCGACTTCCAGAAGAACAAGTTCAACCATGTCACCCAGGCCTGGCGGCAACCGGGCTCTAGTTTCAAGCCATTTATTTATTCAGCCGCCCTGGAAATCGGTTTTACCCCCGCCACCATTGTCAATGACGCACCGCTGTTCTTTGACGCAGGTGTCACCGGCGGCCAGCCCTGGGAACCCAAAAACTACGACGGTAAGTTTGAAGGCCAGATGACTCTGCGCACCGCGCTAGCCAAATCCAAAAACATGGTCTCCATCCGCCTGTTGCAGGCCATAGGCCCCAAGAAAGAACAGGAATGGATCACCCACTTCGGTTTTGACCCCGAAAAACATCCCGCCTACCTCACCATGGCGCTGGGCGCGGGCTCGGTAACACCCATGCAGATGGCCTCCGCCTATTCGGTGTTTGCCAATGGCGGCTACCGCGTCAACCCCTGGCTGATCGCCAAGGTCACCGACCAACGCGGCAAAGTGCTGGTGGAAACCAAAGCCCACGTGCTGGACGAAGCGGTGCGCACCATCAGCCCGCGCAATGCCTTCATGATGACCAATTTGCTGGGCGAAGTGACCCTGCGCGGCACGGCGGCAGCGGCCCAGCGCATCCTCAAGCGGCCCGACGTGTACGGCAAGACCGGCACCACCAACGACTCGATTGATGCCTGGTTTGCGGGGTATCAACCCACGCTCACGGCCATCACCTGGATCGGCTACGACACCCCGCGCAACCTGGGTGCACGCGAAACCGGTGGCGGCCTGGCCCTGCCGGTGTGGATCAATTTCATGGAAACCGCCTTGAACGGCGTGCCCGTGGTGGTGCCGGTAGTGCCCGAAGGGGTCACCAACGCCGGTGGCGACTGGTTCTACACCGAGTACGGCCGCAGCACCGGCGTGACCAGCCTGGGCTTGGACGACGCTCCAGCGGCTCCAGGCAATGGCGCTGCGACACCGCCACCTCCGGCCAACGAGGAACGCAACCGCATCATCGACCTGTTCAAAAATTAATCAACAACGGATCAGGGTTTGAACTCCAGCAGCAGCCCGGACTGGGCGCTGGCATCGCGGGTCAAACTGGCGAAAAACTCGCCCTGGCCCTTGGTGTCCATCCACTGGGTGCTATCAAACTTGTAGTGGTAGCCGCCCGACTTGGCGGCCAGCCAGACTTCTTGCAGCGGCTTTTGCAGGTTGATGATGATTTGGGTGCGGTTGGGGAAGGTCAGGGTCACCATGCCGCCGGTTCGCTGGTTGTCGATATCGGCATCGGTGCTGTCGTTGATACGGTCGCAACTGGCCTCCACGGCTTGCAGCAAAATTTCCGCGCGGTCCATGAATTCAGGGTCGGTCATACAATTTCGCCATGTTGAAGTTAAGCCAAATTCTAGTCAGCCGCCCCGTCCTTGCCGCCACCATGGTCGCAAGCCTTGCCATTTTGGGAGGCTGCGGCCAAAAAGGCGTGCTCTACCACCCCACGGAACCGGCCGGTGCGCACCGCGCCACGCTTCCCGAAACCCTCACACCGGAGGTGCTGAAACCCACGCCTCCGGCCTCCGCGCCCTGAGCTTTTTAAATTGCAGGCATGGACGACCCGAACCCTGCAAAACCCCGGCCATTCGCAGCAAGCACCATGCATTTGCTATGGATAAGCGCGTGCCACCGCACTACCATTGCCCAAACTTTTTTACCCCATAGTCCATGACCTCTCCCCTGCCCGGCCACCCCCACATCGCCTACCAAGACAATGCCCTGTGCATCGAAGGCCAGCCGCTCGCAGCCTTGGCGCAGACCCACGGCACGCCGCTGTTCGTGTACTCCAAAGCCTCCATGCTGGAGGCCCTGGCCGCTTACCAGCGGGGCTTTACGGGCCGCAAAGCGCAAATTTGCTACGCCATGAAGGCCAACTCGTCCCTGGGCGTGCTGCAGGTGTTCGCCCAGGCCGGTTGCGGCTTTGACATCGTCTCCAGTGGCGAACTGGCGCGGGTGCTGGCGGCGGGTGCGGTGGCCGCCAAGGTGATCTTTTCCGGCGTGGGCAAGACCCGCGCTGAAATGCGCCACGCGCTGGGCGTAGGCATCGGTTGCTTCAACGTAGAAAGCACCGCCGAGCTGGAGGTGCTGAACGAAGTGGCCCTGTCCATGGGCCTGCGCGCACCCATCAGCATCCGCGTGAACCCGAACGTCGACCCCAAGACCCACCCCTATATTTCCACCGGGCTCAAGGGCAACAAGTTCGGCATTGCCCACGAAGAAACCCTGGCCACCTACCAGCGCGCCGCCAGCCTGCCCGGTCTGCGCGTGGTCGGCATCGACTGCCACATCGGCTCGCAGATCACCGAGGAAACCCCCTACCTGGACGCGATGGACCGCGTGCTCGACCTGGTGGATGCGATCGAAGCCACCGGCATCACCCTGCACCACATCGACTTTGGCGGCGGCCTGGGCATCAACTACCAGGACGACACCCCGCCCGCGGCCGACGTGCTGTGGCACAAGCTGCTGGCCAAGCTGGATGCACGCGGCTACGGCCAGCGCCAGTTGATGGTCGAACCGGGCCGCTCGCTGGTCGGCAACGCCGGCGTGTGCGTCACCGAGGTGCTGTACCTCAAGCCCGGCGAGCAAAAGAACTTCTGCATCATCGACGCGGCCATGAACGACCTGCCCCGCCCCGCGATGTACCAGGCCTTCCACCACATTGCGGCGCTCAGCCCCCGCGCAGAGGCCACCACGCTGATGGATGTGGTGGGCCCGGTGTGCGAAAGCGGCGACTGGATTGGCCGCGACCGCGACCTGGCGGTGCAGCCAGGCGACCTGCTGGCGGTATTGTCTGCGGGTGCCTACTGCATGAGCATGGCCAGCAACTACAACAGCCGAGGCCGCCCTGCCGAAGTGCTGGTCGATGGCGCGGCCGCCCACCTTATCCGCATGCGCGAATCAATTGCCGACCAGATCCGGTTTGAAAAGCTGGTGACCTAAACCCTGATTTTCACAGCCCCATGGCCCTCACCCTCGACCTGCACTACAAAAGCTTTCCATCCGTCGCCCCGGTACTTGCCACTGACCTGGCAGGGCTTGGCTGGAACCTGCTGTCCAACGACCTGGCGTTTCCCCTGGCCGTTCTGAACCGGTCCGCATTGGCGCACAACATCGCCTGGATGCAGGCCTACACCGAACGCAAGGGCGTGGTGCTGGCTCCGCACGGCAAGACCACCATGTCGCCAGAGCTGTTTGCCCAGCAACTTGCCGCCGGGGCCTGGGGCTTGAGCTTTGCCACGGTGTACCAGGCCCGCGTAGGGGTGGCGGCCGGAGCGCACCGCGTCATCATTTGCAACCAGGTGGTCTGCGATGCCGACTTTGATGCACTGGCGGCACTGCTGGCCCAGCAGCCCGGCCTCAAGGTCTGGTTTCTGGTGGATTCGCTGGCACAACTGGCTTTGATTGAAGACTGGGCACACCAGCGCCAGGCCACCGTGCCGTTCGATGTGCTGCTGGAAATGGGCATTTATGGCCAGCGCACCGGCTGCCGCACCGCCGATCAGGCGATGGCCCTGGCCCGGGCGCTGGCCGCGTCCCCGGCGGTACGCCTGGGCGGCATTGAATGCTACGAGGGCGGCGTAGCCCGCTGCGACAGCGCCCACGATGCCCAGGAGGTGACAGCCCTGCTGCGCCGTGTCACCGAGGTGGTGCGGGCGGTGGATGCCGAAGGTCTGTGGCAAGGCGAGGAGCTGCTGGTCACCGCCGGGGGCTCTGCCGTGTTTGACCTGGTGCTGCCGCTGCTGCGCACCCAGGGTTTGTCGCGCCCGTTCACCGGCGTGCTGCGCTCGGGCTGCTACATCACCCACGACCACGGCAACTACGCCCGGTATTTGAAGCAGCTGGAGCAGCGCGAAGGGCTAAGCAGCTCTTTGCGCGCCGCCTTGTCGGTATGGACGCTGGTGCAGTCGGTGCCCGAGCCCGGCCTGGCCCTGCTTACCTGTGGCCGCCGCGATATTTCATATGACCTGGAAATGCCTCTACCGCAGATGTACGCTGCACGATGCGCTACGCAAACCATAGCAACCCCAGGGGATTGGAAAATCAGCGCACTGAACGACCAGCACGCCTACCTGCGCTTTGACCCCGATGGGGTGGTGCCCCAGGTAGGCGACCGCGTGGTGCTGGGCATTTCCCACCCCTGCACCACCTTCGACAAATGGCGCTGGATGGCGGTGGTGGAAGACGATGGCCGCGTCACTGGGGCCATCCACACCGAGTTTTAATTTTTATAGCGCCACACGCTTGCTGGATGTGCGCTGGAGGCTCTTTTTCTTTAAATACTGGGCCACACGCCAGCCCAGCAACACGGCGACGATGGCGGCGTACACGAACACCTCGGCAAAGTTGTTTTTGCCTGCCCGCATCCAAAAAAAGTGCAACAAGCCCAGCCCGGCGATGCCGTAGACCAGCTTGTGCAGCGTCTGCCAGCGCTTGGCACCCATGGCCTTGATAGCGCGGTTGAACGAGGTGGCCGCCAGCGGTGTCAGCAGCACAAAGGCCGAGAACCCCACCAGAATGAACGGCCGCTTGGCGATGTCCTTGGCGATATCGGGCACGTCAAAGCCCATGTCGAACCAGCTGTAGCTCAACAAATGCACCACTACATAGAAGTACACGTACAGCCCCAGCATGCGCCGAAAGCGCGCCAGGCCCGGCGTGTTGGTGATGGTGCGCAGGGGCGTGACGGTCAGCACGATGCAGATGAAGCGCAGCGTCCAGTCGCCGGTGGCGCGGATCAGGAACTCGGCCGGGTTGGCACCCAAGCCGTCGGTAAACGCCCGATAGGTGAGCGACAGAAAAGGCAACAGGCACAACAGAAAAACCACCGGCTTGGCGGCGGGGTGGAGGAGCAACTTTTTCATGGCTTCTTTCCAGTTGGGGACAGAGCTTCGCTTCGCTACGGTCTGTCCCGCAAGGGTTTTAGAAATTTTTCTGCAGGTCCAGCCCGGCGTACAACTGGCCGACCTGGGCCTCGTAGCCGTTGAACATCAGGGTTTTGCGCTTCTTGGCGAACAGGCCGTCTTCGCCGATGCGACGCTCGGTCGCCTGGCTCCAGCGTGGGTGGTCCACATTCGGGTTGACGTTGGAATAAAAACCGTACTCGTTGGCGGCAGCCTTGTTCCAGGCGGTGGCGGGCTGCTTGTCGGTGAAGCGGATTTTGACGATGCTCTTGCCGCTTTTGAAGCCATACTTCCACGGCAACACCATGCGCACCGGCGCACCGCTCTGGTTGGCCAGCACTTCGCCGTACATGCCAAAGGTCAGCAGCGCCAGCGGGTGCATGGCTTCGTCCATGCGCAGGCCTTCTACATAGGGCCACTGCAACACGCGGGAGCCCACAAAGGGCATGGTCTTGGGATCGGCCAAAGTGACGAATTCGACAAACTTGGCACCGCTGGTGGGTTCCACGGCCTTGATCAACGCGCTGAGCGAATAACCCACCCACGGAATCACCATGGACCAGCCCTCTACGCAGCGCAGACGGTAGATGCGCTCTTCCATGGGCGAGAGCTTGAGCAGGTCTTCCAGCGTGTACTTGGCTGGCTTTTTGACCATGCCCTCGATCTCCACCGTCCAGGGCGTGGTTTTCAGGGTGTGGGCGTTTTGCCCCGGATCGGCTTTGTCGGTACCGAATTCGTATAAATTGTTGTAGCTGGTGGCATCTTTGTAGGGGGTGATTTTTTCCATCACCACCGCCCCTGCCACGGCCGACTTGGCCCCCACCAACGGGGCCAGCTTGCCGCCTCCAGGGGCTGACTGCGCCATGGCCTCACGCCCGGCCCAGGTGGCCAGCGCCGCCCCGGCGACTCCCGAGGCCATCAGCTTGACCATGTCGCGCCGCCCGGCGTAGACGCGCTGGGGCGTGATTTCGCTGGATGCGGGGTGGAGAAATCCGTCGGAGTGGGTCTTGATCAACATGGGGTAAATCCTTGTGGTTTAGCTATCAGTCGTGCGAGAAGCGAAAGTCTTACAAGGTTCCGTAACTATTCACCCCCACCTGCCCAGAGACACCGTAGAACCGGCTCTGCCGGGCCATGGGCATCACCCGCTACAAGGTACCGTAGCTGTGCAGGCCGCTCAGGAACATGTTGACGCCGAGGAAGGCAAAACTGGTCACGCCCAGGCCCGCCAGCGCCCACCAGGCGGCCACGGTACCACGCAGGCCCTTCATCAGCCGCATGTGCAGCCAGGCGGCATAGTTCAGCCAGACGATCAGCGCCCAGGTCTCCTTCGGGTCCCAGCTCCAGTAGCCACCCCAAGCCTCTGCCGCCCACAAAGCCCCCAGCACGGTAGCGATGGTGAAAAAGGCAAAACCCACGGCGATGGATTTGTACATCACATCGTCCAGAATTTCCAGGGTGGGCAGGCGCGAGGCAATGCGCTTGCGGCCCCACAGAATGCCGCCCATGACGACCGTAGACACCAGCAAGTAGCCCGCCCAGTAGCTGCCACCCGCTTCCGACGTAGTTTTGCGGAACACCAGCGGGATAAAGCACAGCACGATGCCCAGCAGCCACAGCGGCGTGAGCTTGTGCCAGCGGGTTTCTGCCGCCTGCTGCTTGATCAAATAGGCAAAGGCCACCATGGCGGCTAGCGAAAACGTGCCGTAGCCGATGAAGTTGGCCGGCACATGCAGCTTCATCCACCAGCTTTTCAGCGCGGGCACCAGCGGCTGGATTTCATGCGCCTCGCGCACCACCGTGTACCAAAGCAAAAAGCCCACCGCTGCGCTAACCACCAGCATCACAAAAGCCCCCAGCGCCTTGGTTTTGTACTGCGCCTCGAAGTACAGGTAGAACGTAGCGGTGAGCCAGCAAAACAGCACAAAGACTTCGTACAGATTGCTGACCGGGATATGACCTACATCGGCACCGATCAGATAGCTTTCATACCAGCGCACCATCATGCCGACCAGCGCCATGGTCACTGCCACCCAGGCCATGCGCGAGCCAATCGACTCCATGCTGGCGCTGTTGTTGCCCGACGCGACCATGCCGAACCAGTAAAAAATGGTGGAAAGGAAGAACAGCACGCTCATCCACAAAATGGCCGACTGGCTGGACAAAAAGTACTTCAGCCAGAACACGGTTTCCGAGCGCGGCAGGCTGCCTTGCCCATCCACCTGGTAGGACCAGATGGCCAGCAGCGAGAGTGCCGCCACCGTCAACATCAGCACCCGCAGCGGCCGCCAGAACCAGCCGATCCAGATGGCGGCGGGCATGGCCCCCAACAAAATGCCTTTTTCGTACACGTCCATGTAGGCCATGTAGCGGCTGAACGCAAACAGGCCACCGGCCACCACCAGGGCGGCAAACAGCCAGTCGAAGGGACTGCGGCGGCCAAAGTAAGCCTCGTTGAGTTGGATGGTGGTGGGCGTAGCGGTATTAGTGGATACGGTGGTCATGTTCATATCAGTCTTTCGCCCCAATCAACTTGTCTTTGAGGTGGTCAAATTCGCGGTCGCCGTCCAGCGTCTTGCGGTTGGTGGACAGGGCCATGCTGGCTTCGGTGAGGCCTTCGCCCTGGCTGAGCCAGACCCAGACGCGGCGTTCGCGGATGTACAGCATCGCAAACACCCCCAGGATCAGGAACGCGCAGCCGAGATATACCACTTTCTTGCCCGGTGCGCGGGCCACCTGGAAGACGCTGGCCTGTACCTGGGTAAAGTTGGTCAACTCAAAGGCCATGGGCGCGGGGTAGAACTGCACGTCGCTCAGGGCCAGCACGGCCTGGGTCATGTAGCCCTGGGTTTTGTCCGAAGCCTCCAGGGGCGGCAGCCCGGCCTGGGTTTGGGTGGTTTGCAGCAGCTCAAACAGCACACCGTTCAAGATGCGCACCAGCACCGAACCGGCTTTTTCACGCTCGGCCTCGGGCACGTTGGATTCGATGAAGTCGGCAATCGCCTGCAGGCCACCTTTACCACCGGGTTCACCCCCGGCAAACAGGGTCAGGGCGCGGTTGGCCGACTGGCTGAGTTGCTGCGCCAGCTCGGGCCGCGACGGGTCTACCGCCTTGGCGGCGTAGCGCTGCACGGCCTGGGCGCGCAGTGCCGGGTTCAGCAACGCGGCGCGCAGGCGGGTAAAGCTGTCCATGCTGCCCTCGCCGTCCACCGGGATGCGCAGGTAACGGAACGCATCGGCCGGGTTCTCGCGCATGCCCAGCAGATACACCGGCACGCCGTCGCCGGTATCCACGGGCAGCATGTAGTTATGGAACTCGCGGGCCTGGCCTGCGGCATCGCGCAGCTTGTAGGTGATGCTGGGGCCGACGTTGCGCAGCACCTTCTGGGTTTGCGTCTTGTTGGCCGCGCCCAGGCGCGAGTCGATGGCGTGGCGCAAATCGACCTTGCGCACGTCTGCCCCCGAGGATGTGGGATCGGCCCCAAAGTTTTCCACGTTGATGACGCGCAGCGCGGTGTATTCCAGCGTGAGCTTGTCGCCACCGGCACCCTGGGTCAGCTGCGAAGTACCGCCGATGATGCCGTCGATCTCGAACGGCTTGGTGGCCGCCCCCATGGGCACGGCCCGCAGCGACACTTTGGAGCCGCCGTCGTCAAAGCTGGACTGGTAAATCTCCACACCCTTGTAGTTGGCCGGGTGGTTGACTTCTACGCGGGCCGGAATGGCGGCCCCGGTTTCCTTGTCGTGCAGCACGATTTCGCTGGCAAACAACTTGGGCATACCGGTGGAGTAGTACTCGACGATGAACTTCTTCAGCTCGATCGAAAACGGCAGGTCTTGCAGCACCACGCCTTCGGCCTGGTTCAAGATGGCTGTGCTGGACTGCGAACCTTCGGCCACCAGGATGTTGCCGCGGAAGGTCGGGTTGTTGGGGCCCAGCCGGTAGTCGGCGGGCACGTCGGCAATCAGGCCGCCACCTTTGTAGACCGACTTGCCGTTGAGCAGCATCTGCGCCTTGACGACCAGATCACCATCGAACAGGCCGCCCAGGCAGATCAGCACGATGGCGCTATGGGCGGCGATGTAACCCAGTTTGTTGGCGGCACCGGCCTTGGCAGCCACCATCCAGCCGTTGTCGCGTTGCTGCAGCTTGACCTTCCAGCCACCGCTGACCAAAGTTTGGCCGATGCGCCGGGCGGCCACCTCGGGCGATTCCGCTAGCGTGGCCTGGGCGTGGTGGGCGAAAGCTTTCAGGCTCTGGGCGCGGATGTTTTCTTTGTAGATTTTGAAGTCGGCCCAAATTTTGGGCGTGCTGCGCGCAATGCACAGCGAGGTGCTGAGCACCAAAAACGCCAGAATCAGCATGAACCACCAGGCGCTGTACACCGTGGTCAGGCTGGCCGCCGCAAACACCTGGGCCCAGAACGGCCCGAACTGGTTGACGTAGTTGACCAGCGGCTCCTGCTGCTTGAGCACTGTGCCGATGACCGAGGCGATACAGATGACGGTCAGCAGCGAGATCGAAAACCGCATCGACGAAAACAGCTCCACGGCAGCGCGCAGGACATGGGAGCGGGTTTTGACGCGAACGCCGTGGGTGCTAACAGACATGGGGGAGTCAATACTTCCAAAACGGGAATCAAAAAGGGCGGGCCATCCTGGATGGCCCGCCCTTTTTAGGGTGTGAACGGGGCGCTTGGTTCCCTAGGAACCGCTGCGCCGGGCCGCCATCAATGCAGGCCGGCGATGTAGTCGGCCACGGCCTTGATTTCGCGGTCGTTCAGCTTGGCGGCCACCATGGTCATTTGCGCGCTGTTCTTGCGGCCACCGTCACGGAAGGTGGTCAATTGCGTCGCCACGTACTCGGCATGCTGGCCACCCAGGCGCGGGTACTGGGCGGGAATGCCCGCACCGTTGGGGCTGTGGCAGCCTGCGCAGGCGGCGATCTGGCGGTCGGCAATGCCACCGCGGTAAATGCGCTCACCCAGGGCCACCAGCTCTTTGTCTTTGGCAAAGCCGGGCTTGATGGGCTTGGAGGTGACCCAGTAAGCGATGTTGCGCATGTCGTCATCGCTCATCGCGGTGGCGAAGCCCTTCATGATGGCGTTGTTGCGCTTGCCGGACTTGAATTCCTGCAACTGCTTGATGAGGTACTGGGGGTGCTGCTGAGACAACTTGGGGTTGGCGGCAATGCTTGAATTGCCGTCTGCAGCGTGGCAGGCGACGCACACCGCGGTAAAGCTGGCCTCGCCTTTGACCAGATCGGGCTTGGCGGCCATGGGTGCTGCGGGCTTTTCCTCGGCGGCAAAAGCCGACAAGAAAGGGCTTGCCAGCGCGGCGGCGGTCAACAAGGAGACAAGGAGCTTCATATTCGAGGGGGCCTATCGATTTGTCTTTTTGCGGGGCACTTCTATCGCGATTTGGGGCGCACAAGCCGATGATTCTACAATGCGGGTCCGGTTCTCTTTACGAAAACCCCTTGAACACGACGGGCGCAGAGACTGAACCCAGGGCCACCAGCCCTGTAGCCAGCACCGACACCCCCGTCCTCCGAAGATTCCATGATTCCTACCTCTCCCCCGGCAGCCAACGGCGCGCCCTTGCCCAAATTGCCGCCCGCCAAAAGCCAGGCCGTCATTGCCGCAGGCTGGATGCACACGGCCAAATTCCTGACCACCGCGCCGCAACTGCACCATCTGCCGCCGCTGACCGTACCGGAAATCGCCTTTGTGGGGCGCTCCAACGCGGGCAAATCCACCTGCATCAACACCTTGACGCAGCAAAAGCAGCTGGCCTATGCCTCCAAAAAGCCCGGCCGCACGCAGAACATCAACCTGTTTAGCCTGGGCAAACAAGGCATCACCGATGCGGTACTGGCCGACTTGCCCGGCTACGGCTACGCGGCGGTGCCCAAGGCCGACAAGATCCGCTGGCAGCGCGTGATGGCCAATTATTTGGTCACCCGCGAGAACCTGGTCGGCATCGTGATGATGTGCGACCCGCGCCACGGCCTGACCGAGCTGGACGAAATCCTGCTGGACATCGTGCGCCCGCGTGTGGCCGAAGGCCTGAAGTTTTTGATTTTGCTGACCAAGTCCGACAAGCTGAACCGCGAAGAGGCCACCAAGGCCTTGTCCATCGCGCGCCTGCAGGCCGGTGGCGGCGAGGTCAAGCTGTTCTCGGCGTTAAAGAAGCAGGGCATCGACGAAGCCAGCCAGCTGCTGTGGCAGTGGGCGCACCCCGAAGGCGCGGATGCGCCCGCGCCCAAGCCCGCAGCACCGGTGATCGACGAGCCAGAGAACCTGGACGAGCCCGAAAACCTGGATGAAAATTAATAGTCTTTTAGGGCTCTAGCGCATATTCCACCTGCGCTGGCAGCTCCCAAAAGCATAGTAAACCTCAGTACACCTCAGGCTGGCCCGGAGGACGAGTTTTAAAGCGTTTGTGCACCCAGAAGTATTGCGCGGGCATGGTGGCGATGTAGTCTTGCAGGCGGCGGTTCATCAGCGCGGTGTCGGCCTCGGCATCGTTGCTGGGGTAGTCGTCCCAGGCGGGCAACACCTCTACCTCGTAACCCCAAGATGTCATGCGGGTCAGCACCGGCACCACCTTGGCACGGCCCAGCCGAGCGAAGCGTGACAAGGAAGGCACGGTGGCGGCCGCCATGCCGTAAAACAGCACAAAAAACGCGTCCTTGGCCCCGAAGTCCATATCGGGCAGCAGGTACAGCGGCTGGCCCTGGCGCAGCGAGGCGACGATGTCTTTGACGCCCTGGCGGCGGTCAAACAGGCGGGCGTTGCCAAAGCGCTGGCGGCCCTGGGCGATCCACGCGTCCATCACCTGGTTGCTTTGGGGGGTAAAGATGGTGTTGAAGTCGCGCGGAATTTGCTGCGACAAGGCCGTCGCCCCTGCGTCCAGCCCCACAAAGTGCGGCACAAACAGCACGGTGGGGTCATCGCCGTTGAGCTGCGCCACGTCGCCCACGATCTTCAGCCGCTGCAAAGTGCGCTCGGGCGCACCGTGCCACAGCCAGCCCCGGTCCAGCCAAGCCTGGGTGAAATAGACAAATATTTGACGCACCAGCGCCCGCCGCTCCTGCGCTGACCGCTCTGGAAAGCATAGCTTGAGATTGGTGGTGGCGATGGCCCGCCGACCACCCAGCAAGCCATACAGCAACATGCCCAGGACCCAGCCCACGCCGCGCACCCAGGCCAGCGGCAGGCGCGCCAGCAGGCGCATAAACACAATCAATCCTTGGGACAGCATCAAAAATCCAAATTAGAAACAAAAACGGGAATCAAGGGCGGGATTCTGGGCGCGGCTGCTTGTAGCGCGCGTAGCTCCAGAGGTACATGCCGGGGCGTTGGCGGATCAGGTCTTCCATGGCCGCGTTCAGCGCTGTGGCCGCCACGGTATCGCCCTGGTCCAGCGGAATCTGCAGGGGGTGCACATGGATGACATAGCCGCGCCCCCAGGGCAAACGGTCGCCCAAGGCTACCAGCATCGGCGCGCCACTTTGCCGGGCCAAACGTAAAGCCAGGGTCATGGTGTAGGCCGGACGGCCAAAAAACGGGGCCCACACGCCCTGCCCTTCACCCGGCACCTGGTCCGGCAGCATGCCCACCACCCGGCCCTGCTTGAGCGACTTAAGGATCATGCGCACGCCGCCGGTGGTGGTGGGCGCGGCCTCCAGCCCGGGTGCGGAGCGGGCGGCCTTGAGCAAGTCGTCCAGCCAGGCGAACTTGGACGGCTTGTACAAAATGGTCATCGCGCCGTACTTTTCGCTGAAACGGGCAGCATGGGCCTGCGGCACCACCTCGAAGCTGCCCACGTGCGGAGTCATAAACACCACGCCCTTGCCCAGCGCCAGCGCGGCCTCCAGGTGCTCCACGCCCTGCCATGCAATTTTCGGCAGCTTCTGGGCGCGGGGGCGCAGCCACAGCCAGGGCAGCTCGGTGGCCAGCTTGCCCGCTTCGGCAATCGCACGGCGGGCCTGGCGCGGGGGAATGCCGGCCTGGGCCACGTTCTCATTGAAGCGTTTGCGGTAGGTGGGCGATGCCAGATAGGCCAGCCAGCCCAGCAGCGCACCCAGCAGGTGCAGCACCGCCAGCGGCAGGTGGGCGGACCATCGGAACAACAGGGACATAGTTTGTGGCGGTAAAATGACAAAGTCGCTGAGTTAACTGAACTACTTGCAGGGCGACGTTAAACACATCTGCTAAAGCGTTCGCCAAAGCTCCCCAGGCTGGCAACGCGCCATCACCAACACAGGAGTTTACAAAATGGCGAACGACTTTCTCTTTACCTCTGAATCCGTCTCCGAAGGCCACCCCGACAAGGTAGCCGACCAGATCTCGGACGCGATTCTGGACGCCATCTTCAAGCAAGATCCCTTAAGCCGCGTGGCCGCCGAAACGCTGACCAACACCGGCCTGGTCGTGCTGGCCGGTGAAATCACCACCAACGCGCACGTGGACTACATTCAGGTGGCGCGCGACACCATCAAGCGCATCGGCTACGACAACACCGAGTACGGCATCGACCACAAGGGCTGCGCAGTCATGGTCTGCTATGACAAGCAGAGCAACGACATCGCCCAGGGCGTGGATCATGCGTCAGACGACCACCTGAACACCGGCGCGGGCGACCAGGGCCTGATGTTTGGCTACGCCTGCAATGAGACGCCCGAGCTGATGCCCGCGCCCATCTACTACGCCCACCGTTTGGTGGAGCGCCAGGCGCAGTTGCGCAAGGATGGCCGCCTGCCTTTCTTGCGCCCCGATGCCAAGAGCCAGGTGACAATGCGCTACGTGGACGGCAAGCCGCACAGCATCGACACCGTGGTCTTGTCCACCCAGCACCACCCCGACCAGTCGGAAACCGCGCACAAGATGAAGGATTCCTTCATCGAAGCCGTGATCGAAGAAATCATCAAACCCGTGCTGCCCAAGGAATGGCTGCAAGACACCAAGTACTTGATCAACCCCACGGGCCGCTTCGTCATCGGCGGCCCGCAAGGCGACTGCGGTTTGACTGGCCGCAAGATCATTGTGGACACCTACGGCGGCGCCTGCCCGCACGGTGGCGGTGCGTTCAGCGGCAAAGACCCCACAAAAGTGGACCGCTCGGCCGCCTACGCCGCCCGCTACGTGGCTAAGAACATCGTGGCCGCCGGTTTGGCGCGCCAGTGCCAGATCCAGGTGGCCTACGCCATCGGCGTAGCGCATCCGATGAACGTGACCATCTACACCGAAGGCACGGGCGTGATCCCCGACGAGCAAATCGCCGAACTGGTCACGGCCCACTTCGACCTGCGTCCCAAGGGCATCATCCAGATGCTGGACCTGCTGCGCCCGATCTACGAAAAAACCGCCGCCTACGGCCACTTTGGCCGCGAAGAGCCCGAGTTCACCTGGGAACGCACCGACAAGGCGCAGATCCTGCGCGCAGCGGCAGGCCTGAAGTAAGCGCGCCATGCAGTTCGCGGGGATACTGGTGGACCCACTACCCCGCTGCTTGATATGAATCCAAACGCCGCCCAGTTGTGGCCCGCTCCACGCTGGGCATTGGCCATTTTGTTGGCCCTGCTCGGCATGCTCGGGCCGTTTTCCATCGACACCTTCATCCCGGCGTTTTCGGGCATTGCGGCGTCAACGAACGCCACCCCGGCCGAGATGCAGCAAACGCTGTCGGCCTACCTGTTTGGCTTTGCGTTCATGAACCTGTTCCACGGGGCGCTATCGGACAGTTTTGGCCGCCGCCCGGTGGTGTTGACGGGTTTGGCCATTTTTACCCTGGCCAGCGCGGGCTGCGCCCTGTCGCAAAGCATTGGGCAACTGGTGTTTTTTAGGGCGCTGCAGGGCTTGTCGACCGGCGCGGGCATTGTGGTGTCGCGGGCGGTGGTGCGCGACATGTTTGCCCCCGCCGATGCGCAAAAGGTGATGAGCCAGATCACCATCTACTTTGGCGTGGCCCCGGCGATTGCGCCCATCATTGGCGGCTGGCTGTTTGTGCACATCAGCTGGCACAGCATTTTCTGGTTCTTGACCGGTGTGGGCGTGCTGCTGTGGACGGCCAACTTCCGGTTTTTGCCCGAAACCCTGCACGTGGACCAGCGCCAGCCGCTGAACGCCCGCCATTTGCTGCGTGGCTACTGGCAGCTGTGCTCGAACCCGCGTTTTGTGCTGCTGGCGCTGGCCAGCGGCGTACCCTTCAACGGCATGTTTTTGTACGTGCTGTCGGCCCCCGAGTTTTTGGGCCACCTGCTGGGGCTGGGGCCGACGCAGTTTTTCTGGTTCTTTCTGCTGACCATCAGCGGCATCATGTCCGGGGCCTGGCTGAGTGGCCGCATGGCGGGCAAGGTGCCGGCCAAGACGCAAATCCGCCACGGCTTCGTGATCATGGTGGTGGTGTCGCTGGTGAACGTGCTGGCCAATTTGCTGTTCCCAGCGCACGTCAGCTGGGCGCTGTTTCCGGTGGCCCTGTTCGCCTTTGGCTGGGCCATGATGGTGCCCGCCGTGACCCTGCTGGTGCTGGACCTGGTGCCCGAGCGGCGTGGCATGGCCTCCAGCCTGCAGGCCTGCCTGGGCTCCACCGCTAACGGGCTGGTGGCCGGGGTGCTGGCCCCCCTGGTGATGCATTCGACCATCGCGCTGGCGCTGGCATCCGCAGTTTTGCTCGGCGTGGGCTTGCTGGCCTGGATGGGACTGCACCGCCGCTGGCCAGAGATTGGTCGCGTAGTTTAGGCTGAGTGCCAAAACCTCATACCCAAAAGCAAGAAGCACTACCAAATAAATAGCTGCCAGCGCAGGTTAAATCTGCACCAGTGACCCAAATGATGCGCATAGAGATACCACTTAGATATCACTAATACGCACATATCATTTAACTTGCCGCACTGAACCCGGTCGGATTGGCACTCTGCCAGCGCCAGGCATCGGCACACATGGCATCCAGCCCGCGCTCGGCGCGCCAGCCCAGCAATTCCAATGCGGCAGTGGGTTCGGCGTAGCAGGCGGCAATGTCGCCGGGCCGCCGGGGGGCCACCTGGTAGGGCACGGGCTTGCCGCTGGCTTTTTCAAACGCGCGCACCATGTCGAGCACGCTGTAGCCGATGCCGGTGCCCAGGTTCACGGTCAAAAAGTCGGGCACGGTCTGCAGACGCTCCAGCGCCTTGAGGTGGCCCACCGCCAGATCCACCACGTGGATGTAGTCGCGCACGCCGGTGCCGTCGGCGGTGTCGTAGTCGTCGCCCCACACGTTCAAGAATGCGCGCTGCCCCACGGCCACCTGGGCCACAAAGGGCAGCAGGTTGTTGGGCGTGCCGCGCGGGTCTTCGCCAATCAGCCCGCTTGCGTGTGCGCCCACCGGATTGAAATAGCGCAAGATGCCGATGCGCCATGACGCGTCGCTGCGGTGCAGGTCGCGCAGCAAGTCCTCCACCATCAGCTTGCTGCGGCCGTAGGGGTTGGTAGCCGACAGCGGGTGGTCTTCGGTCAGCGGCAGGCGCTGTGGGTCGCCATACACCGTGGCCGACGAGCTGAACACCAACGTCTTCACACCGCACGCGCCCATGGCTTCGAGCAGGCGCAGCGTGCCCACCACGTTGTTGTCGTAATAGCGCAGCGGCTGCGCCACCGACTCGCCCACCGCCTTCAGCCCCGCGCAGTGGATCACCGCAGTGGCTCCGCTGGATTGCAGCGCCGCCGTCAGCGCCGCGACATCGCGGATGTCACCCTCGATCAGCCGGGGCTTTTTGCCCGTAATGCGCTCCACCCGCGCCAGCGACTCGGGCTGGCTGTTGCAAAAGTTGTCGAACACCGTCACGTCCAGCCCCGCATTGAGCAGTTCAACGCAGGTGTGGGAGCCAATGTAGCCAGCGCCACCGGTCACGAAAATCATGGAATGCCCTTTTCATGCCCCGCGGAGGAGGCCAAAACAAAAACGCCTCAGAACCCAAATGGGTGCTGAGGCGCATGCATTAAATGGTAGGGCGTGAGTGACTTGAACACTCGACCAAAGGATTATGAGTCCTCTGCTCTAACCAACTGAGCTAACGCCCCACACAACCCAGCATTCTACTGTGGGCCGAAGCGCTATTTCTGGTGGCTCAGGGCGTTGCTGACCAGCTTGGAGGTGATGTCCACGATTTGGATCATGCGGTCGTAGGCCATGCGGGTGGGGCCGATGACGCCCAGCGTGCCGACGACCTGGCCGTCCACCTCGTAGGGCGCGCTGACGATGGACAGCTCTTCGAACGGCACCACCTGGCTTTCGCCGCCGATATAGATGCGTACGCCTTCGGCCTGGCTGGAGATGTCCAAGAGCCGCATGATTTGGGTTTTTTGCTCGAACAGGTCAAACGCGCGGCGCAGATGGCCCATGTC
Organism: Rhodoferax sp.; assembly: GCF_039922535.1. GTDB lineage: Bacteria > Pseudomonadota > Gammaproteobacteria > Burkholderiales > Burkholderiaceae_C > Rhodoferax_B. The sequence continues at coordinate 2,857 of NZ_JBDTEM010000115.1, read as the reverse complement.
ACCCGAGAAGTCGCTCACGGCCAGCAGGTTGCGCTCGCCAGAGATCACCACCTCGTCCTGTTCGCGGGTCAGGGCTTCGGAGCTGGCGTTGACGGCGGCTTGCATCAGGCTGGCGATTTCGCCGCGCAGAGTTTCGACCTCGTTCTTCAGGCGTTCGCGCACCTGCTCGATGGATAGGCCGGCGTAGTGGCCGTTGAGGTAATTGGCGGCTTCGACCAGTTGCGAGGAGGTGTAGTCCACCTCGGTGAAGATGACGCGGTTTTGCACATCGCCTTCGGGCGAGACGATGATGACCAAGAAGCGCTTGTCCGACAGGCGCAAAAATTCAATGTGGCGAAACACCGAGGTGCGCCGGGGGGCCATCACCACGCCGACAAACTGCGACAGGCTGGACAGCAGATTGGCCGCGTTGACGATGACCTTCTGCGGCTGCTCGGCCACCAGCTTGGGCGGTGCCAGCGGGCCAGACTGCACGGTGAGCATGGTGTCCACAAACAGTCGGTAGCCGCGCGCCGTAGGGATACGCCCGGCGGAGGTGTGCGGACTGACGATCAAGCCAAGTTCTTCCAGGTCGGACATCACATTGCGGATGGTGGCAGGCGACAGGTCCAGGCCTGAGGCTTTGGAGAGCGTGCGCGAGCCTATGGGTTGGCCATCGGCGATATAGCGCTCGACCAGCGCTTTCATTAACAACTTGGCACGTTCATCGAGCATGGCCTCATTTTAAGGGCGTTAAGACGCCTAGCCGCATCCTCCGGTTGCAGCATAAGTCGTGTTGTAATTTGTGCATGAAATCACAATTCCGCCACGTTGCGCTCTTCGGCAAATACGCCGCGCCGGGCACCCACGTTGCGAACGCCTCTTCGTGCCATGTACTGGAGGAAATTGCGCAGTTTTTGACCGGCCAGGGCTGTGAGGTGGTGGTCGAAACCGATACGGTGGCCAACACCGGGCTGACGGGCTACCCGGTGCTGGACGTGGATGCCATTGGCCGCCAGTGCGATCTGGGGCTGGTGGTGGGGGGCGATGGCACCATGCTGGGCATTGGCCGCCAGTTGGCCCGTTTTGGGGTGCCGCTGATCGGCATCAACCAGGGGCGGCTGGGCTTCATCACCGACATCCCGATCAACGCCTACCAGGCCACCCTGCTGCCGATGTTGAACGGCACCTATGAGGAAGACCACCGCAGCCTGATGCACGCCCAGGTGATGCGCAACGGGGACTGCGTGTTCGACACACTGGCCATGAACGACGTAGTGGTGAACCGCGGTGCCACCTCGGGCATGGTGGAGCTGCGGGTCGAGGTGGACGGCCACCTGGTCTCCAACCAGCGCGCCGACGGCCTGATCATCGCTACGCCCACCGGCTCCACCGCCTATTCGCTGTCGGCCGGGGGACCGCTGATGCACCCGTCCATCCCCGGCTGGGTGATGGTGCCGATTGCCCCACATACATTGACAAATAGGCCGATCGTGCTCGCCGATGCTGCGGAGGTAGCTATTGAACTTATAGCTGGTCGCGATGCCAGCGCCAATTTCGACATGCAGTCGCTGGCCTCGCTGCAGCACGGCGACCGCATCATCGTGCGCCGCTCCGAACACCGCGTGCGCTTCTTGCACCCCCAAGGCTGGAGCTACTTTGACACCCTGCGTAAAAAACTCCACTGGAACGAAGGCACCTAAATGATGGCGTGGAATCTATGGCGCTGAAACGCATCACCCTGCGCGACTTCGTGATCGTGCGCGAGTTGGACCTGGAACTGGACGGCGGTTTCAGCGTGCTCACCGGCGAAACCGGCGCGGGCAAATCCATCTTGATCGACGCGCTGCAACTGGCGCTGGGCAGCCGCGCCGATGCGGGCACGGTGCGCGAAGGTGCGGCCCGGGCCGACATCAGCGCCGAATTCGACAGCCTGCCCGCCATCAGCGCTTGGCTGGACACGGCCGGGTTTGACCAGGCCGACAGCCTGCTGCTGCGCCGCACCGTGGACGCGCAGGGCAAAAGCCGCTCCTGGATCAACGGCAGCCCGGCCACCGCCACCCAGTTGCGTGAAATTGGCGACCAACTGCTGGACATCCACGGCCAGCACGCCTGGCAAAGCCTGACCCGGCCCGACACCGTGCGCAGCCTGCTGGATGCCTACGCGGGCAGTAGCACCCGCGCACTAGAGGCGCTCTGGACCCAGTGGCGCAGCGCCCAAAAGGCCCTGGCCGATGCCCAGGCCGCACGCGACTCGCTGCAGCAAGAACAAGAACGGCTGGCCTGGCAGATTGGCGAGGTGGGCAAGCTCAACCCCGGTGCCGACGAATGGAGCGAGCTGAACGCCGAACACACCCGCCTGTCACACACCCAAGCCCTGCTGGAGGCCGTGCAAACCGCCATCGACGCGCTGGAAGGCGAAGATTCGGGGGAAGATTCAGGTGCACTGGCCGGTTTGTCCCGCGCCCACACTGCGCTACACAATCAAGAGCACATAGCACCTGAATACGCTGCGCTGGCCGAGGTTTTGGCATCTAGCCTGGCGCAGGCCGAAGATGCCGCCCATTCGCTGCACGCCACCTTGCGCAAAACCGAGCAGGACCCCCAGCGCCTGGATGCGCTGGACGACCGCCTGTCGCAATGGGTGTCGCTGGCCCGGCGCTACAAACGCACGCCCGCCGAGTTGCCCGGCCTGTTGGCCAGTTGGAAAACCGAGCTGGACCGGCTGGACGCCGCCGCCGACAGCCAAGCCTTGGAGGCCGCCGAGCGCAAAGCCCAGACCGCCTACCGCGCCGAGGCCACTGCGATCAGCAAAGCCCGCACCCTGGCGGCCCCCCGGCTTGCCAAAGCCATCACCCTGGCGATGCAGGGCCTGGGC
>NZ_JBDTEM010000114.1:0-5641 GCF_039922535.1 Rhodoferax sp. | reverse complement strand
CCACCTTGGTAGAGCCGGTAAAGGCGATGCAATCCACGTCCATGTGCAGCGCCAGCGGCTCACCAGCTTCCAGGCCAAAACCGGGCACCACGTTGAACACGCCGGGGGGAATGCCGGCTTCCAGCGCCAGTTCGGCCAAGCGCAGGGCGGTAAGGGGCGACTTTTCGCTGGGTTTGAGCACGATGGAATTGCCTGCGGCCAGGGCCGGGGCGATCTTCCAGGCGGCCATGATCATGGGGTAGTTCCAGGGCACGATGACCCCCACCACGCCAACCGGTTCGCGGGTGATCAGCGCCAGCGAACCACTGCCGGTGGGCGCGATTTCGTCGTAGATTTTGTCTACCGCCTCGCCGTACCAGCGGATGCAGTTGGCGGCGCTGTTCACGTCCACCGCGCGGGCGTAGCGCACCGGCTTGCCCATGTCCAGGGTTTCGGTCAAGGCCAGCTCATCGGCGTGGGCCAGCAACTGGTCGGCAAACTTCACCATCACGCGCTTGCGCTGTGCCGGGGGCAGGCCGCGCCAGCGGGCATCGTCAAACGCAGCGCGGGCGGCTTGCACGGCCTGGTCGATCTCGGCCTCGCCGCCGCGGGTGACTTCGGCCAGCACCCGGCCATCGACGGGCGAGGTTTTGGTAAACACGGCGTTGCCCTGCACGCGTTGGCCGTTGATGAGGGCACGGCCATCCAGTTTGAGATCAGAAATAGTAAACATGCAGGGTTTTCCTTATGCAGCCGCAGCCGCTTGTATCTCGCGCGCCCGGCGGGTCTGCTGGCGGGCCATGAGAACGCTGTAGGCGATGATGCCGATGCTGACCACGGTGATCAAAATAGCTGCCGCAGCATAGATCGAAGGGTTCACGCCGCGCCGGGCGTAGCCAAAAATCACCTGCGGCAACGTGGTCACACCGGGCCCTGACAAAAATTCTGAGATCACCACGTCGTCAAAAGACAAGGTAAAGGTCAGCATCCAGGCCGCCACCAGCGACGGCGCGATGTTGGGCAGCGTCACCAAAAAGAACACTTGTAACGGGCGGCAGCCCAGGTCCATGGCGGCTTCCTCGATGCTGCGGTCCATCTCGCGCAAGCGGCCGATGATGACCACCGTGGCATAGGCCATGCCCAGCAAGGTGTGGCCCAGCACAATGGTGATTGCGCCGCGGTCAGGCCAACCCAATGCGCGCTGCACGGCCACCATCAGCAGCAGCAACGACAGGCCGATGATCACCTCGGGCATCACCAGCGGCGCGCTCACCAGGCCCGCAAACAGGTTGCGACCTTTGAACTTGAGGAAGCGCACCATTACAAAGGCTGCAAACGCACCCAGGATGGTGGACAGCGTGCCAGTGATAACCGCCACCCTGAGCGACAAAAAGAAGCCCTCCACCAGCCGCGAATCGCCCATCAGCGCGGTGTACCAGCGCAGCGAGAAGCCGGTAAATACGCCATCTTGCCGCGTGCTATTGAACGAAAACAAGATCAGGAAGAACAGCGGTACGTACAAAAACAGGTACACCACCGTCAGCCAAAAGCGGCCAAAGTAGTTTTGGACGAAGCGCGTCATGTCAGGCTTCCTTTGGCGCGTTGCTTGCGTCGCTGTAGCGGTTGTAGATGGCCATGGGAATCAAGATGAACAAAATCATCACAATCGCCAATGCCGAAGCCCGGGGCCAGTTGTTGCTGCTGAACATTTCGTCCCACACCACGCGGCCAATCATCAGGTTCTCGGCCCCGCCCAGCAGGGACGGAATCACGAATTCGCCCACGCTGGGGATGAACACCAGCATCGACCCGGCGATGATGCCGGCCTTGCTGAGAGGTACGGTGATGAGCCAGAACGCATGCCAGGGCGATGCACCCAGGTCGTGGGCGGCTTCCAGCAGGCGGAAGTCCATCTTCACCAGGTTGGCGTACAGCGGCAGGATCATGAACGGGCAGTACACGTAGGTCATGCCGACCAGCATGGACACGTCGGTGTAGAGCATCTGGATCGGCTCGTGGGTAATGCCGACCCACATCAGCAGGTTGTTCAGCACGCCCTGGTCGGCCAGGATGCCCTTCCAGGCGTAGACGCGCAGCAGAAACGAGGTCCAGAACGGCAGCATCACCAGCATCAGCAGCGCGGGTTGCAGGCTGGCCTTGGCCCGGGCGATGAAATAGGCAAACGGGTAGCCGATAAACAGGCACAACAGCGTGGTCCAGAAGGCGTACTTCACCGAAGTGATGTAGGCCTCGATGTAGATGGTCTGGCCCCAGACCCGGACGCCGTCGTCACCCACCTCGCTCACAATGGAGAGGTAGTTGTCGTATTTCAGCAGGATGTGCCACACACCGTCAAGCGCGCTGAGCAGCGGCGCGAACGGGTCGATGCCGTTGCCCATGTCGGTCAGGCTGATGCGCACCAGAATCAAAAACGGGGCCACAAAGAACAGCACCAGCCATAGATACGGCACGCCGATGACGAAGCGCGCACCGGGAACCAGCCGGGCCCATTTCAGTAATTGCATAGCAAGCTCCGCTTATTGGGTGAGCGTGACAGGGGCAACGTCGTCCCACCAGAAGAAGACTTTGTCGTCCCAGGTGATGTCGCTGTTGTCGTGGCGGCTTTGGTTGGCCTCGGTCACCTTGACACGGCGGCCACCGGGCATTTCGACGATGTAGCTGCTGTAGCTGCCAAAGTAGGCAATCTCGCGCACCGTGCCCGAAAACAGGTTGTAGTCCACGTCCGCAGGCCGGTCTTTGGAGATGGCGATTTTCTCGGGCCGCACCGCCACCGCCAGCGGCATGCCCAGCGTGCCGCTGATGCCGTGGCCGACCCGCACCACGCCCTGGTCGGTGGTGACTTCGCAGCGGTCAGGTTCGTCCACGCTGAGATGGCCGTCAAACAGGTTGATGTTGCCGATGAAATCGGCCACAAAGCGGTTGGTGGGGTGTTCGTAAATTTCTTTGGGCGTGCCGACCTGCAGCACCTTGCCCTTGCTCATCACCGCAATGCGCGAGGCCATGGTCATGGCTTCTTCCTGGTCGTGGGTCACCATCACCACGGTAACGCCCACCGATTCGATGATGTTGACCAGCTCGAACTGGGTGCGTTCGCGCAGCTTTTTGTCCAGCGCGCCCAAGGGTTCGTCCAACAACAGAAGCTGCGGCTTTTTGGCCAGGCTGCGGGCCAGGGCCACGCGCTGCTGCTGCCCGCCAGATAGCTGGTGCGGCTTGCGCTTGGCAAAGTCGGTAAGTTGCACCAGGTTCAGCATCTCATCGACACGGGTTTTGATCTGCGCGCTAGGCATGCCCTCGCGCTTCAGGCCAAAGGCGATGTTGTCCCAGATGTTGAGGTGCGGAAACAGCGCGTACGACTGGAACATCATGTTGATGGGCCGCTCATACGGCGGCATCTTGGCGATGTCCACGCCATTGAGCATCACCGCGCCCGAAGTCGGGGTTTCAAACCCGGCCAGCATGCGCAGCAAGGTGGATTTGCCGCAGCCCGAACTGCCCAGCAGCGCAAAAATCTCGCCCTTCTGTATCGACAGCGTCACGTTGTCCACGGCGGCCACACCGTCGAAACGTTTGACCAGGTTTTCGGTGCGCAGAAAGCCTTCGGGGCGGGGTTTGGGCAAATTCATAAGGGACATTCCCAGCTAATCAAAATAATAAAAAAAGCCGTGCACCCCCGATGACGACGGTGCACGGCTTTTCAGGCTCACGAACTCAAGCGCTTATTTGCTCTTCTTGAACAGCGTGTACACGTTGCTCATCGACTCGCGGGTTTCGTTGCTCAGGCTGGTGGGCGAGACCATTTTGGCCATGTTGTCGGCGTCGACAAAGGTGGTCTTGTCGCTGGCAATTTCAGGCTTGACCTTGTCGATGCTGGCCTTGTTGGCGGTGGGGTAGCTCAGCTCGTTGGTTAACGAGGCCGACACTTCGGGGCGCAGGAAGTAGTCCATGAACATCATGGCGTTGTTCGGGTGCTTGGCATCGGCAGGAATGGCCAGGTTGTCAAAGAAGATCAGGCCGCCGTTTTTAGGCAGCAGCACTTCGATGTCGTTGCCGTTCTTGTTTTCGATGGCACGCGCCTTGGCGATGTTCAGGTCGCCCGCCCAGCCCAGGCCCACACAGGCCTTGCCACCGGCCATGTCGTCGATCATGGTGCTAGAGAACAAACGGATGTCTTTGCGCACCTTGGCCAGCATCGCGCCCGCGGCCTTGTGGTCGGCTACATCGGCAGAGTACGGATTCTTGTCCAGGTAGTGCAGCGCGGGTGGAATCACTTCGGTGGGCGAATCCAGGTAGGCAATGCCGCAGGACTTGAGCTTGGAGGTGTAGGTGGGGTTGAACACCAGGTCCCACACGTTCTCAGGCAATGGCATGGAGCCCAGGGCCTTGGCGACCTTGCCCTTGTTGATGGCCACGGTGGTGTAGCTCCAGGCCCACGGCACCAGGTGGTCGTTGCCTGCATCGACACCGGCGACCTTGCCCATGATGATGGGGTCGAGGTTGGCCAGGTTGGGGATCTTGCTCTTGTCCAGCTTCATGAGCAGGCCACCGTCGATCTGCGACTTGGCAAACACCGCGCCGGGCACCACGATGTCAAAACCGCTGTTGCCTGCCACCAGCTTGGCCTGCAGCGCTTCGTTGTTTTCGAAGGTCTGGTAGTTGACCTTGATGCCGGTTTCTTTCTCGAAGTTGGCCACCATGTCGGCCGCGATGTAGTCGGGCCAGTTGTACACGTTCAACACCTTTTCTTCGGTGTTGGCAGGCGGCGCGGCCGGAGCCGATGCCACCGGAGCGGGCGCGGGCGCAGCGGCCACCGGGGTCTCTTCTTTTTTACCGCAGGCGCCCAGCATCAGGGCGGACAAGGCAATAACCAATGCTTGCTGTTTCATGTGTCAAAACTCCAAAAAATGGGGAAAGAAAAAAGATTGTAGGGGGCTCAATGACCCTTAACGGACCTTACTGGACGTGTCCGGCGGCCTTCAACTCTTGCCAGGTCAGGTCTAGACATAGCAAGATCAGCGCCACCATCTCGTCGATCTGGGCATGCGTCATGACCAGCGGCGGGGCGATGATCATGCGATCGCCCACGGCGCGCATCACCAGGCCGTTGGCAAAACAATGTTTGCGGCACAGCATGCCCACCGACAGGCTCTCGTCAAAGCGCTCACCGGTCTGTTTGTTTTTCACCAGCACCAGCCCGGCCACAAAACCGCAGGTTTCGGCGTTCGACACCAGCGGATGGTCGTTCAGCGCGCCGTATTTTTCCGCTAGGTAGGGGCCGATATCGGTGCGCACCTTTTCGACCAGGTTTTCGCGCTCCATGATGGCGATATTGGCCAGCGCCACGGCACAGGCCACCGGATGGCCACTATAGGTGTAGCCGTGGTTGAACTCGCCGCCCTTTTCAATCAGCACCTTGGCCACGCGGTCGCCTACCATCACGCCGCCCAACGGGATGTAGCCACTGGTCACGCCCTTGGCGAAGGTCACCAGGTCGGGCTTGTAGCCAAACTTTTCGTAGGCAAACCAGTGGCCCAGGCGGCCAAAGGCGCAGATCACCTCGTCGCTGATCAGCAAGATGCCGTACTTGTCGACGATGCGCTGGATTTCCGGCCAATAGGTAGCGGGAGGAATAATCACTCCGCCC
>NZ_JBDTEM010000113.1:0-5214 GCF_039922535.1 Rhodoferax sp. | reverse complement strand
AGCGCCGAGCAGGTCGCAGTGTTGCGCAGCGCAGGCACGGTGTAAGCCATGGCCCAAACCTACCTTTTTGTGCCCGGCAACCGCCCCGAGCGCTTTGCCAAGGCCCTGGCCAGCGGGGCCGACCGCGTCATCGTGGACCTGGAAGATGCCGTGCTGCCCGCCGACAAGCCCCTGGCCCGCCGGGCGTTTGCCGAATGGCATGCTACGGCAGACACCTCGCGTGTGCTGCTGCGCATCAACGATGCCCACAGCCCGTTCTACGCCGATGACATGGCGCTGCTGCGGGCCTGCACCCTGCCCAGCGTCATGCTGGCCAAGGCCGAGTCGCCTGCGCAGATCGCCGACCTGCAAGCCGCCCACAGCGGCACCGTGCTGGCGCTTCTTGAGACCGCGCGCGGCCTATTGGCGGCGCAGGCGATTGCAGCCACGTCCGGCGTGGCCCGGCTGGCGTTCGGCAGCATCGACTACGCACTCGACCTGGACCTGCCCAGCGACAGCCCTGCGCTGGACATGGCGGCGGTGCACCTCGCCCTGGCCAGCCGCGCCGCCAATTTGCCCGCCCCGGTGGCCGGGGTCACGGTGGCGCTGGATGCCCAGGTAGTAGCCGCCGACATGGCCCACGCCCAGCGCCTGGGCTTTGCCGCCAAGATGTGCATACACCCCAGCCAAGTCTCCGCCGTGCGCACCGCCCTGGCCCCCAGCGCCGCCGACCTGGCCTGGGCCACCCGCGTGTTAGCCGCCTACAGCGCCAACCCCACGGGCGCGTTGCAACTGGACGGAAAAATGATCGACCGCCCCGTGCTGCTCAAAGCCCAGCGCCTGCTGGCATCCACATCCCCCACATCCCCCACCTATTAATCAAGGAGACAACCCCATGGCATCCATCATCGACTCACGCATTTTTGGCGACATTTTCAGCGAAGCAAAAATGCGCGCCGTCTGGTCCGACGAGAACCGCACCGCCAAGTACCTGGACATCGAACGCGCCCTGGCCAAGGTGCAGGGTCAGTTGGGCATCATTCCGCAAGAAGCGGCCGACGAGATCGTCAAAAACTGCAATATCGAGATGATCGACTGGGCGCAGCTCAAGGCCAAGACCGAGCAGATCGGCTACCCCATCATCGCCGTGGTCAACCAGATCAACGCCAACTGCCGCGACAAGCTGGGCGAGTACTGCCACTGGGGCGCCACCACCCAGGACATCACCGACACCGCCACCGTGCTGCAGATGCGCGAAGGCTTGGCGCTGGTAGAGGCGGACCTGAAAGCCATCTCGGATTCGCTGGCCGATTTGTCCCGCACCTACCGCGACACGCCCATCATTGGCCGCAGCAACCTGCAGCAGGCGATTCCCATCACCTTCGGCTTCAAAACCGCCAGCATCCTGGCCGGTATCGAGCGCCACCGCGAGCGGCTGGAGCAGCTCAAGCCGCGTGTTTTCATGGGCGAATTTGGAGGCGCAGCAGGCACGCTGGCATCGCTGGAAAAAGGCGCGATGGAGACCCAGGCCGGGCTGATGGCCGAGCTAGGCCTGGCCAGCCCGCCCATCGCCTGGCACACCGTGCGTGACACCATCGCCGAAGTGGGGGCCTTTCTGGGCCTGGTCGGCGGCTCGCTGGGCAAGATCGCCATGGACGTGAAACTGATGATGCAAACCGAGGTGGGCGAGGTGTTTGAGCCCTACGCCCCAGGCCGCGGCTCGTCCAGCACCATGCCGCAAAAGCGCAACCCCATCTCCTGCCTGTACATCCACGCCAACATCTCGGTGGCGCGCCAGCACGCCGCCGCGCTGATGGATGCCATGGTGGCCGACCACGAGCGCTCCACCGGCCCCTGGGAGATCGAATGGGTGTCGCTGCCCGAAATCTTCTGCCTGATGTCGGGCGCGCTCAAGCAAACCAAATTTGTGCTGGCCGGGCTGGAAGTAGACACCGTGCAGATGCGCCGCAATATCGACATGACCCACGGACTGGTGATGTCTGAGGCCGTGATGATGGGCCTAGGCCCCTTCATTGGCCGCGAATACGCCCACGACCTGGTCTACGAGCTGTGCCGCGAAGCCTTGAAACAGCAGCGCCCGCTGGTCGAGATTCTGGCCGCCCACCCCGAGATCAATGCCCACGTGAGTCGTGCCCAGCTCGATGCCTTCTGCGACCCCGCCAACTACCTGGGCCAGGCGGGTGTGATGGTGGACCAGGTGCTCCAGAACCTGCGCCCCTAAAGCCAAAAATAAGGAGACAACCATGCAATTCAAAAAACTCGTCAAGCTGCTCTACGTCCAGGTGCTGATCGGCCTGGCCCTGGGCATCACCGTGGGCCACTACTGGCCTGAATTTGGTGCCTCGCTCAAGCCCCTGGGCGACGGCTTCGTCAAGCTGGTCAAGATGATGATTGCGCCGGTGGTGTTTTGCACCATCGTCAGCGGCATCACCTCGCTCAACGATTCCAAGGAAATTGGCAAAACCCTGCTCAAGTCCATGGGCCTGTTCTACGTGCTGACCATCCTGGCGCTGCTCACCGGGCTGGCAGCGGTGCTGCTGCTGCAACCCGGCGCAGGCATGCACATCGATCCGAAACTGCTCGACCCCGGCGTGGCCGCCAAGTTTGGCGGCAAGGAGCCGCCCAAGGGCTTTGTGGAATTCATGATGCACATCATTCCGCACTCCTTCTTTGGTGCGTTTGCCGACGGCGAGGTGCTGCCGGTGCTGCTGCTGGCCGTGCTGTGCGGATTCGGCCTGAGCCGCATTGGCCGCGCCGGGCAGCCGGTGCTGGAAGCCATAGAGGGTTTCTCGGAAATGCTGTTTTCGGTATTTGGCCTGCTGATGCGGCTGGCCCCAGTGGGTGCGTTCGGAGCCATGGCCTTTACCGTGGGGCGCTACGGCATCAAATCCATCGGCTCGCTGGGCTTTTTGATCGGCACCTTCTACACCGCCTGCATTTTCTTCGTGGTGGTGGTGTTGGGCTTGCTGGCCCGCATGCATGGCTTTCAGCTCTGGAAATTGATGCGCTACATCCGCGAAGAGCTGCTGGTGGTGCTGGGCACCTCGTCCAGCGAACCGGTACTGCCCCGCCTGCTGATGAAACTGGAGCGCCTGGGCTGCAAGAAAGGCATCGTCGGCCTGGTGCTGCCCACCGGCTACTCCTTCAACCTGGACGGCACCGCCATCTACCTGACGCTGGCTTCGCTGTTCATCGCCCAGGCCTGCGACATCACCCTGAGCTGGGGCCAGATTGCTGCCATGCTGGGCCTGATGCTGCTGACCTCCAAGGGCGCGGCGGGCGTAACCGGCAGCGGCTTCGTCGCCCTGGTGGCCACGCTGACGGTAATGCCCGACCTGCCGGTGGCCGGTGTGGCGCTGATCGTCGGGGTGGACCGCTTCATGTCCGAAGCCCGCGCCCTGACCAGCACCATGAGCAACGCCGTAGCCTGCGTGGTGGTGTCGATGTGGGAAAAAGCCTGCGACCGCGAGGTGCTGCACCGCGAGCTGGATGCCGGGTACGTGGAGCCCGAGCTGACGCTGGACAACCCAGACCCCCTGGGCTCCCGCAGCCACCACCAACCGGTATAACTTGCACAGGGGGCCGTGGCGCAGCGGGCACGCCCGGCCTCCTCAAATCACCCCGTCAGCGCCTCCATCCCCACCCATCCCCGAAAGCCACGTTGATGGCCGCCCCCGGCTGCGCCCGGCATCGTGTACAGGCCAAGCTTGGCGTTAACGGCCTACCGTTAAGCGCCAACCCCGCACTGGGGATAACCCCCGATCGTTACGCCCCGTGCAAGTGTTGCCTCTGCACCTTCATTGATACGGCGTGGGCCGCTACCTATCCTGCATTTCCAGGGGAGCGCCGCCTGTGCTGTTCAAAGCACCGGCACGCCGACCTGGCCGCCCAGCCGCCCATGGCGCTCGGTGCGGCAGCCAGCGCGCACGACAGGCTTCACCACCTTGAAGCCATTTCACACCAATAAGAAAGAGACAATATGAAAACAGTTTTTACCCCCCAGTCGCGCTCCTGGGTCCAGCACCTTGCCCTGGGCGGCGCGGCGGTCGCAACCCTGTGTTTGACCGGATGCGGTAGCACTTCGGAACCCTATTTACCGGCGGCAGCTTCGGCCCTGGTGCCACCGGAATTCACCGGATCCTGCCCCATCACGCGCTCGTCCATCGAGCGATTCAACGTCAAAGGCAGCGGCCTGGCTTTCAATGGTGCCCAGTTTGGCTCTATCGGCACCTATACCTACACACTGGCCGAAGCCACGGCCGAGGTCAGCCCCGCAGACACCTGCGCAGCCACCATCGTCGACTTAAAAAACACGGTGACCGATGCCAACGGCAAGCTGCACTACAGCTTCGACGTGGTGCTGCTCAGTCCCACCGACAGCAGCAAATCCAACGGCACGCTGTTCTACGAAGTGTCCAACCGCACCACGGCATTGCTGGTGCCCACGCTCAACGACGGTAGCTACAACGACCTCTACACCAACGTGCAGCCCCTGGTATCGGCAACCCAAACGGGAACGGTAGCAGGCAGCGGTGCCGGCACGGGCTTCCTGATGAACCAGGGTGCCAGCATCGTCTGGGCAGGCTGGCAGGGTGACCGCCCGCAAGTCCTGACCGGCAGCACGGCGGCTATTTCCAACACCCAGCGCTGGTTTGCTGCAGGCATGACCTTGCCCGTGGCGGTGGATGTGGCCCACGCCAATGCGCCGCTGACCGGCACGGTTCAAGACGAACTGGTGGCCGACAGCGCCACCACCAACCTGCTCGGCACGTATTACAAAATGGCCCCCAACAGCCTGGGCCAAGCCACGCTGACGGTGCGCAAGACCGCCACCTCGGCACCGGTGACCGTCGCCGCTTCGCTGTGGAGCTATACCGCGGGTGCAGGAACGGCAGAAGGCGGCAACACCGGCCCCAATGGCTTTGGTTTCGTCACCATCGACCGGGCGGGCGTACGTGCCGACGCAGCCTACGCGTCCGCGCTGGACGGCGGACTCGACAACGGCTCCATCTACCAGTTCAACTACACCGCCACCAACCCGAAGGTCATGGGCCTGGGCTTTTTGGCCACGCGGGACCTGGTGAGCTTTTTGCGCTACAGCGCCAGCGATACCGCGGGTAACGCCAATCCGCTGGCTGGCCGGGTGCAGACCACCCTGTTTGGTGGCATTTCGCAGTCCGGGCGCTTTGTGCGCGACTACCTGTGGCAAGGTTT
>NZ_JBDTEM010000112.1:0-3733 GCF_039922535.1 Rhodoferax sp. | reverse complement strand
GCGTCGTTGGGTGCGCCTGACATATTCGGGATCACGCTCAGGCCGGTGTAGAACCACACCTGGGTGGACAGCCAACCCAGCAGCGCAAAGCCCAGCAGGCTGAAGGCAAACATGGTGGCGATGCGTTGGATGATGTGCTTGTGCTTGAAGTGGCCGAGTTCGTGGGCCAGCACGGCATCCACCTCGGCGGGGGCCAGCTTGGCCAGCAGGGTGTCGTAAAACACCACGCGCTTGGCCGCACCGAATCCGGTGAAGTAGGCGTTGGCATGCGCGCTGCGCTTGCTGCCGTCCATCACAAACAGGCCTTTGGCGGCAAAGCCGCAGCGCTGCATCAGGGCGGTGACGCGGGCTTTCAAGCTCTCGTCTTCTAGCGGCTTGAATTTGTTGAACAGCGGGGCGATGAAGGTCGGGTAGACCATCAACAGCAGCAGGTTGATGCCCATCCAGGCGCTCCAGGCCCACAGCCACCAGCGGGGGCCAGCGGTGCCCATCAGCCACAGAATCAAGGCGGCAATCGGCAGGCCGATCACGGCACCCACCAGGCTGGACTTGAGCATGTCGCCCAGCCACAGTTTCAAGGTGGTTTTGTTGAAGCCAAAGCGCTCCTCAATCACAAAGGTCTGGTAGAGCGACAGGGGGATGTCGATCAGCCCGCTGATCAGCACAAAACCCACCAGCACGGCCAGTTGCTGCAGCATGCCGCCACCCAGCCAGGCCAGCAGGCTTTGGTTCAGCAGATTCAGGCCACCCAATAGTGTCCAACCCATCAGCACCGCGGTGCCCAGGGAGAGCTCTAGCAGGCCGATGCGGGCCTTGGTGATGGTGTAGTCGGCAGCCTTTTGGTTGGCGGCCAGGGTGATGCTGCTGGCGAAGGCGGCGGGCACGGTAGGGCGGTGCTGGGCCACGTGGCGGATCTGGCGCGAGGCCAGCCACATCTTGACCAAAATGGTGATCAACAACAGGGTGGCAAAGCCCAGGCTCAGAGCCAAAGACGGGGAAAAAGGAGCGGAATCTTGCATGGGCGGGAGTGTAGGGCAACGCCGAACAAGTCGCTCGCGGTCCGCGCATCCCTGGCCTCGGGCGGTCTGCTGCGTTGCACATCCTCGCCATAGCGAGGCTATGTCTGCGATGTGCGCCTTGCATCCCATCCCGATCCAGGGCGCGCAGCCTCGCGGGGGCTTGTTCGGTGTCGCCCAGGCCATCGGTGACAATGCGCCCTATGGCTGAAATCAACACCCTATCCCCTGTATTGCTGGCTAAATCGGACCAAAACCTGATCTGGCTGGACTGTGAAATGACCGGCCTGGACCCGGAGGTCGAACGCCTGATCGAGATCGCCGTGGTCGTCACCGGGCCTAACCTGGAGCCTCGTATTGAGGGCCCGGTGCTGGTCATCCACCAATCGGATGCTTTGCTGGACCAGATGGATGCCTGGAACAAGGGTACGCACGGCCGCAGCGGCCTGATCGACAAGGTCAAAGCCGCCACGCTCACCGAAGCCGAGGCCGAGGCACAGATCATCGCCTTTCTGGCCCAGTACATCCCCAAGGGCACCTCGCCGATGTGTGGCAACAGCATCGGCCAGGACCGGCGCTTTCTGGCCAAGTACATGCCCAAGCTGGAGGCCTTTTGCCACTACCGCAACTTGGACGTGAGCACTTTGAAAGAGCTGGCCAAACGCTGGCGGCCCGAGGTGGCGGCGGCCTTCAAAAAACAGCAAGCCCATACCGCGTTGGCCGATGTGCATGAATCAATTGAGGAACTTGTGCACTACCGCACACACTTTTTGAAGATGACTGCCGATTAAATTAGGTGGAAACCCGAATCCGGGCTATAATTCGAGGCTGCACTAGAAATGATTTAGTGCACTTTGCACATCTCCCTTCACTCATCTGGTACACAAAGTTGTACCAACTAATGCCTCCTAAGGCATTAGCTCCGTTTGATGGTTGATGTTATTTAACCATTTACGGGGCGCACCGCAGCCTTTGCGGTGTCTCTGTGTGAGTAATTAAATGAACGACTCTTTTGATGTCGCAGGCGACTTTTCGCCCGCAGTAGACTTTTCCTCTTCCAACGACACCTTCGTGACCGAAACTTTGCTGTCCGTCGAAGGCGTGGACACCGCAGTGGCCGCTGAAGCCGACGCTGCTCCCGCATTGCCTAACGGCTTTGTGACCCTGGGCCTGGCCCCTGAGCTGGTGCAAGCCGTGGCCGACCTGGGTTACACCCAGCCTACCGCTGTGCAAATGCAAACCATCCCCATGGCCATGCAAGGCGAGTCCGCTCGTTTTGTCGACCTGATGGTGTCCAGCCAAACCGGTAGCGGCAAAACCGCTGCTTTCCTGCTGCCCGTGCTGCACACCTTGCTGAAACAGCAAGCCGAAGCCGAAGCCGCTGAGCGCGCTGAATACGAAGCCGCCGTAGCCGAAGCCGCAGCCAATGGCGAACCCGCTCCCAAGCGCGCCAAGCGCAAAGACCCCACCAATGCCCGCAACTTCAAGGCCGCCACCCCCGGCGCCCTGATTTTGTGCCCCACCCGCGAGCTGGCCCAGCAAGTGGCCCACGACGCGATTGGCCTGGTGGCCCATTGCCGTGGCCTGCGCGTGGCCAACGTGGTCGGCGGTATGCCTTACCAGTTGCAAATTGCCAAGCTGCAAAACGCCAACCTGGTGGTTGCCACCCCAGGCCGTTTGCTCGACTTGCAGCGTTCGCAGCAAATCAAGCTGGACCAGGTGCAATTCCTGGTGGTGGACGAAGCCGACCGTATGCTCGACCTGGGCTTCTCGGACGACCTCGCCGATGTCAACCAAATGACCATTGGCCGCAAGCAAACCATGATGTTCAGCGCCACCTTCGCGCCGCGCATCCAGCAACTGGCCCAGCGTGTGATGCGCGAACCCCAGCGCGTGACCATCGACAGCCCGCAAGAAAAGCACCAGAACATCAAGCAAATCCTGTTCTGGGCCGACAACGCCCAGCACAAGCGCAAGCTGCTGGACCACTGGCTGCGTGATACCTCGATTGCCCAGGCCATCGTGTTTGCCAGCACCCAGATCGAGTGCGACGGCCTAGCCGCCGACCTGCACCAAGAAGGCTTTAGCGCCGTTGCATTGCACGGTGCCCTGAGCCAAGGTCTGCGTAACCGCCGCCTGATGGCCCTGCGCCAAGGCCAGGTGCAAATCCTGGTGGCAACCGATGTGGCTGCCCGTGGTATTGACGTGCCTAGCATCAGCCACGTGTTCAACTTTGGTTTGCCGATGAAGGCCGAAGACTACACCCACCGTATTGGCCGTACCGGCCGTGCGGGCCGCGACGGTATCGCCGTCACGTTCGCTGAAATGCGCGACCGTCGCAAGATTTTCGACATCGAAAGCTACAGCCACCAGCAGTTCAAGGCAGAAGTGATTCCCGGTATGGAGCCACAACAGCGCCAACCTGATTCGCGTCCTCCACGCAGCGGTGGTGGTGGTTTCGGTGGCCGTGATGGCGCACCCCGTGGCCGCAGCTTCGGTCCTTCGCCGCGTGGTGACTTTGCTCCCCGTGGCGACCGCGGTGGTTTCGGTGGTGGCGATCGCGGTGGCAACGGTGGCGGCTTCGGCGGCGACCGTGGTGGCAACCGCGACGGCGGTGGCTATGGTGGCGCCAGCGGTTTTAACGACCGCAACAGCCGTCCTCCAGCCCGTACCGGTGGCTTCCAGGGCAACCGTGACAACGGCGGCGGCTTTGGTGG
>NZ_JBDTEM010000111.1:0-2868 GCF_039922535.1 Rhodoferax sp. | reverse complement strand
GGAAGTCAGGGTACTTCTTCATCAGGGCCTGCACGCCGTCGCTCAGCTTGTCGGCGTACTGGGCCATGTTCTTGGCACTGATCGACAAGGTCGGTTTTTCATTCGGGAACAGGTCGGGCCGAACGTCGCCGCTCTTGTAGCCAACCGGGGCCTTGGTGGCGCCGCCATCCCACGGGGGAATGCTGCCGTCTTTGTTGCCGGCCTTCTCGGCGCCCATGGGCGTCAAGCTGGTTTTGAGCTTGGCAGCTTCTTCGGCGCTCACGGCGGCCTGGGCGCCCACGGCTACCGCCAGCAAGGCGGCTGCGAGCAAGGTATTTTTAACAAACTGCGTCATGGTGTATCTCGGTAAGATTTTTTAGAAAGTGCGCGACATGTTGAAAGCCACATAGCTGCGGTCTCTCAAGCCCTGGCCGTAAGACAGCATCCGTGAACCCGCGGGGTCCACCACCGTAAAGCTGCTTTCAGAGCCGAAGTAGCCGGTGTAGGTGAGGCCAATATTCCAGTCTCGGTACTTGCCTTTGACGCCCACGTTGAAGTCACCGGCCTTGCTAGCCCCACCCGCAAAGTTCATGATGGCCGAGGACCGCCCGGCAAAGTTGTAGCCCAGGCCCATGGGCAGGGACATGTCCAGCCCTGGTAGCACCTGGAAGTACTGCGGCTCAAAAATCATGCGAAAGGCCGCCGCATCGCGCGTGGTGTTCGGGTCCAAGCCGCCGTTGCCGCGCGTGCTGGGGTTCTTGGTCACACTCAGGGTGCGGTTCCAAGCCAGCTCGGCCACTACCGAGCCACCATCCCACAGGCCCGATTTGGTCAGCACATAGATCCCGGACAAATTCACATGCGCGGTCTTTCCGATGGCAAAGCACGGGTTGCTAGGCGAACCACTGCAGTCGGCAGCAGGGCCACCCGCCCCCAGAAAGGCCGGCAGCAGTACCGCCGGATCGCCGGCCAAGGGCGCGTTGGCGCGGAGTGAGCCTTCCAACGCCCAGTTCAGCGGGCCGACCGACGAGGTCACGCTGGCACCGATAGTCTTGATCCCCTCGGCATACACCTTGTGTTCGTTGCCGTTGATGAAGTCGAACACCGGCACCGCTGGGGTCTTCTCGTTGTAGCGCGCGGCATAAAATCCGTACTCAAACGCGCTACCCGCTGGAGACCAGCGCAGCTGCGCACCGAACTGGCCGCTGTTGCCCGGCTTCTGGTCCTTGCTGTCGTCCGAGTTCAGCACCGTGGTCGGCCCCAGGTAAACACGCCCACCGCCGATGTAGTCCTGGTTGGAGAAATAGCTACCCACGCCGGGCAGCTTGCTGGGCCGCCATTTGAGCTGGTAGTAGGCGCCCAAAGTCACGTCTTCAGACACTTGCAAGCTGCCCGAGATTTGCTCTACCGGCAACAGCACTTCCTTGAACTGCCAGTTGGGCACCGACGAAATCTTGGCGATGTCCACCGGCCCCTGGGCATTCGCAATGCTGTTCTGCCCAAAGAACAGGCTCTCCCCGTAAAGCAGCGCATGTTTGCCTACGCGGATGGATGCGGGCATGCTCCCCAGGGTGCCCTTGCCAAACACAAATACGTCCAGAAACTGGTCGCCGCGCCCGCTTTGCCCGATGGTCAACGGGATGTAGTCGTTGGCCGCCTGGTTGGCGTAGTTGTTCACGCCCAGCGATCCATCGTTGCTGCTATGGCCGGTGTACTTGGAGTCGTACCAGGCGGCATGGCTGACACGCAGGCCGTAGTTGCCATGGGTCACATCAAACTCGGTCAGCAGGTCAAACCGGTTGGAGATAAAACCCTTCTTGCGGAAGTTGCTGTCGCCGTCGTTTTCGTTCGCCACACCGGCATCGGCAGACGGCACGGTCAGCGCGGCAGAGGCATCTTTCATGCGGTACGCGGTGCTGTACTTAGGTGTCAAATCCAGTCGGATCTTGGTATCCGGGTCGGAGCCCAGCTCCAGGGCCTGGGCCGATACGGCGCACAGCAGGCCGCTGGCCAGAGCCAGTGCGCTGCGTGGAAAGGGCGTGGTTTTTTTTATCATCAGTGTCTCCTCGGGTGGTAGTTTTTGTTTTACAGATAGGTCGATGCCAAGCCACCATCAACCGGGATATTCGCGCCGCTGACCCAGCGGGCGGCATCGCTGCACAGCCAGGCAATCACCGCAGCCACTTCGTCGGCGAAGGCCGGACGTGACATGCGGTGGGCGTCTTTTTTCACACGCTCTTCGCCCAGCATGGAGACGAAGTCGCCCAGGATGGGGGTGAACACCGGGCCGGGTGCCACGCAGTTCATGCGCACGCCTTTGCCCAGAAACCACTCCTGCGATTGGGTAGCGTTCCAGACGATTAGCGCCTCTTTGAAGTACTGGTAGCAGGTGGCCTGCGGCACCGGGTGGTCACGCAGCCAGTGCGCACCGGCTTCAAAGCCTTTGATAGCGGCCAACGCTTTGTGCAGATCTAGCCGCAGCGGCCACTCGGCCCCCAGGATGGATGCCACATTCACGATGCTGCCGCCACGCGGAATGCGCGGTAGCACGGCCTCTGTCAAATGACGTAAGCCCAGGTAGTTGACCCGCGCCACCAAATCGCCGTCCGCCGTGCCGGGCACACCGGCGATATTGCAGAACCCGTCAATGTGTGCGGGCAACTGGGCCACAGCCGCGTCGATAGCGGCGGTGCTGCCCAGGTCGGCTTTGACGAAACCGTCCAAGGTCAGGCTCGGGTCATTGCGGTCCATGCCAATCACCGTCGCCCCCTGGAAGCGGGCCAGCCGCGCCACCTCGGCGCCTATGCCGGACGACGTGCCGGTGACCACAATCGTTTTTCCTTGCAAGCTCATGCTGTTCTCCTGGTGAATCTGGGTTGGTTAGAAGGG
>NZ_JBDTEM010000110.1:0-17418 GCF_039922535.1 Rhodoferax sp. | reverse complement strand
CCGTCCACTGGCCCACGCCTTCGCGGGTGGCGACGCGCAATGTGCCGTTGTTGAGCTGCTCGATGGCGTGCTCGACCGCTTCCAGAACTTCTTTGGGCGCAGCGGTGGTCGACAGGTTGGCACGATTTTCCCAGGCGGCGTCGATGGTGGCTTGCAGGTTGTCTTGTGTCATGTTGGGTTTTTCAGTGAACGTTGGATTGGATGAATTGGACGATGCGCCGGGCGGCTTCGACGCATTCGGCGGTTTCGGCGACCAGCGCCATGCGGATGCGGCCGGCGCCGGGGTTGAACCCCTGCGCATTGCGCGCCAGGTAACTGCCCGGCAACACGACGACATTGTAAAGAGCCAGCAATTCGCGCGAGAACGCCGTGTCCGAACCGTTGAACGCCTCGGGCACGGCCGCCCACAGGTAAAAACCGGCGTCGGGCAGGGCCACATCCATTACCTCGGCCAAGATGGGGGTGACTTCGGCAAATTTGCTGCGGTACAGGGCGCGGTTGTCCACCACGTGGGCTTCGTCGTTCCAGGCCGCGATGCTGGCCGACTGCACCACCGGCCCCATGGCGCTGCCGTGGTAGGTGCGGTACAGCAAAAACGGCTTGATCAGTGCCGCGTCGCCCATCACAAAGCCGCTGCGCAGGCCGGGCACATTGCTGCGCTTGGACAGGCTGGTGAATGCAATCAGGTTTTTAAAGTCGCTGCGGCCCAGCTTGGCTGCCGCTTCCAGCCCGCCCAAGGGCGGTTCGTCACGGAAGTAAATCTCGCTGTAGCACTCGTCCGAGGCGATCACAAATCCATAGCGGTCGCTCAAATCGAACAGTTTTTGCCATTCGCTCAGCGGCATGACCGCGCCAGTAGGATTGCCGGGCGAGCAGACAAACAGCAGCTGGGTGCGGGCCCATACCTCGGCGGGTACGCTGTCCCAGTCCACTGCAAAGTTGCGCGCCGGGTCGCTGGGGGCGTAGTAGGGCGTGGCCCCGGCCAGCAGGGCCGCACCTTCGTAGATTTGGTAGAACGGATTCGGACAGACAACAACCGGAGCCCCCACGCTCGCCACTTCGTGTGCATCGCTGCCCCCCGAGGGGGTGCCGCCCGCCTTGGGGCGGCCCGGCGCCGGGCGGGCCCCGGGCTGGGTCGGGTCGATGACGGTCTGGGCGAACGCAAACAGGGCTTCGCGTGAACCGTTGACCGGCAGCACCTGGGTGGCTGGGTCTAGCGCTAGCCCGTAACGGCGCTGGACCCACTGCGCCATCGCCGTGCGCAAAGCCGGTTCGCCACCCGTGGCCGGGTAGCCCGACAGGCCTTTGATGCCGCCCAACATCGCCGTTTCAATGAAGGCTGGTGTGGCGTGCTTGGGTTCGCCGATACCCAGACTGATGGCGCGGTAGGCGGGGTTCGGGGTAACGCTGGCGAAAAGTTGCTTGAGCCGCTCGAAAGGGTAGGGCTGGAGGGTGGATAGCAAAGGATTCATAGGGCCTGATTATCGTTGCAGCCACTTATCATCCCCGTCACACCTTTAGCAAACATTACTAAAAACGACCATGACCGATTTCACCAAAGTAGTCCTTTTTACCGACACCGATGGCGTTGCCAAATTCCGCGACGAAACCATCCCGCTGACCGAGGGCAAGCCCACCTCGCAACTCAGCCTCTTGCAAGCCAGCGGGGGCTTCCAGCTGCGCCACAGCCCGGTGGGTTTTGCCAGTAGCTTCCACTGCACCACCGACCCGCAGTGGGTGGTCATTTTGGGCGGACAGATGGAAATTGGCCTGCAAGACGGCACGGCGCGCGTGTTCCAGCCGGGCGACCACTTTTACTCGGCCGATGTGCTGCCCGCTGGGGCCACGTTTGACGATAAGGTGCATGGGCACCGCAGCCGTCTGGTGGGCGATGTACCGCTGGTCACGATGTTTGTGCGGGGGGCGTGATTTTTAGCGGGCTGCGCTGGGCCAAATCGTCCATGTAGCCCGCAATCCCCGCGCCTTCGCGTTCTAAAAAGCGTTCCACTGCGTCGGCAAATGCCGGGTGCGCCAGCCAGTGGGCGCTGGTGGTTTTGACGGGAAGCAAGGCGCGGGCCATTTTGTGTTCGCCTTGCGCGCCGCCTTCAAACCGGGTCACGCCGTGGGCGATGCACCACTGCAGCGGTTGGTAGTAGCAGGCTTCGAAGTGCAGGCAGTCCACGCGTTCGAGCGCCCCCCAGTAGCGGCCATAGGCGACCAAAGGTTGGGTATCTTTTAAGCCACTGGCGCAGGCGCTATCTGCGCTGACAGCTATCAAACTGGTAGCAATAGGAATTTTGACTCCCTGCACCTCGCGCTCGGCCACAAATAGAAGCCAGTGCTCCGGCATGGTGTCGGCCATGCGCTGGAAGAAATCGCGGCTCAGGTAGGGCGCGTTGCCGTGCTCCAGGTAGGTACGCTCGTAGCAGCGGTAAAAGAAATCCCAGTCTTGCGGCGTGATGGCACGGCCCTGGGCGTGGCGGAATGTCACGCCCGCATAGGCCACCTTGCGGCGCTCTTGGCGGATCTTTTTACGCTTGTCGTGGGCTAGGGAGGCGAGGAAGTCGTCGAAGTCGCGGTAGCCAGGTTCTTTGTTCGTCCAATGGAATTGGACGGTGTGGCGCAGCATCAGGCCCGCATCGGCGCAAGCTGTCACATCCACCGGGTTGGCAAACAGCACGTGCAGTGAAGATAGTTCCTCCTGTTCACACCACGCCACCAGCGCCTGGACCAGCACCGCACGCGACTCCCCATCGCGCGCCAGCAGCCGTGCGCCGGGCACGGGGGTAAAGGGGGCGGCGACCACGGCCTTGGGGTAGTAGGGCACGCCGTGCTGCTGGTAGGCGTTGGCCCAGGCCCAATCGAACACATATTCGCCGTAAGAATGGCTCTTGATGTACAGCGCGCAAGCGGCTTGCAGCACGTCGCCCAGCCACACCGTGACCAGCCGCAGCTTCCAGCCGGTGGCGGGCGTGGCACTGCCGCTGTGGTGCAGGGCGGCCAGGTATTCATAGCGCATAAAGGGGCTGGCATCGGGCTGGAGTGCCAGCAGGCTGTTCCACACTTCAGCGGAAAGCTGCAGGGGCGAGTTCAGCACCCGAATGACATAATCAGTCGCGCTGTCTTCTTCTGCCATCTGGCCTGTTGCCACCACCGTATTTTTTGTTTCCATGACTCTCAAACTCTGTGTTGCCCAGCTTAACTTTGTCGTCGGCGACCTGGCCGGTAATGCGCAAAAAATCATCGACGCTGCCCGCACGGCCTACGCCGATGGCGCCCGGCTGGTCTTGACCCCCGAGCTGTCGATTTGCGGCTACGCGGCCGAAGATTTGTTCTTGCGCCCGGCCTTCACCGCTGCCTGTGATGATGCCGTGAAAACAGTGGCCCGCGAACTCGCCGGGTTAAAAGGCCTGCACGTGGTGGTGGGCCACCCCCAGGGCGGGGACGACCGCACCAAATCGGTGGCGGTGCAGCACCGTTTCAACGCCGCCAGCGTGTTTTGCGAAGGCCAACTGGTGGCGACCCACATCAAACGCGAGCTGCCCAATTACCAGGTGTTTGACGAGCGCCGCTACTTCACGCCGGGGAATGGCGTGTGCGTGTTCAAGGTAGAGGGCGTGCAGGTTGGCCTGCTGATTTGTGAAGATGCCTGGTTCGACGCGCCCGCGCGTGCCGCCAAGCAAGCTGGGGCCGAGCTGCTGGCCGTCATCAACGCCTCTCCCTTCCACATGGGCAAGGGCGGCGAGCGGGTGTTGCGCATGGCCGACCGGGCCCGCAGCGTGGCGCTGCCGCTGGTGTATGCGCACATCGTGGGCGGGCAGGACGAGGTGGTGTTTGACGGCGGCTCCTTCTGCGTCAATGCCGACGGTGCCCTGAGTGGCCGTGCCCCCAGTTTTAAAGAAAATCTGTTCTTTGTGCAGGCAGTACCTGCGCAGGCAGCTATTGAATTGGTAGCAATTGTCGAGCCTGAGCGTAGCCTGCACGCCGAGCTGTGGGATGCCCTGGTGCTGGGCCTGCGCGACTACGTGCGCAAAAATCGCTTTCCCGGCGTGCTGCTGGGTTTGTCGGGTGGCATTGACTCTGCGCTGGTGTTGGCGATTGCGGTGGATGCGCTGGGCAAAGACAGTGTGCGCACGGTGATGATGCCGTCCCCCTACACCGCCGATATTTCCTGGATCGACGCGCGCGACATGGCCGCCAGGGTGGGCGTGCGGTACGACGAAATCTCTATCCTGCCAGAATTTGAAGCCTTCAAGGCATCTTTGGCCGTGCACTTCATCGGCCGCGACGAGGACACCACCGAAGAAAACATCCAGGCCCGCATCCGGGGCACGCTGCTGATGGCTTTGAGTAACAAATTCGGCAGCATTGTTGTAACTACCGGTAATAAAAGCGAAATGGCGACCGGCTACTGCACGCTGTATGGCGACATGGCGGGTGGCTTTGCGGTCATCAAAGACGTTGCCAAAACCCTGGTGTTTGCTCTGGCCCGCTGGCGCAACGAAAACGACCCCTACGGCACCGGCAGCAACCCCATTCCCGACCGCATCATCACCCGCCCGCCTAGCGCCGAATTGCGCGCCGACCAGACCGACCAGGACAGTCTTCCGCCCTACGAGGTGCTGGACGCGATCCTGGAGCGTTACATGGAAAACGACCAAAGCTTAGAGACCATCATTGCCGCCGGGTTTGCGCCTGCCGACGTGGAGCGCGTGACCCGGCTGATTAAAATCAATGAGTACAAACGCCGCCAGTCGCCCGTCGGAATTCGGGTTACCCACCGCAGCTTTGGCAAGGATTGGCGCTATCCTATTACGAGCAGCTTCCGCGCTTAAATCAACGCAAAATTTAACGAGACAAAGGTTCTATGAAACAAATTACCGCCATCCTCAAACCGTTCAAAGTGGAAGAAGTGCGCGAAGCATTGGCTGAATGCGGCGTGACGGGCCTGACCGTTACCGAAGTCAAAGGTTTTGGCCGCCAGAAAGGCCACACCGAGCTGTACCGCGGTGCCGAGTACGTGGTGGACTTCTTGCCCAAGGTGAAGATCGAGGTGGTGGTGAAATCCGAAGAGGTTGACCGCTGCGTGGAAGCCATCGTCCGCGCTGCCCGCACCGGAAAAATCGGCGACGGCAAGATCTTCGTGACCAGCGTGGAGCGCGTTGTGCGCATCCGCACTGGCGAACAGGACGAAGCGGCGGTCTAAATCTAGGTTCTAGGGGTTGAGGCGCTGCACCAGCGCCAAAATCCAAATGGTGGCGGTGATCACTATGGTCAGCAAGACGGCTGCGCTGCCCATGTCTTTGGAGCGTTTAGACAGCAGATGCCATTCGGGCCCAATACGGTCTATCGCGGCCTCGATCCCGGTGTTGAGCAGCTCCACCACCATCAACAGCACCACGGAGCCCGCCAGCAGGGCGAATTCCACCCAACTGCGGGCGATCCAGGCCGCCAGCGGCACCAACACCATGGCGGCGATGGCTTCCTGGCGAAAAGCGGTTTCATGCCAACCGGCCCGCAGGCCCGCCAGCGAATAGCCTGCGGCATGCCAGATGCGGGTAAGCCCCTTGCGGGTTTTTTGGGCGGTGGGGGATTCCATGTGAAGAGCTTAACGGCTCAGAGGCAGTGAACCTACCAGCTTGGTGCCCGCCAGTGCGTCATGCCAAAACTGGCGTTGGGGGTGGAAGCGGCTCAGCAGCGCCCAGCAAGCCACCCAGCCCAGCAAAATCACCAGGGTTTCGCCAACCGGCAGGCCAAACGGGGCCATGGCGGCTAACGGCGGCAGAAACCAGATCCAGCTCCACAGGTAGCGCAGCAGGGCGCGTGGCTGGCTGATGGCCTGGCCGCTGCGACTCACCACGCGGATGTTCCAGGTCTTCATGGCCAGGGTTTGGCCCTTGGACCAGAACCAGGTGAAGTAGATGCCAAAAATGACGAACAAAAAGGCTTGTAATCCGGGCCGGTTGTCCATGGCATTGCGGGTCTGGCTGAGTGTGCCAAACAGGTAGCCCGCAATGAAGACCACACCAAACATCAGCATGCCCTCGTACAGCCAGCAGGCCATGCGGCGACGCAGGCTGGGCGTGGTCAAAGAGATGGGTGGGAGGGCTGGTGCCGCCGGTACATTCATTGTCCGGCGGGTTTGACCGGTTGGGGCGCTACCGAGCTGCCGGTGCTGAACCGGTAGGCGGGCATTGGCAGCAGGGTGTGCGGGTCAATCTGGTGCGCACCTGTGGCAATGGACGGGCCTTTGGGTTCGTTGAGGCGCGAGAGCGGCACGCTGGCGAGCTTTTGCGAAGGCGTGAGCTTCACGCCCGTGGCCGCACCGGCCAGCTTTTTCTGCATATGTTTTGCAAGCTTGGCTTTTTCTTCGGGACCCAGCGTTTGGTAAGCCTCCCATTTGGCCTGCTTTTCTGCGGGCGACAGGCGTTTGGCTTCGGCAAAATTCAGCCTTGCCTGGCTGCGCTGTACCCCGCTGAGGGCCCCCCAGTCCAGCATGCGTTCTTGCAGAACGGCCTGCATGGTGGGCGACATTTTTTCAAAGTTGACCGACAAAGCCAGCCATTTGCGCTTTTGCTGCTCGCTGATGTTGTTCCAGTGCGTCGCCAGGGGCTTGAGCGCCTGCTGCTGCGCTTGCGTGAGCTCATTCCAAAGTGGCTTTTGTTCAGGCTTGCTGCTGGAAGCCAAAGGAATGGACGCCGGGCCAAAATCTGGAGTAATCTCCGCCCACACGGCTGATGCCACGCCCAGGGACAACACCACCCCCACACAGGAGGCAGGCAACAAGTTCCTAAGCGATAGCAGCATCCGTATCCGTTCCAATTAAGGGGTCGTGGTGTCTCGGTTGGCCTTGAGGAATTCCACAAAACCAGGGTCGGTATAGGCCGCGGTGGGCAAGTCGTCGGTCAGCAGGGCGGTATCGACTTCGGCGAGCTCGTCGGCGCGTAGGTCGTTTTGCACTACGTAGATCGTCAGCAACCCGGCCACCAACGCGACCAGCGGCAAGGCGGCGGCAAAACGGGTCCACCAATTGGGTCCGTTGCTACCACCTTGACCACCAAATGTCAGCGCGGCCGTACCGCCACCCTGGCTGGCTACGACGGTGGCGCTGCGCATCACGGTCTGTTTGCGGTGCGCCAGTGCCTGCACGCGGGCAACGCGCAGGCGTTCGGAGATGTCGTGCGGTAGCGCAGCAGAGCCTTCTGTCAAGCGCGCTGTGACGTTGCGCGCAAAACGGTCTTGCGCCGACAGCATGGGGTTGGTTTGCAGCTGTGTCATAAATGTATTCCTCTGGCCTTGAGCGCCTTGCTGAGCGACTGGACTGCCCGCGAGCAGTGGGTTTTGACGCTGCCTTCCGAGCAGCCCATGGCGCTGGCGGTTTCGGCAACGTCCATCTCTTCCCAGTAACGCATCAAGAACGCTTCTCGTTGACGCGCCGGTAACTCTTGTATCTGGGTGTCAATCTCTCGCAATACCTGTGCCCGGCGCGTGGTGTCTTCGGCACTCTCGGTGCGTTCGGTGTTGTCGGACGACTGGAAGGTCTCCAGCAGATCAAACTCGCCATCGCCATCGCCCGATTCAAAGTCGCTCATGTTTGAAAACAAGGCGTTACGGGTCTTTTGGCGGCGAAACCAGTCCAGCGTGCAGTTCGACAGAATCCGTTGGAACAGCATAGGCAACTCGGTCACCGGCTTGTCACCATAGTGCTCAGCCAGTTTCATCATGCTGTCTTGCACGATGTCTAGCGCTGATTCTTCGTTGCGCACGTGGTACACCGAGCGTTTAAAGGCCCGGCTTTCAACGCTCTTGAGGAAGTCAGAAAGTTCGCGTTCAGTGGCCAAAAGGGTCTTGCCTGTGGGGCGGATCGGTGGGAATGCGTGGTTTTCTGGGAAAACGGAATGCCCTGGGTTGGGGCGCGTGCGGCCGGATTATGGCATTGCCCGGCGAATTTATTGGTGCGGTGCGCAGTTTTTGCGTGGGACGATGCCATAATCCGCCTTGCTAGTTAAAAAGCAAACGGATCATGGTTCGGCGATGCAAGCAGCTCGCCCATGGCTTTGGTCTTAAGTTCCGACACAACTCCAAAAGAGTGCGTGAAGGAGCACCCAAGGTATTTCGTTAGAGAAATTCACAAAGGTTCATCATGGAAATCAACAAAGCCGAAATCGCTTCGGCCGCCGCAGCATCCTCTTCCAACACCGCCTCGCGTCCTGCTCCTGTTGAGCTGATGGGTGCCGAGATTCTGGTGAAGTGCCTCCAAGCCGAAAACGTCAAGCACAGCTGGGGTTACCCCGGTGGCGCAGTGCTGTACATCTACGACGCGTTCTACAAACAAGACACCATCCAGCACGTGCTGGTGCGCCACGAGCAAGCCGCCGTGCACGCCGCTGACGGCTATGCCCGTGCGACCGGTGATGTCGGTGTGGCGCTGGTCACGTCCGGTCCGGGTTTAACGAATGCTGTCACCGGCATTGCTACCGCCTACATGGACAGCATTCCCATGGTGATCGTCAGCGGCCAGGTGCCCACACACGCCATTGGCCTGGACGCGTTCCAGGAATGCGACACCGTCGGCATCACCCGCCCCATCGTCAAGCACAACTTCCTGGTCAAGGATGTGCGCGATCTGGCGGAAACCATGAAGAAGGCCTTCCACATTGCCCGCACCGGTCGCCCCGGCCCGGTCGTGGTGGATATTCCGAAGGATGTCTCCTTCAAAAAAACCGCTTACCACGGCTACCCCGAGTCGGTAGCGATGCGCTCGTACAACCCGGTACGCAAAGGCCACGGCGGCCAGATCCGCAAGGCATTGCAGCTGCTGTTGGCCGCCAAGCGCCCTTATATCTACACCGGCGGCGGCGTGTTGCTGAGCAACGCTTCGGCAGAGTTGCGCACTTTGGTGGACATGCTGGGCTACCCCTGCACCAACACCTTGATGGGCCTGGGCGCATATCCTGCCAGCGACAAGAAATTCCTCGGCATGCTGGGCATGCACGGCACGATCGAGGCCAACAACGCAATGCAGCATTGCGATGTGCTGTTGGCCGTCGGCGCCCGGTTTGATGACCGCGTGATCGGCAACACCAAGCATTTCGCGCAAAACGAGCGCAAGATCATCCACATCGACATCGACCCGTCCAGCATTTCCAAGCGCGTCAAGGTCGATGTGCCTATCGTCGGCGACGTGAAAGAAGTGCTGACCGAGCTGATCGCGATGATCAAAGAGTCCACCACCAAGCCCGATGCCGATGCCTTGGGCAGCTGGTGGGACACGATTGAAGGCTGGCGCAGCCGCAACTGCCTGAAGTTCAGCATGGGCTCCAGCGACGTGATTAAGCCTCAGTATGTGGTGCAGACCCTGTGGGACATGACCAAGGATGCCGACACCTACATTACGTCGGACGTGGGCCAGCACCAGATGTGGGCCGCGCAGTACTACCGCTTTGACGAACCCCGCCGCTGGATCAATTCCGGTGGTTTGGGCACCATGGGCGTGGGCATTCCTTACGCCATGGGTGTCAAGCTGGCCAAGCCCGACAGCGAAGTGTTCTGTATCACCGGCGAAGGCTCGGTGCAGATGTGCATCCAAGAGCTGTCCACCTGCCTGCAGTACAACACGCCGATCAAGATCGTCTCGTTGAACAACCGTTACCTGGGCATGGTGCGCCAGTGGCAAGAGGTGGAATACGCCGGCCGCTATAGCAGCAGCTACATGGATGCCTTGCCCAATTTCGTCAAGCTGGCCGAGGCCTATGGCCACGTCGGCATGCTGATTGAGCGCCCGGAAGATGTGGAGCCCGCCCTGCGCGAAGCCCGCAAGCTGAAGGACCGCACGGTGTTCATGGACTTCCGCACCGACCCCACCGAGAACGTGTTCCCGATGGTGCAGGCTGGCAAGGGCATCACCGAAATGCTGCTGGGTAGCGAGGATTTGTGAAACCTTGCGGGACAGACCGCAGTCGCCGCAGGCGGCCAGCTCTGTCCTCAACTAATTAAATGTAGATAAATCGGGCTCTAGTGCAGATGCTACCTGCGCTGGCAGCTATTATTTCGATAGTAAATCAACTTTTTGATGAATCTATTGCTTGCCAAGCCCGTGCATTACCGTGTACGGGGGAGGGCGGCGAAAAGAGGAATCTAGTCTTATGAAACACATCATTGCTGTCTTGCTGGAAAACGAGCCTGGTGCTCTTTCCCGCGTCGTGGGTCTGTTCTCCGCCCGGGGTTACAACATCGAGTCGCTCACGGTGGCTCCCACCGAAGATGCGACGCTGTCGCGCATGACCATCCAAACGTCTGGCTCCGACGACACTATCGAGCAGATCACCAAGCACTTGAACCGCCTCATCGAGGTAGTCAAGGTGGTGGACCTGACCGAAGGTGCTTACACCGAGCGCGAGCTGATGATGGTCAAGGTGCGTGCCGTCGGCAAAGAGCGCGAAGAAATGAAGCGCATGGCCGACATCTTCCGCGGCCGCATCATTGATGTGACCGAGAAGAGCTACACCATCGAATTGACCGGCGACCAGGGCAAGAACGATGCGTTCTTAGAGGCCCTGGACCGCGGCGCCATCCTGGAAACCGTGCGCACCGGTGCCAGCGGCATTGGCCGCGGTGAACGCATCTTGCGGGTTTAGTTTTTAGTTGTCCGTACGCGCGTTTTGACGGGCTCAACGCGAACGGACTATTTTTGGCGATATCGGTAAACGTTCGCCCTGGGCCTGTCGATGGGCATTTCGCCAAACCCTTTAATTTTTCTGAAAGAAGACCATGAAAGTTTATTACGACAAAGACTGCGACCTCAGCCTGATCAAGGGCAAGACGGTTGCCATCATCGGTTACGGTAGCCAAGGCCACGCCCACGCGCAAAACTTGAACGACAGCGGCGTGAATGTCGTGGTCGGTCTGCGCAAGGGTGGCGCTTCGTGGGACAAGGTTGGCAAGGCCGGCCTGAAGGTCGCTGAAGTGGCAGAAGCCGTCAAGTCCGCTGACGTGGTCATGATCTTGTTGCCCGACGAACAAATCGCTGCGGTCTACAACGCGGACATCGCCCCCAACATCAAGCAAGGCGCGGCCCTGGTGTTTGCCCACGGCTTCAACGTGCATTACGGCCTGGTCAACCCCCGCGCCGATTTGGACGTGTGGATGGTCGCTCCCAAGGCTCCTGGCCACACCGTGCGCGGCACCTACGCCCAAGGCGGCGGCGTGCCCCACCTGGTGGCGGTGTACCAAGACAAGTCCGGCAAGTCGCTGCAAATGGCACTGTCGTACTCCATGGCCAACGGTGGCGGCAAGTCCGGCATCATCGAAACCAACTTCCGCGAAGAAACCGAAACCGATTTGTTCGGCGAACAAGCCGTGTTGTGCGGCGGTGCCGTTGAGCTGATCAAGGCCGGTTTTGAAACCCTGGTAGAAGCCGGTTACGCGCCTGAAATGGCCTACTTCGAATGCCTGCACGAGCTGAAGCTGATCGTTGACATGATCTATGAAGGCGGCATCGCCAACATGAACTACTCGATCTCCAACAATGCCGAATACGGTGAATACGTCACCGGCCCACGCATCGTCACGGCTGAGACCAAGAAGGTCATGAAGCAAGTGCTGAACGACATCCAGACCGGCGAATACGCCAAGAGCTTCATCCTGGAAAACAAGGCCGGCGCTCCTACGCTGATCAGCCGCCGCCGCCTGACCTCCGAGCACCAGATCGAAGTCGTCGGTGCCCAGTTGCGCGCCATGATGCCTTGGATCGCCAAGAACAAGCTGGTCGACCAGACCCGCAACTAATCGCTCTGCGATAAGTCCCGCTTCGGGCCTGCTAACTTTAGGGTTAGCAGGCCCGAAGTGCGTTAGGGGCTAGCTCAATAGTTGCCCAACAAGACCTGCGCGATGATGCCGGTAGCGATGGCGACCAGCACGTAGTCGCCGCCGGTCTGCACCCAGTGGTAGCCGCGCGGAGGTGCACTCAGGTGGTGGTCACGCCAGTGGTCTACGACGTACTGGTTGCTGCGGTATTGGCTGGGCAGGCGGCCGCCGCGGCGGAAGTTGTGGTCAGGACCGGCACCACGCTCTTGCGCAAAGCCGGGGCCGTTGCGGTGCTGCTCTTGCATGCGCTGCGGACCCGGGCCGCGGTTGTTGTCGGGTCGGTTATTGGGTTTCCCGTGCTGCTGGTTCTGGCGTTGAAAGTCGTCGTTCCCATGGCCGTTGCCTTGGGCAAAAGCGATGCTACTGAACGCCAAAGAAGCGGCGGTGATTGCGGCGACGAATACTGTCTTTTTCATGGAAAACTCCTTAAAAGTCCACGGTGGAGAACACCGCGTACCTTCCTATTGGAGCCCAAGATCGCACGCAGGGATGTAGGACAGGGAGTGCTTTACCAGGGTGTTACTTGGCGCTGCATGCGCTATGTAAAAAGTAGCTTCTCGTGCAAGTGCAATCTGCGTAAGTGGCACTTTTTACTTGAATCCGCTTGGCCCAGAAAGACCCGCGCAATGGTACCGGTGGTGACAGCGCGGAGGGTGAAAAAACCAGGTTCACGTATTCAGGGCGCCTTCAGGTTGCACTGCCTGCAGCGCCAGCAGACCGTCGACCAGGGTGGCGGAGGCGGGCACCAGCGCCAGGTCGAACATGGTCTTTGGCGTGAAGCTGTTGAATTCGATCCGGCCCTGTGTGTCGCGGCCCAGCTCTTGCGCGCCAGCAGCGGATGCCAGCAAGCTTGTGGCTGCGAACAGCAGCCCATAAATGAGTCGTTTCAAAGCCTTGCTCCAGGGGTGATGGTGGCGGTGAAATCGGGCCCGCCCACTTTAAACGCTCAATACGACTGCTCGCCCACCACCCGTCGTACCGTCTGCAATGCACTCCGCAGCTTGTCCAAACCGACGGAACCCAGCGCCAGACGCAGTGCATGCGGCACCTGCTGCGAGGTGGCAAAGGGCTCGGCGGTAGATACCGAAACGCCTTCGCGCACCAGCGCCGCCGCGACACGGTCGGCGCGGGTTTCTTCTGGCAGGGGCAGCCAGACGAAATACGAGGCCGGATGCCGCACGCAGCGCAGCCCGGCGAGTGCGTCGGCGGCAATCACCTGCCGGGTGGTGGCATCTTGCCGTTTCTCTGCTTCCAGCCGCGCGACGGTGCCGTCGTCCTGCCATGCGCAGGCGATGGCCGTCGTTACACCGGGCGTGCACCAGGTGGTGGAGCGGATCGCCCGTTCGATCTTCGGTACCCAGGCATCTGGCACCGCGACGAAGCCCACGCGCAGCCCGGTCGCCACGCTTTTGGACAAGCCGGAGACATATACCGTGGTTTCTGGTGCCAGCATCGCCAGCGGTGGTGCTAACTTTTGGGGGCCATCGGCCAGAAACGCGTAGGCCGCGTCTTCGATGATCAGCAAGCCATGCCGTCGGGCAATGGCGACCAGTCGGCGGCGTCGGCTTTCGCCCATCACCCAGCCCAGCGGGTTGTGCAGAGTCGGCATGGCGTAGATGGCCCGCACGCGGCGCTGCGCGCAAAGGCGCTCCAGCGCGTCCAGGTCCGGCCCTTGTCCGGCTGCCGGAATCGGCACCAGCTCCAGCCGGTGCGCCTCGGCCAGCACCTTGAAGCCTGGGTAGGTCAAGGCATCCACCGCGACCACATCGCCGGGCTGCAGCAGGGCCATCACCGTTACCGCCAAGCCGTGCTGCGCGCCGTCCACCAGCAGCACACGGGACGGCTCGGCCACCAACCCGCGCGACTTCAGGTGCCGCGCAATGCATGCGCGCTCGTGCATGCGGCCGCCGTGGGGCGCGTAGCGCAGCATCGCCTCCAGGTCACCACCCGCAGCGAGTTGCCGCAACGCATTGCGTAGCAGATCTGCCTGACCGGGTAGCGAGGGATAGTTGAAGTTCAAATCGACCAGGCCCGCAGCTACGGCTTGCTGGTCGGCACCTTGGCCGGGCGGCAGTGTGGTCTCGCGCACGAAGGTGCCGCGGCCCACCTCGCCGCTAACCAAGCCCATGGCTTCCAGCTCGGCATAGACGCGCGACGCCGTGACCAGGGCCAGGCCGTGGCGCTCGGCCAGCCGCCTATGTGTGGGTAGGCGAGTGCCAGGCTGCAGACGGCCCGCGCGGATTTCAGCCGCGAGTTCATCCACCAGTTGCTTGTAGCGTGCTTGGGCCATTGCTCAGTGTATCCATGACAATTTTTTGATTGTCCTTGATCTTTTGCCTACCATGCACGTGCCCCATCACAACCCGATCCATCCAGACCACCATGCACATCGCCATCCTTACCTTCGACGGTTTCAATGAACTGGATTCTTTCGTCGCCCTTGGCGTACTCAACCGCATCAAAAAACCGGATTGGCGTGCCAGCATTTGCTGCCCCACGCCGGAGGTCACGTCCATGAACGGCGTTACCGTGCGTGCCCAGTCCTCGCTGGACGAAGCGCGCCTTGCCGATGCCATCGTCGTCGGCAGCGGCATACGGACCCGCGAGGTCGTCAGCAATGCCGCGCTGATGGCCCGCCTGGCGCTGGACCCAAGTCGGCAATTAATTGCGGCCCAATGTTCCGGCACCTTGATTCTGGCCAAGGTCGGTTTGTTGGGCAGCGTGCCGGCGTGCACCGACCTGACCACCAAGCCGTGGGTGCAAGAAGCGGGCGTGGAAGTACTGAACCAGGCTTTCTACGCGCAGGGCAATGTCGCGACCGCCGGTGGCTGCTTTGCCGCGCCGTACCTGGCCGCCTGGATCATTGCCCGAGCCGAAGGGCTGGATGCCGCTGCGGCGGCGCTGCACTACGTGGCCCCTGTGGGTGAAAAAGACGCTTATGTTGCCAATGCACTGAAGAACATCACGCCGTATGTGTGAATGTCGAGCACTGCACTGGACATAATGCCCTTGTAAAGCAAGGAAACGGAATATGAGCGAAAAAACCAGGATCGGCATCATCTTTGGCGGCAAGTCCGCCGAGCACGAGGTGTCGCTGCAGTCGGCCAAAAACATCGTCGATGCGCTGGACATGACCAGGTTTGATGTCACGCTGATCGGCATCGACAAGCAGGGCCAGTGGCACGTGAACGATGCGTCCAACTACCTGCTGCATTCCGAGAACCCCGCGCTCATCGCGCTGAACCGCTCCAACCTGGAAGTGGCTCTGGTGCCGGGCAAAGAAAGCAGGCAATTGATCAGCACGCAGGATTCATCTGCCGTAGCATTGGGCCAGATCGACGTTTTGTTTCCCATCGTCCATGGCTCGCAAGGCGAGGACGGCTCGCTGCAAGGCCTGCTGCGCATGGCCAACCTGCCGTTCGTGGGCTCGGGCGTACTGGGCTCGGCGGTGTGCATGGACAAGGATGTGTCCAAGCGCCTGCTGCGCGATGCCGGGCTGGCCGTGGCCCCGTTTGTGGTGTTTACGCGGGCCAGCCTGCACCGTGCGCGGTTCGACGAGGTGGTGGGCCAGTTGGGGCTGCCGCTGTTCATCAAGCCAGCCAATATGGGTTTGTCGGTGGGCGTAAGCAAGGTGCGCAGCGAAGACGAATTCAAATGCGCCCTGGCCTTGGCGCTGGAGTTTGACCACAAGGTGCTGGTGGAGCAAGCCATCACAGGCCGCGAGATCGAATGCGCGGTGCTGGGCAACGACGATCCGCAGGCCAGCCTGTGCGGTGAGATCGTGCTGCGTGACGACTTCTACTCGTACGACACCAAGTACATAGCCGACCAAGGCGCGGCGGTGGTGGTGCCTGCGGACATCGACGATGCCGCCAGCCAAGAAGTCCGCCGCGTGGCCTTGGAGGCGTTTCGCGTGCTGGACTGCGCAGGCATGGCGCGGGTAGATGTGTTTTTGACACCGGAGGGCAAGGTGCTGGTCAACGAGGTGAACACCTTGCCCGGTTTTACCTCCATCAGCATGTACCCCAAGCTATGGCAGGCCAGCGGTATGACGTATACCGGGTTGATCACCCGGCTGATCGAACTGGCGCAGGAGCGGTATGCGCGGGACCGGGGTTTGAAGACTTCGATTACTTAAAAGGATGCAAAAGCAAGTGCAGTCTCGGATGTGCTGGTCGTTGGCGCTGGTGCCGATTTCGTCGTTCTTGAACTTGGTGTTTAGGGTCGTGAGATCAAGCTCGTTACCTTCCCACGTAGCCCTGCGCGAAAGCGGGGGTGTCTGGGGCTATTTGTTCAGGCAATACCACGGGAAGCAGCAGGTTGTTGAGGCCCTCTAGTTTGTAGCGGACCATGAGCGAGGTCTCCTTGCACTGCTGATTGCAAAGGACATGCCAGTCTTTTTACAGCCTAAACATTAGAGGTAAGGGGCTATGGCCCGGGGGGATTGAGGAAAGCAGCTACGCCGATTCCGCAGTCCCGCTTGATCGAGAGGTTCGGCGGTGCGTGACGGCCGGATACTGGACTGCTAACTCTCATTGCTATCTTGATGCTGCTTACGTTCTTTGATGCGTTCATTTACACGGGCGTGAGCGGCATTACGAAACTCAATTGCGCTAGCTGCTACGTCAACCGCGCCATTCTGGATTGAGGCTGCAATATCCTGCCGCGCTCGATAAACAGTACGAATGTTGAGATAGGCGAGGTAAACAATGCAGCCCAGAAAAGGGACAAAAACCGCAGCACCTGGATCCCTTCCTGAGTTACCAATCAAGAAACCAAAAAAAGTTAGTAGCGCTATTCCAACGACATTGAGTTTTAACAGCAACCAGAAAAAATGTTTCATGTGGTTTCCCGTTTACGTTGGCAGATTCTTCCGCTTGAAGCGGCAACCGTGAGGAGTCGAAGCGCGTGCAGCGTCCTTGCACGGTCTGACAATCAGCGTTTATCTGCCGCGCAACAGTGCCCGCACAAGGCGAGGACGAGAATCGCGGCAGATAAACCATGTTGGACTGAACCATCGTCGAGGATGGTTTGGCGGTAATGTGGAAGGTATAGGGGATTGGAGCCATCGCCCTGTTTTATCAAATCATTATGGCCTAGCCTGGGGACCTGATAGCCCCTTGCAGATGCGTTGCCAATCCGAAGTCAGTGCGGTTTTCATCCACAAGCAGGATGCATCTGCACACCGCGCGGAGCCACCGCACTCTCAATGGCTGCATCCCTCCAGTCAGGCGCAGACCGTCCCCCAACACGCCGTGCCGTGTTGTGTCGTACTGCTGCATGCTCCTGTACAGTTCCCCCCCCCCTGCGCTGGCCTCATGGTGCCCCCCCGGCACGGAGCTTGCTCATGGCTGGCGTTGGTGCCAACATCCCTTACCGCCCTCACCACCCGCAGCACGCCACTCTGGCAACACGGATATTGCCGGGTCTGCATGCGTACTTCGCGCCGGAAAAGTGTTACCCATATCCTCGCCCGCCGGGGTGAATTCCTGGCAGGGGATGTCAATAGCATCAACTCAAATTAAAGCTTCAAGCCAAATCACCCTCTAGCGC
>NZ_JBDTEM010000109.1:0-10806 GCF_039922535.1 Rhodoferax sp. | reverse complement strand
AGGACATTGCCTGCGGCTGCCAGGGAAAATTCAGGCGATAACCGCATTTGCTGTCGCAGGCGGCTTTGGGCCCATTGCGGCCCATCGGGGCTCCCTCATACCGGTCGTTCAGATTGGTAGAACTGGATGACCGCTTACTGGCATCGGTGGCCGGCGGCAACAAAAAGGGGATTAAGAGCAAATTGAGACACTCTTTGTCTACAAGCGCCTGGATACAGCTGTAACCATCATTGCCACTAGACCTGAGGCGCTCGCAAAGCCTCTGGCCCTAGCCAAAGGTGCCATTTCAAGGGTAGAAAGAGCCAGCAGCCTATCGCCTGCTTTTGACCTTGCGAAATACTGGCCTAGCAGGCACCGTTTTCGCCACCTCGTCAATCTGCGCATCATGGAAGTAGATGGACTCGATCAGGTTTTCGGCCAAATCCACCATGGCAATCACATCGTTCGTGGTGGGAAGGTGAGCCCTATGGATCACAGCGCTACCAGCATCCAGAACTTTTGCGATGCGTTCCTTCTGCCTATTTGAGATATGTCCCTCAGTTGCAAAGGCGTCGAGGTTCTGTGCAAAAGTTCCCTTATCCCCGACCTTGTCTGTCATAACCGATTCAAGCAAAGCCCTAACGCCCATCGCAGCTAGTCTTGGCATTCCGTTTTGCATGGCCTTGTAGACCTCGGACAGCAGCTCAACCAGTGTTTTATGGATGCCATCCATAATGCTTTCCAGCAAAAGTTCGCCCATCCATTTGGGCTTACGCCGGAAGGTAGCTGGAGGGTAGTAGCTGATCGTTTCATCCGAATGTGAGCCTCCCTCCACGAGCCGCATTTTTA
The DNA here is from genome assembly GCF_039922535.1 of Rhodoferax sp. Taxonomy (GTDB): domain Bacteria; phylum Pseudomonadota; class Gammaproteobacteria; order Burkholderiales; family Burkholderiaceae_C; genus Rhodoferax_B. The sequence continues at coordinate 9,978 of NZ_JBDTEM010000109.1, read as the reverse complement.
CGTCGTCGCACCCGCGACACTGAATGGTTGAATAGATTGCAGACTCGGAAAACATAACTTCGCCGTCGTCGTCGTCCTCTGTCCACAGCCGTCTTTTGGAATGCAGCACTTCGTGTGCCGTAGGGCCTGAGCACGTATTGCAATGGGCCTGGATTATTTGAGTGGTTAGCATTTGTTTGCGCGAATGTAGGCTTGTATGCCCCATGCTATTGAGTTATTCACAATTGCAAGTTTTTTAAAGAATGAATTTGTGCTTCGCGACTTAACGATACGAAGCGACCGCTGCAATGCTGATGCGCAACGTCTAAATCCATAGCTTGCCTACTTCCGCGAATGTCCGGTTCTGACCGAATGGAGCCGCCCACAAAAGCAGCCCCATCCACTTTTCTAGAAAGCCAAAGCCAACTCACCGCACCCCCGGCGGCGCCGGATGCAGCCGCGCCATCGCATGTGTATCCACATACTGGCCATGCCGCAGGGCATACGCACGGTGCGTGCCCTCCAGCACAAAACCATGGTTCTGGTACAGGCGCTGGGCGGCGGTGTTGTCGGCGTAGACGGTGAGCTCCAGGCGCAGCAGGTTCAGCCAGTTGTCGGCCAAGTCGATAGCGGCCTTCAGCAAGGCCGTGCCTATGCCCCGGCCGTGCAGGTCGTCGCGCACGGCCATGCCGATGCCGGCCACATGGGCGCGGCGTGGGTTGGGCACCGGGTGCAGACCCAGGTTGCCTACCACCTCGCCCTGCACCACGGCGACCAGCATGCGGTCGTGGGTCGCCATGCCGGCCAGCCGCTGCTTCCACACCTCGCGCGACTGCAGCGGAATCTGCATGGTGCCGGCAGCTGCCAGCGGCTGGGCGTAGATGTGGGCGATGGCGGCGTAGTCGTCCTGCTCGGCGTGGCGGATGGTGGTCTGCATGCAGTGGATTCGATGGGGTGGAATGCATCTTAGCTTTGCCCCAGCGCCTGCAGCACGTGGTCGATGAAGCGGCTCAGTTTGGGCAGTTGGCGTCGGTCCGGCAGGTAAACCAGGTGCACCGGCCGGGCCATGGGCACGCAGTCTGGCAGCACGGCCACCAGGCGGCCACTGGCCAGGTCGTCGGCCAGCAGCACCTCGGGCTGCAGCACCAGGCCCAGGCCTTGCAAAGCGGCGATACGCAGGCTGTCGCCCTGGTTGCACACAAAGCGCGACTGGTCGGGCCAATCCACGGTTTGACCGTCCTCGCTCAGCAAACAATCGGTGCGGTTATGCCATACCGCGTGGCGCAGGCAGGTGTGCTGCGCCAAGTCGGTGGCCCGCTGCGGGCGGCCATGCCGCTCCAGGTAGGCGGGTGCCGCGGCAATCACCATGCGGTAGGGCTGCAGTGGCCGCGCCACCAGGCCTTCGTCGACCACCGGGCCGATGCGCACCGCCACGTCAATGCCGTCGCCGGCCAGATCGACCCGCCCGTCGCTGAGCTGCAGGTCCACCCGCACCTGCGGGTTGTCCAGTAAAAACCCGGCCACCAGCGGAGCGATCACCTGGTTGCCCAGGGTCGTGGGCGCGCTGACCCGCAGCAGGCCTTGCGGCGCAGCCCGGCTGCGCTCGACCGCCGACTCGGCCCAGCGCACCTGTTCCAGCACGCGTTTGCAGTCCTCGTAGAAGCTGCGGCCCACATCGGTCAGGCTGTGCTGCCGGGTGCTGCGCTGCACCAGGCGCGCGCCCAGGTGCGTCTCCAGCAGCTGGATGTGCTTGCCGACCATCACCGCCGAAATGTCCAGCTGCCGGGCCGCTGCGGCAAAGCTGCCACCTTCAACCACGGCCACCATGACCTCCATGTTGCGGAATTTATCCATCGCTATTCCAAACCTGTGCTTAGTAGATAGCGAAGTATTCACTACTTTATGTAGGTCTGCATTTGCAAAACAATCGAGGCCTCTCTACTTCTGAACCCAGGAACACCCCATGAAAATCCTCTTGATCGGCGCCAACGGCACCGTAGGCCAAGCCGTACAAGCCAACCTGGCTGCCCGCCACACCATCGTCAGCGTCGGGCGCAACAGCGGCGACTACCGGGCCGACCTGGCCCAACCCGCCAGCCTGGAGGCCCTGATGGAGCGCGTGGGCAAGGTGGATGCCATCGTCAGCGCTGCGGGCAATGTGCACTTCGGCCCGCTGGGCGAGATGACGGCCGCGCAGTTCAACATCGGCCTGCAAGACAAGCTGCTGGGCCAGGTGCAGCTGGCCTTGCTGGCCCAGCGCTACCTGAACGACGGCGGCTCGGTCACGCTGACCAGCGGCATCCTGTCCACCGAGCCGATCCGCTTTGGTGCCAGTGCCTCGGCCGTGAATGCCGGTATCGAAGCCTTTGTGGCCGCCGCCGCTATCGAGCTGCCGCGCGGCCTGCGTATCAACGCCGTCAGCGCCACAGTACTCACCGAATCTTTGCCGGCCTATGGCCCGTATTTCGCGGGCTTTGAGTCGGTGCCCGCGGCGCGCGTGGCCATGGCCTACCAGCGCAGCGTGGAGGGTGCGCAGACGGGGCGGGTGTACCAGGTACGGTAGGCCGGGTCTAGGCGGCGCCGAACACCGGATCGCCCCCTAGCCAGCGGCTGGCCGCCGACGGGTCGTGCAGGGCTTGCAGCACGGCCTGCACCAGCTCTTGCGGCTCGGCGTCCAGGCCGTGCTGGCGGTAAGCGGCGGCGGTGCCCAGCTGCAGCGCCTCGGCCTGCAGCACCAGTTGCAGGCTTTGCGGAATCTGCGCGGCATCGCTGCGGCAGGCCCGCACATCCTGCGAATGGGCTTTGCGGCAGGAGGCGGGACGCAGCGCGTAAATCGAGCACAGCTGGTCGACCAGAAACGGGCAGGCCGGCTGGCGGCTCCAGGGTGCCGCGCCCTCGGCCTGCACAGCCTGGTGGGCCTGGAGGCGCGCTATGGTCTGCGCCTGCTGTTGCGCCGAGCCTGCGGCAATCGCGCCGGCAATCAACAAGATTTCAGGCGCCATCGCCTCGACCTTGGCTTGGCAGCAATGGCTGCAACCGGCCGCGCAGTCGAGCTGCACACCCTGCTGCTGCGCCGCGGCCACCACCTGGTCCACCCCTTGCTGCATAAACCGGACAAACGCCACCACTGCCGTCGCACCCGGTTGCGCTTGCAGCTGGCGCAGCGCGGCTTGCTGCACGTTGGCCACGGACTGCAGGAAGGCGGCTTGCTCAACGGGCTCCAGTGCCATGGGGGTCGGCGTCATATACATCTGCCCTGGGATAACGACTCAAAATTTATATGCAATCGGCCGCTTGCGCATACAGCATCTGCGCAAGCCGCTATGTTTTCGATAGTAAACCAGCTTAGCCGGTAGCCGTCCAGCGGCAGGCGCCGTCGGGCCCTACGTCGATGCCGGGGTTTTCTACAAACGCCGTGCCCTGGCCGGTGCGTTTGTTGGTGTAGACGAAGCGGTTGATACGCGCCCTGGGTTTCCACCTCGTAGCTGCCCACGGCCCCGGCATCCCCGAGGCCGAGCGCGTGCTGGTGTTCCAGCCCTTCTGCCGCGCCCTGGGCACCGAAGCCGACGGCTCCGGCCTGGGCCTGTCCATCGTCCAGGAAATCGCCCGCCAGCACAGCGCCGAAATCACTTTGGAAGATGCCCATCCTGGTGCCACGCCGCCGGGCATGCGGGTGGCGGTGCGGTTTGCGCGGGCAGGGGCTAGGGAGTCGTGAAGCTGCTGCCGGGGGCGATACATCCGCTCAAGGATGCCCGCACGCCGCATCCACCACCCGCTGCATGATGGTTTTGGGTGCCACCGCGTTCCAGCTCATGGGGCCATGCTCGGAATGCACCATCTGGCCTTTGCCCATGGGCTCGGGGTGCTCGGACGCATAGATGCGGCGCACCCGGCGGGCATTGCAGTCGACTTCGATCTGGTCTTTGGACGAGGCAAACGGCCCGCCCGCGCCGACCTGCGGCGTGGTGTGGTCGCGCAGAATCCAGACCATCACGTTCGCGCCCACCTTGGGCGGAATGGCCGAGTCGATGTAGTACACCGAGGCATCGCTGGTGGCGATGCGCACCCAGTCGGCCAGCACCGGGCCGCAGGCCAAGGCCCACAGCAGGGGCAGCAGTGCAGTTTTTTTCATAGTTTGGATTGTGGCCAGCGTGCGGGCCGGGGTCTTGCGGCAGGTCAAAGGTTTAGAAACGTGTTTTAGGACTGCAGTATCTGCATCATCCGTTCCGGCTTGGCCAGGGGCTGAAAACCAAACTGCGCATACAGCCCGTGCGCATCGGCCGTAGCCAGCAGAAAGCGGCGCAAGCCCTGCAGCTCCGGGTGGGCCAGAATGGTTTGCACCAGCCATTTCGACAGGCCCTGGCCCCGGTGCGCCTCCAGCACATACACATCGGCCAGGTAGGCAAAGGTGGTCTTGTCGGTCACCACCCGCGCAAAACCCACCTGCTCCACGCCGTGGAACAAGCCAAAGCACAGCGAGTTCGCCGCCGCCCGCTGCACCCGCTCGAATGCGATGCCGGGCGACCAGTAGCTGCGCGTGAGGTAGGCGTGGACGGCGGCCATGTCCAGGCAGGCGGGGTCGGTGGCTATGCGGTAGGCACCGCGTTGGCAAGACGTGTGCATGCAGAAATCCCCCTTTTCATTTCGGCTAAAAATATAAGAAAAATCGGACTCCAGCGCATATACAGACTGCGCAAGAAGCTATGGTTTTGATAGTGTTTGAGGCTAGCCCGTGGCCGTCCAGCGGCAGGCACCGTCGTCTCCCACGTCAATGGCGGGGTTCTCGGTAAACGCGGTGCCCGGGCCGCTACGTTTAGGGGTGTAGACGAAGCGCTCGATGCGTGCGCCTTGGGTTTCCACCTCGTAGCTGCCCGCGGCCTGGCCACCGACCATTTCCAGCCAGACGGTGGTGAACGCAAACGGTCGGCCGGGTGCCGTTTCCACGTGCGACTCGCGCAGGCGCACCAGGCTGATGGGGCGGCTGTGGACCCCGTAGCGCACGAAGCCGCCGCTCCAGCCGCTGGTGTCATCGCCCACGGTGCTGAACTGCAGCTGGATGGGCCTTTTGCCGCCCTCGGCGACCAGGCAGCGGGTGGTAAACACACCGGCATGGGCCGCCGGGGCCAGTGCGGCCAAGAGTACGGTTAACAGTGCGGTCAACGGCAGAAATCGCATGGTCCCAAGTCCCCAGGGTGGTGCAAACGAACACTATACCGTTGACGCAATGGCCTACATATTTATAAGAAATAGGCCGCCAGCGCAGATCATACCTGCGCAAGCAGCTCTTAAAAACGCAGCAAAACCGCTGGCCTGCCGGGTACGTGCTGCAGGCCGTTGCGGCCCATCTGTTAAAAGCACCCGACTATGCCTACCCCTATTGCCCCCTCTCTTGTAGCTTCCGCTGCCGATAGCACCCTCCACTGGACCGAGGCCGACCAGCCCCAGTCCGCCCACTGGCGCTCCGAGCGCGGCGCGCCCGCCCCCAAACGCGTGGTGCTGGCCGACGACACGATGTCGGCCGACACCGCCTACCGCCTGGCCTGCGAGGGCACGGCCCTGCTGTGGCGCGGCGATTTCCACAACGCCCGCCAGCTGCTGCAGGCCATTGCCCGGCGCATCGACAAAACCCCGGCGCGCAAGCAGCGCAAAGCCCCCAAGGAAGCCGCCGCCCCGGCCGAGGCCTTCCACCTGTACCGCCAGGCCCAGGCCCAGCGTGCGCGGGTGCTGAACATGCTGCTGCTGCCGGTCAACGCCGACTACACCATCCCGCTGCGCCGCGCGCCCAATGTGCACGCCGCATGCCTGGCGGCCTGGGGCCCGGCGGATGCCGCGGCGGGCCCGTCGGTCATCACCCTGCGCGAGCTGCAGGGCCTGACCAGCACCCACGAATGGCGGCGCAAGGGCCTGGAGATCCCGGCGCTGGGCGAAGCCCCGCTGAACCGCATCCACCCGCACTACGGCGTGTTTTCGCCGGTGCGCGGCGAGTACATCGACCTGGTGGCGAAGGCCCCCTTGCCGGTGGCGGGCGTAGCTTTTGACATCGGCACCGGCACCGGTGTGCTGGCTGCTGTGCTGGTGCGCCGTGGCGTGGCCCAGGTGGTCGCCACCGACACCGACCCCCGCGCCCTGGCCTGCGCCCGCGACAACCTGGCGCTGCTGGGCGTGGCCCAGCAGGTGCAGGTGCTACAGACCGACCTGTTCCCCGAAGGCCAGGCCACGTTGATCGTCTGCAACCCACCCTGGCTGCCCGCCCGCCCCGGTTCCCCCATCGAACACGCCGTGTACGACGAAGACAGCCGCATGCTGCTGGGCTTTTTGGCCGGGCTGAAGACCCATCTGGCACCCGGCGGCGAGGCCTGGTTGATCCTGTCCGACTTCGCCGAACACCTGGGCCTGCGCACCCGCGACGAGCTGCTGGCCGCGTTCGCGACCCATGGTGTGCAGGTGCTGGGCCGCCTGGATGCCAAGCCCGTGCACCCCAAAGCCACCGACGCCAACGCCCCGCTGCACGCGGCGCGGGCAGCGGAGGTGACGTCGTTGTGGCGGTTGGGGGTGGTGGGTTAAGGTGGTGCTATGTAAGGGATAGCTGCTGCCGCCCGTTCCGTATGGGCTGGGAGGCAGTTTGAGTGGTTTTATCTCAACCTGTGGCCCAAGCGTACCGCCATATGCCGCTCCACTTGAACGAGGACTTAGTCCGCACTGCAGCAGCCAGAACCGGGCTGTGCATTGGGCTCACCTTGGGTCTTGCGGTCTGACATATGGTTCATGCCATTGCTGGTGGGGACTGGGCCAAGCTCAAAGGGATTGACACCCTCAAGACAGGCGACGTTGTAGCCATACTCGTTGGGATTGGAGCGCCGCTGGTGGTGTGTGTAGATGCCGCAGGTGCCGCAGAAGAAGTGCCTTGCCGTCATGGTGTTGAAGCGGTACTCCTTGAGCGCGTCTTGGCCTTTCAGGATGCGCAGGCCGCTCAGCGGAACGGCGGCGGCAATTGCGCCTCTTTTTCCACACATGGAGCAGTTGCAGCGGCGTGGATCGACGATTCCGTCGGGCAAGTCCAGTTCGAGGACGACCGCCCCGCAATGGCAACTTGCCCGATGCCGGGCATGGATCTCGGTGGAGCCGACTTTTTTGACCATGGGGAATATGTCCAGTGGATGTGTGCTGCTTGCTGCAATACGGAACCGGCGGCCACTATAGCCGGGACAGGTCGCCTCGTATGTGCACAGCCTTGGCGATTGGCAGCCTACCGCCCCGGCTTGGCCACATCCACCCGCTGGGCCTTGTAAATCCCCTTGTGCCCTGAAAAAAGATAGCTGACCACGCAGGCCACACCTGCGTAAACACCGATTTCGGACCCAAACAGTTCCATGGCCATCAGCGTAGACGCAATCGGCGTGTTGGCGGCCCCGGCGAACACCGCTACAAAGCCCACCCCGGCCAGCAGCGCAAACGGCAGGTGCAGTAGTGGGGCCAGGGCGTTGCCCAGCGTGGCGCCGATGTAGAACAGCGGGGTCACCTCGCCGCCCTTGAAGCCGGTGCCCAGCGAGGCCACGGTAAACGCGAACTTGGCTGCAAAGTCGTAGGCTGCCAGCGGTTGCTGAAAAGACTGGACGATGGTGGGGATGCCCAGGCCGAGGTAGGGATCGGACAGGTTGGGCCCCAGCCACCAGGCGGCGCTGGCCACCACGCAGCCGCCGATGAAGGGGCGCAGGGGGCTGTAGCGCACCTGTTGTTGCATCCAAGCACTGAGGGTGTGCGTGCTGTGGGCAAACAGCTTGCCGGTGAGGCCAAACAGGGCCCCGGCCAGCACCATCGCCACCAGGCCCCAGGCGGTAATGGTGGCAGCGGCGGGCAGGTTGGCGATGGCGTAGTGCGTGTGGTGCACGCCCCACAGCAGGCCCACCTGGTCGGCCACGATGGCGGCCACGATGCAGGGCCACAGCGCGTCAATCCTTAAACGGCCCAGCGCCAGCACCTCCAGCCCAAACACGGCCCCAGCCAGCGGCGTGCCAAACACCGAGGCAAATCCGGCGCTGATACCGGCCATCAAGATCAAACGGCGGTCATCGCCGGTCAGCTTGCACAGCCGGGCCAGTTGGTCGGCCAGCGCGCCGCCCATTTGCACCGCCGTGCCTTCGCGCCCCACCGACGCGCCGAAAAGGTGCGACACCACGGTGCCGAACAGCACCAGCGGGGCCATGCGCAGCGGAATGGTGCTGCGCGGGTCGTGGATTTCGTCGATCAGCAGGTTGTTGCCGGCCTCCACCGACTGGCCAAAGCGCAGGTACAGCCAGCCCACGCCAAAGCCGCCCAGCGGCAGCAGCCACAGCAGCCAGCGGTGCGTGAGGCGGGTCTGGGTGGCCCATTCGAGTGCAAACAAAAAGAAGGCCGATGCCGTGCCCGCCAGCACCGCCACCGCGCAGGCCAGGCACAGCCATTTGGCGAGGTAGAGCAGGGTGGCGGGCCGCTGGAGCAAGGCCATCAGGCGGGACAGGTTTTGAGGGCTTTGCCGCCCAGCGCCGGTTTCAGCGCGTCCAACTGGGTTTTCAGCGCCGCATCCACGCTGGGCAGCTTGAGCCGCATGCCGTGGGTTTCCAGGCGCTCGGCCACCACGTGGGCGGTGCGCACGCCGTGCTGGGTGACCTCGCCCAGCAGTTTGTTGGCCGCGGCTTCGTTGTCAAAGCTGCCCAGCGACAGGCCAGGTTCCAGGTTGGCGGGCGCGGCCTCGAATTTGATGCGCATGCCGCGCAGCTCGGCCTTTTTGCGCTCTAGCAGGTCGGCGCTGGCGTAGCGGCCCATGTAGACCATCCAGCGGCCCGGCTCCACGCCGGGCTCCATCGACCACGTCCCGGCGGGCAGGGCATCGCCCAAGGTTTTGGCCAGTTGGGTGCCACGCGCCACGTCAAACAGGCCTGCGGTCAGGCATTCGGCGGGCTCGGATAGATTGGCTGGATTGGCGGGGGCGCTGGCCACCGTTTCAGCGGGTGCCGAAGCCGCTGCTTCACTGTGCGGTGGCACCACCACCACCAGTTCAGGGTGGATTTGCTGCGCCAGCCGCTGCGGCTCGGACACCGGCGCGGGGGCCAGGCCGTAGGCCGCCAGCAAGCCTTGCGACCAAGCGAAAAACACGCCGTTGGCCAGCAGTAGAAATAAGACGATGCCGCGCAGCATGGGCTCAGTCTGCCGCTGGAGTGGGGCGCACGCTGACTTCGGCGCTGGTCACCGTCTGCATACCGTCGGGGGTTTGCACCTGCAGGCCGCCCATGGCATCGACGCCGCGCGCCATGCCCACGGTGCCGTTGCTCAGGGTGACGGCGCGGTCCAGCAGCAGGTCGCGCTGGGCAAACTGGGGTTGGAACGGGGCAAAGCCAGCCAACTCGAAGGCTTTCAGGGCTTGCACCAGCGGGGCGGCGATGCGCAGCAGGGCGGCACCGGCATCTAGGCCGGGCAATACCTCTTGCAGCCAGGCTGGGGGCGTGGACAGGCCCCCAGCTTCCCGGGGCGCAATGTTCAGGCCAATGCCCACCACGGCTACGCGCTGGTCGCCCAGGCCCGCCGTTTCGATCAAGATACCGCCCAGCTTGCGGCCCTGCAGCCACACGTCGTTGGGCCATTTCAGCTGCAGGTCGGGGTGCAGGCTTTGCACCACGCTCACGCCCACGGCCAGCGACAGGCCCGACCAGTCGGCGGGGGCCAATGGCAGCGCCAGCGAAAAGGTCAATGAGTCGCCGACGGCGCTGTGCCAGTCGCGCCCCAGGCGGCCCCGGCCTGCGGTTTGCTGTTCGGCCACCAGCAAGGTGGGTTCACTGTGCCCGGCGCGCACGCGGCGCATCAGTTCGCTGTTGGTGGAATCGACCTGCGGCAGCACCTCGACGGTGAAGTCGGGCAGCAGCGGGTAAATGGCTTCCCAGATGGACTCGGCGGGCCAGATCATTTGCGTAATTTGCTGATGCGGCGCTTGGGGGCCAGCAAGGTGCCGCGGCAGCTGGGTGCGCC
>NZ_JBDTEM010000108.1:0-9375 GCF_039922535.1 Rhodoferax sp. | reverse complement strand
TGGGCGCAGGTGCCCGGCCCGGCCGTGGTGGACGGCCTGGACAGCGATGTCGCCTTCGCCCGCGACCTGTTGGCTGCCTACAATGTCACGGTGCTGCCCGGCAGCTACCTGGCGCGCGAAGCCCATGGCCACAACCCGGGCCGCCAGCGCATCCGCATGGCCCTGGTGGCCGAGACCGCCGAGTGTGCCGAAGCCGCCCAACGTATTCGCCAATTTATCCAATCCCGTAACTGAAGAACAACCATGACACAACAACTCCAAGCCACCATCGAAGCCGCATGGGAAGACCGCGCCAACCTGTCGCCCACCGCCTCCAGCGCCGAAGTGCGCGATGCCGTCGAGCATGTGCTGAATGAACTGAACAACGGCCACCTGCGCGTCGCCACCCGCGAAGCCGTGGGCCAGTGGACCGTGCACCAGTGGATCAAGAAGGCTGTGTTGCTGTCGTTCCGTCTGAAAGACAACGAAGTCATCCAGGCCGGTTCGCTGGGCTTCTACGACAAGGTGCCCACCAAGTTCGCCCACCTGAGCGCTGAAGAAATGAAGGCCACCGGCGTGCGCGTGGTGCCTCCCGCCGTGGCCCGCCGTGGCAGCTTTATTGCCAAGGGCGCGGTGCTGATGCCTTCCTACGTAAATATCGGTGCCTACGTGGGTGAAAACACCATGGTGGATACCTGGGCCACCGTGGGTTCGTGCGCGCAGATCGGCAAGAACGTGCATTTGAGCGGCGGCGTGGGCATCGGCGGCGTGCTAGAACCCCTGCAGGCGGGGCCCACCATCATTGAAGACAACTGCTTTGTGGGCGCACGCTCCGAAGTGGTCGAAGGCGTGATCGTCGAAGAAAACTCGGTCATCTCCATGGGCGTGTACATCGGCCAGAGCACCCCGATTTACGACCGTGCCACCGACACCGTGACCTACGGCCGCATCCCCTCCGGATCGGTGGTCATCAGCGGCACGCTGCCCAAAGACGGCGGCAAGTACAGCCTGTACGCGGCCATCATCGTCAAGCGCGTGGATGCGCAAACCCGCTCCAAGACCAGCCTGAACGACCTGCTGCGCGACTGATACCCGACTGACCCCACGACCCCATCGGAGGTAAGCCATGTCCACAATGGAACGTATTCTCAAGCTGATGCAGGAGAAAAAAGCCTCCGATGTCTATTTGTCGGCCAACGCACCCGCGCTGATCCGCATCAACGGGCTGTGCGTGCCGGTCAACAGCCAGTTGCTGCAAACCGATGCGCCACGCAGCCTGCTGGCCGAAATTGTGCCGGCCGAGAAAATAACCGAACTGGAAGCCACCGGCGAGCTGAACATGGCCGTGTCGGTGCCGGGCGTGGGGCGTTTTCGGGTCAGCGCCATGCGCCAGCGCGGCAGCTATTCGGTGGTAGTGCGCTACATCAATGTCGACGTGCCCTTGCTCAGCAGCCTGAAGGTGCCCGCCATCCTGGGCGACCTGGTGATGCAAAAGCGCGGCCTGCTGCTGATGGTGGGCTCTACCGGTGCCGGTAAAACCACCACCCAGGCGGCCATGATCGACCACCGCAACCAGCGCGCGGGCGGCCACATCCTGACCATCGAAGACCCGATTGAATACCTGTATAAAAACAAGCGCTCCATCGTCAACCAGCGCGAGATTGGCACCGACACCGCATCTCTCGAAGTGGCCCTGAAAAACGCGCTGCGCCAGGCGCCGGATGTGATACTGATCGGCGAAATCCGCGACCGCGAAACCATGTCCGCGGCCATCGCCTACGCCCAGACCGGCCATCTGTGTATGGCCACCCTGCACGCCAACAACTCCTACCAGGCGCTGAACCGCATCGTCAATTTCTACCCTGTGGAAGTGCGTGCCACCATGCAGGCCGATCTGGCCGTGGCGCTGAACGCCATCGTCTCGCAGCGGCTGCTGCGCACACCGTCGGGCGAACGCGTTCCGGCAGTGGAGATCATGCTCAACACCTTGCTGGTGGCCGACATGATCGAAAAAGGCGACATTGGCGGCATCAAGGAAGCCATGGAAAAATCGCTGGCCGAGGGCTCACAAACCTTCGAAAGCGACATCGCCCGCATGATCACCGAGGGCCTGATCGACCGCAAGGAAGGCCTGGCCAATGCCGATTCAGCCACCAACCTGATGTGGCGGCTGCAAAACGATTTTGCCCGCACTAGCCAAAAAGCCGAGGTCGCCGTGCTGCAGGCCGAGGCCGACGACGAACCCAGCTTTACCGACTTCACCTTGGACGTGCGGCCCTAACTTGCAGGGACTCGGGTACAGGGCACCGCGAGCCATGCAAGTTACCTCCCATTAATTTTTCCTAATTTATGTCCCAAACCCTGTATTTGGCCGAGCAACTGATCGCCCAGCCCTCCGTCACCCCCGACGACGCGCAATGCCAGTCCCTGATCGCCGAGCGCCTGGCCCCACTGGGTTTTGTGTTTGAGACCATTGAAAGCGGCCCCGAGAACTTCCGCGTCACCAACCTGTGGGCGGTCCGGCATAGTATTTTTAAGGGTTTTAGCCCTCCAGCGCAGGTAGCACCTGCGGCGGCAGCTCCTAAACTCATAGCATTTGCAGGCCATACCGATGTGGTGCCCACGGGCCCGCTGGCGCAGTGGAGCAGCGACCCGTTCACCCCCACACACCGCGATGGCAAGCTGTTTGGCCGAGGCGCAAGCGACATGAAGACCTCCATCGCCGCCTTCGTGGTGGCAGTGGAAGAATTCGTGGCTGCCCAGCCCGACACCCCGCTCAGCATCGCCCTACTGCTTACCAGCGACGAAGAAGGGCCGTCGGTGGACGGCACGGTAGTAGTCTGCAAGCTCCTCAAAGAGCGCGGCGTGCAGATGGACTACTGCATCGTCGGCGAGCCCACAGCCGTGGAACGCACCGGTGACATGGTCAAAAACGGCCGCCGGGGCAGCATGAGCGGCAAGCTCACCATCCGCGGTGTGCAGGGCCACATTGCCTACCCACAACTGGCCCAAAACCCCATCCACCTGGCCATGCCCGCCCTGGCCGAGCTGGTGGCCACCCAGTGGGACGGCGGCAACGCTTTCTTCCAGCCCACTAGCTGGCAAATGAGCAACATCCACGCGGGTACGGGGGCCAATAACGTCATTCCCGGCACGGTGGTGGTGGACTTCAACTTCCGCTTCTGTACCGAATCCACGCCCGATGGCCTGCAGCGCCGCGTGCACGAGGTACTGGACCGCCACGGCCTCAGCTACGACATCGCCTGGACGGTGGGCGGCCTGCCGTTTTTGACGACACCCGGCACCCTGGTGGATGCTGTGCGCAGCGCCATCCTGGCCGAGACCGGCATCAGCACCGAGCTATCCACCACCGGTGGCACCAGCGACGCGCGTTTCATCGCCCAGATCTGCCCGCAGGTGATCGAGCTGGGCCCGCCCAACGCCACCATCCACAAGATCGACGAGCACATCGTAGTGGCCGACATCGAGCCGCTGAAAAACATCTACCGCCGCACCCTGGAAATTTTGTCCCGCCAGCCATGAACGTCCTCACCCTCATCGAACAATCGGCCGCCCAGCTCGAAGCCGCAGGCGTGTCCTACGGCCATGGCACCACCAACGCATTTGACGAGGCCGCTTGGCTGGTGATGTGGCGGTTGGGCCTGCCGCTGGACGATCTGGATTCTGTAGAAAATCAGCCGGTAGCGCAGGAGCAGATTGCGCAGGTAGCTACACTTTTAGAAGCGCGCATCCTGACCCGCAAGCCCGCCGCCTACCTCACGCAAGAGGCCTGGCTGCAAGGCATGCCGTTTTATGTGGACGAGCGCGCCATCGTGCCGCGCAGCTTTATTGCCGAGCTGCTGATGGACGGCGGCATCGACTACTGGCTGCACACCCACACCCACGCTGTGCTAGACCTGTGCACCGGCAACGGCAGCCTGGCCGTGCTGGCGGCCATGGTCTACCCCGATGTGCAGGTCACCGCTGCCGATATCAGCACCGATGCCCTGGCCGTGGCCCGCATCAACGTAGATAAACACAGCCTGCAGACGCGCATCACCCTGGTGGAATCGGACGGCTTGGCCCAGGTTCCGGGTGTGTTTGACCTGATTCTGTGCAACCCGCCCTACGTCAACAGCCAGAGCATGGCCGCCCTGCCCGCCGAATACCAGGCCGAGCCGGTGCTGGCGCTGGCGGGCGGTACCGACGGCATGGACTTCATCCGCAGTCTGTTGAAAGCCGCCTCTGCAAAGATGGCGCCCGACGGCGTGCTGGTGCTGGAGATTGGCAACGAGCGCGAATACTTCGAGGCTGCCTTCCCGGCGCTCGAAGTGGTGTGGCTAGAGACCAGCGCGGGTGAAGACCAGGTCTTGCTGGTCACCCGCGAGGCGCTGGACGCGCTTTAAAGCGCCTCGGCAGCGCCGCCCCAACGGTTTTCAGCCGATGACTTCTGGCCATTCCGTGTGGAAGAACTGGCCTTCGGGCTTGTCGGTGCGTTCATAGGTGTGGGCACCAAAGAAGTCGCGCTGCGCCTGCAGCAGATTGGCCGACAGGCGATCGGAGCGGTAGCTGTCGTAGTACGACAGTGAGGCGCTGAAAGCTGGCACCGGGATGCCGTTGCTCACGGCCAGGGCCACCACTTCGCGCCAGTTCTGCTGCGCACCATTGAGCAAGTCCTTGAAGAACGGTGCCAGCATCAGGTTCACCAGCGCCGGATCGGTACGGTAGGCGTCGGTGATGTGGTTCAGGAAACGCGCGCGGATGATGCAGCCGCCACGCCAGATCGAAGCGATGCCGCCAAAGTCCAGGCCCCATTGCTTCTTCTCGCCCATGGTCTTGATCAAATCGAAGCCCTGGGTGTAGCTGATCACCTTGGAGGCATACAGCGCGTCGTGCACCTTGGCCACCAGGTCTTTCTTGGCGGCGCTGAGGTCGGCTTTCGGGCCCTGTAGCTGCGTGCTGGCGACCACGCGTTGCTTTTTCTGCGAGGACAGCACACGCGCTTCTACCGCGGCATTGATGGTACTGATGACCACGGCGTTCTCGGCGGCGTTGATCAACGTCCATTGGCCGGTACCCTTTTGCCCGGCCTTGTCGAGGATCACGTCCACCAATGGTTGGCCGGTTTCCGGGTCTTTTTGCTCCAGCGCCTTGCCGGTGATCTGGATCAGGTAGCTCTGCAGGTCGCCTTCGTTCCACTCGTTAAAGATGGCGGCCATTTCGTCGGTGGTGAAGCCCGCCGCCTTGAACAGGCTGTAGGCCTCGCAGATCAACTGCATGTCGCCGTATTCGATGCCGTTGTGGATCATCTTCACGTAGTGGCCCGCGCCGCCGGGGCCGATATGGATCACGCAAGGCTGGCCGTCGACCTTGGCCGAGATGGCTTCAAAAATCGGTTGCATCACCTCCCAGGTGGATGCCGGGCCGCCAGGCATGATGGAAGGGCCCTTGCGCGCGCCCTCTTCGCCGCCGGACACGCCGGCGCCGATGAAGCGCAGGCCTTTTTCCGCCAGGTAGGCATCGCGGCGCTCGGTGTCGGTGTACAGGCTGTTGCCGCCGTCGATGATGATGTCGTCCTTGTCTAGCAGGGGAATCAGTTGCTCAATCACCTGGTCCACCGCTGCGCCGGCCTTGACCATGATCTGGATCTTGCGCGGCAGCGCCAGACTTTGCACAAAGGCCTCCAGCGTGTCGCAGCCCACCAGGTTTTTGTCGGGGTGGGCGGCCACAAATTCATCGGTCTTGTCGGTGGTACGGTTAAAGACGCTGACCTGGAAGCCACGACTTTCCACATTCAACACCAGGTTTTGGCCCATCACGGCCAAGCCAATCAGTCCGAAATCGCTTTTCTTGCTGCTCATAAATTCTTTCTTGGGATAGCGCTGTCAACGCACGGCGCGAAATATCGTTTGGCATTCTTGCAGACCTACGGCCCGGCTGCAGCGCGCTCCTGTAAAATTACGGAAAAAGGCCGGCGATGCTTATTCCAATTGCGCAATGCGCTATGGTTTAAATAGCAGAGACAAAACCCTTCTCCTCGCACAGCAAAGCGCGGAGGCGGGCTTCACTAGCAGCCTGGGCCGAGCCGCCTAAAATCCTTGTATATCGTCCCTTGCCATGCGTCGCAGCCTCCTGCGGCAGTCTTGGCCACATCTCTTATCTTTCGGCCGCCATCGGCAGCCACCTTGCCATGATCACCCTTAAAAATGTAGTGCTGCGCCGCAGCGCCAAAGTGTTGCTTGACAGCGCCAACGTCACCATCAACCCCGGCGAAAAAGTCGGCCTGGTGGGCCGCAACGGCGCGGGTAAATCCACCCTGTTTGCCTTGCTCAACGGCACGCTGCACGAAGACGGCGGCGACTTTTACGTCCCCGCCCAGTGGCGGCTGGCCCAAGTGGCCCAGGACATGCCCGAAACCGAGCAAAGCGCCACCGAATTTGTGATTGAAGGCGACACCAACCTGCTGGCCGCCCAGCAGGAAGTCACCGCCTCCGAGCTGACCGATGATGGCGAGCGTATGGCCAACGCCTATATGGCGCTGTTCGATGCGGGCTCTGGCGACGCGCAAGCCCGTGCCCAGGCGCTGATTTTGGGTCTGGGCTTCAAAACCACCGAACTCGACAACCCGGTGAACAGCTTCTCCGGCGGCTGGCGCATGCGCCTGCAACTGGCGCGTGCGCTGATGTGCCCGTCGGACCTGATGCTGCTCGACGAGCCCACCAACCATTTGGACTTGGATGCTTTGGTGTGGCTGGAAGCCTGGCTGAAACGCTACACCGGCACCATGCTGGTCATCAGCCATGACCGTGAATTTTTGGATGCCATCACCGATGTGACGGTGCATATTGAGACCGCCAAGCTGAACCGCTACGGCGGCAACTACAGCAAGTTTGAAGACATGCGCGCCGAGAAGATGGAGCAACAGTCGGCATCGTTCAGCAAGCAGCAGGACAAGATTGCCCACCTGCAGAAGTTCATCTCGCGCTTCAAGGCCCAGGCCAGCAAGGCCAAGCAGGCGCAAAGCCGGGTCAAGGCGCTGGACCGCATGGAAAAGATTGCGCCGCTGCTGGCCGAGGCCGAATTCACCTTCGAATTCAAAGAGCCCGCCAATCTGCCCAACCCGATGCTGTCCATGTCGGATGCCACCTTTGGCTATCCCGCGCCAGAAGACGCGCCCGAAGGCACCGGCCCCACGGTCATTGTGCAAAAGGTCAACAAATCGGTGCTGGCAGGCCAGCGCATCGGCATCTTGGGCGCCAACGGCCAGGGCAAATCGACCCTGGTGAAAACCGTGGCCCGCGCGCTCACGCCGATCCACGGCGAAATTCTGGAAGGCAAGGGCCTCAACATCGGCTACTTTGCCCAGCAGGAACTGGACGTGCTGCGCCCTGCCGACACCCCGTTGGAACACATGATCCGCCTGGTCAAAGAGACCATGGCCGCCGGCAAACTGAGCAACCAAGGCACACGCGAGCAAGACCTGCGCAGCTTTTTGGGTACCTTCAACTTCAGCGGTGACATGGTCAAGCAAGCCGTGGGCAGCATGAGTGGTGGCGAAAAAGCCCGCCTGGTGCTGTGCATGATCGTCTGGCAGCGCCCAAATCTGCTGCTGCTGGATGAGCCGACCAACCATTTGGACCTGGCCACCCGCGAAGCGCTGGCGATGGCGCTCAACGAATTCGAAGGCACCGTGATGCTGGTCAGCCACGACCGCGCCCTGCTGCGCTCGGTGTGCGACGAGTTCTGGATGGTGTCGCGTGGCGGTGTCGAGCCGTTTGACGGCGATCTGGACGACTACCAGCGCTACCTGCTGGACGAAGCCAAGCGCATGCGCGAATTGGCCAAGGAAGCAGGCAAGGCCGCAGCGCCCGCACCGGCCCCGGTGGTGGTGGCCGCGCCGGTCGTCAACACCAAGGCCTTGCAGCGCGACCTGGACAAGATCGACACCGAAATGGCGGCCCTGCAGCTGGAAAAAGACGGCCTGGACGAAAAACTGGCTGCCGCCAAAAATCCGCACGAAATTGGCCAGGCCAGCAAGCGGCTCAAAAAAGTCACTGCCGATATGGCCGCACTTGAAGTGCGCTGGATGGCCTTGTCCGAGCAGCTGGAAACGGCAGGCGGCATTGCCGTTTAACCAGCGCCGGGTATATTTGGCCTTGGCTTAACTTTGTATACGGAGGTTTTCTATGTTTTCTTTGATCGGTACGGTGATCGTCGGTTTTGTGATTGGTTTGATCGCCCGCGCAATCAAGCCCGGTGACGACAAACTGGGCCTCATCATGACCTCGGTGCTGGGCATCGCAGGCTCGTTCGGTGCCAGCTTTGTGGGTGAAAAAATGGGCTGGTACGCACCCGGCGCACCCGCAGGCTGGATTGCCTCGGTGGTGGGTGCCATCGTGTTGCTGGCCATTTACGGCATGGTGGCCAAAAAGTAATTACGGCAGCATCTACGCACTTGGTGCGAAAAACAGAGGGGCTTGCGCCAAACGGGTGCAAGCCCCTTTTTTTGCACCGTTTTGGCTCAAATAATTCATTTTAATTTTTATTGATTTATTTGATTCAATTTGCTATCTTTGCGGCTCCAGACATTTGCAATGCACACCGCTGTCGGAAATTTATTTTTCAACCCGGTATTTCAGGAGTAGCCCGTATGAAATTCACCCCTCTTTTCACCAAAGTCGCCGCCACTGTCGCCCTGACGGTGGCCACGTTTGCCACCGCCACCTCGGCCCTTGCGGCCGACTGGACGGTGGGTGCCAACATCGGCAACGTGCCCTGGGAATTCCAGGACGCGACCGGCAAATTTGTAGGGTTTGAAATCGATCTGGTTAACGAAGTGGCCAAACGCGCGGGCAAGTCGGTGCAGATCGAGAACATTCCGTTCAACGGCCTGTTCCCCGCCGTGCAGTCGGGCCGCATCCAGATGGCGGTGTCCAGCATCACCATCACGCCCAAGCGCCTGGAGTCGTTGGCCTTTGCCCAGCCCTACTACGACAGCGACCAGTCCTTGTCGGTACTGAAAACCACCAGGATCGACAAGCTGGAAGACCTGGCCGGCAAGACCGTGGGCGTGGATACCGCCTCCACCGGCGACATCTACGCCACGCAAAACACCGCCAAGCTGAAGATCGCCACCATCTCGCGCTACGAAGGCCTGGCCCCCGCGATGCTGGACCTGGCCTCGGGCCGCATTGACGGCTACATCAGCGACATCCCGGCCGTGGAGTACTACATCAAGGACAAGCCGCAATACCGGGTCGTGGCTCGCATCCCGACCGGAGAGAGCTATTCCTTCATGTTTGCCAAGAACTTCCCCGACGCCGCCAAGATCAACGACATCCTGACCGCCCTCAAGAAGGATGGATTCGTCTCCGCCACCCACAAGAAGTGGTTTGG
>NZ_JBDTEM010000107.1:0-24065 GCF_039922535.1 Rhodoferax sp. | reverse complement strand
CGTTCAACCTGCTCAAACTGGGCCCTGACCGGTTGATGGTCGTGTTGAGCGATTTCACGCGGGAGGTGCAACGGGAGCAGCAAGGTCTGGCCCGCCGCCTCAGCGCCGCCGCCCGCATGGACAACCTGACCCGCATGCCCAATCGTGCGGTGGCGCTGGAGCGCTTGCAGCGGGCCATGGATAGTGCGCTGGGGGAACCGGGCCACGCATTCGGCGTACTGTTTTTGAACTGCGACCGCTTGAAGCAGATCAACAACACCCAGGGCCATGCGGTGGGCGACGAAGTGCTGTCCATGCTGGCCGACCGCTTGCGTGCCACAGTGCGCTCGCGCAGCCGCTTGGGCCAGCCCCATGGCGGTGAGCAGATAGCGGCACGCGTCGGCGGGGATGAATTTGTGGTGGTGCTGGACGACCTGGAGCACCCCGACGATATCCACGTCGTGGCGCAGCGCTTACTTGACGCACTGGCCAAGCCTTACGGTATTGGCTCCCAGCAGCTGCATTGCAGTGTCAGCATAGGCATTGTTTTGCGCGCGCAAACCCACGGGGATGCCGATGCGGTGTTGCAGTGCGCCAGCATTGCCATGGTCGAAGCCAAGCGCGCCGGGGGCGGGCGCTATGTGGTGTTTGAGCCCGCGATGCATGCCCGCGCAGCGCAACGCTCTGGTATCGAAGCCGAGTTGCGCCTGGCGCTGGCGCAAGAGCAATTGTTTGTGGTGTACCAACCGGTGGTCGGTTTGTTGGGGCCCGAGCGGGCCAATGGCTCGGTAGACCGCGCTGCGGGTGTCGAAGCGCTGGTGCGCTGGCAGCACCCCACGCGGGGCGTGGTGCCGCCGTTTGAATTCATTGGCGTGGCCGAAGAGTGCGGCCTGATCTGTGCGCTGGGCGACTTTGTACTGGCCACCGCCTGCCGCCAGTTTGTACAGTGGCAGACCCTGCTGGGGCCCCGGGCACCGCGCCTGCTGGCCGTTAATTTGTCGCGGGCCCAATTGGCCCAGCCGGGCTGGGTGGCGTACGTGGCCGAGCTGTTACGCAGCACCGGCATGGCCCCGGCGCAGTTGCAGCTGGAAGTGACGGAAAGCCTGGCTGCCCAAGACGAGAACGTGCAGGCGCGCCTGCATGAGCTCAAGGCGCTGGGCCTGAGTTTGGCGCTGGATGACTTCGGCACCGGCTATTCCTCGTTGGCCAGCCTGCACCAGTTGCCGGTGGACATCGTCAAGATCGACCGGTCTTTCGTGTGCCAGGCCGACACCAGCCACCACCACCGCGTGCTGATCGAAGCCACGGTGCGGGTCGCCCACAGCCTGGGCATGGGCACGGTGGCCGAAGGCATAGAAACCGAAGCCCAGGCCGCCGTGGTGCGGGCCTTGCAGTGTGACAAAGGCCAAGGCTATCTGTTCAGCCGACCTTTGATGGCCGACGACTTGGTGCGCTGGCTCCATACGGCTGCTTAAGCCGCCTGTCAATTATTAGTGCCAAATAGGCCTCTGGCGCAGGTACTACCTGCGCTGGCAGCTATCAAAACAGGAGTTTTCTCACGCTGTGGGCAGCAGCGTTTGCAGCCAGGCCACAAAGTCTGCCTGCATCGCCGCGCTGATGCCGTGGTCGATGGGGTAGCGGTGGCTTTGGTAGGACACGCCCAGCGCGGTCAGCAGCAGGTCGGAGCGCTCGGCCCACACCACCGGCAGCTTGCTGTCGAACTCGCCGTGGCCCACAAAGGCCTGTAATTGCGTGAGCTGCCCGGATTTGGCCAGATGCGGCTCCAGCTCCGGCAGGATGCGGCCCGACAGCAGGCCAAACCCGGCCACCCGCTCGGGCGCGCTCAAGCCCACGCTGGCCGACATAATGCCGCCCTGGCTGAAGCCTGCCACCACGGTGCGCTGCGGTGCAATGCCATGGGCCTGTTGCAGCTGGGTGATGAAGGCGAGCAGCGCCAGCCTGCTGCTGTCGGCCTCGGCCGCGTCAATGCGCGGCCCATCGGCGGTAAACGCCACCCGAAACCAGGCAAATTGCCCCGGCCCCAGCGTCAGCGGGCCGCGCGGCAGCACCACCAGGGTGCCGGGCTGCTGCGTAGAAATAGCGGCGGCCATGTCCAGCAGATTGGTTTCCGACCCGCCCACGCCGTGCAGCAGCAGAACCAGGGCGGTGGGACGGGCAGGCTGCGGCTGGAGCACGCGGAAGGCGAGGGCGAAGTCGGGGCTGGTGTGCAGGGCGGTCACGGTGAATTCCTTCTTTCAATGGGTGCTGGTAGGCAGACCCCAGGCGTAGGACTCCATGGAGAGTACGCCGTGGGTCATGCCGCCGTCGATCACGGTGGGTGCTTCGTCGGCATGGTGTGCGCCCATGGCGACCAGCAGAGGCAAATAATGCTCCTCGCTGGGGTGGGCGCGCTCGGCATGGGGGGCCAGGCGGCGGTAGTCCACCAGTTGGTCCACCGCGTTGCCGGTTACGGCCTGGCGGATCCAGTGGGTGAATTCGACCGCGTAGTCGGCAGCCGCGGAATGGGCCTGGCGGAACTCGTACAGGTTGTGCGTCATGCTGCCCGATGCCAGCACCAGCACGCCTTGTGCCCGCAGCGGTGCCAGGGCCTGGCCTAGCCGCAGGGCGGCGGCGGTGTCCAGGCCGTGCGGCAGCGACACCTGGAACACGGGGATGTTGGCTGCGGGCAGCAGGTGGCGCAACGGCACCCAGGCCCCGTGGTCCAGGCCGCGCCGCGCGTCCAATGTCGCGGGCCAGCCCGCGTCCGCCAGCACGCGCTGCACCTTGGCAGCGATGGCCGGGGCACCGGGCGCGGGGTAGCGCAGGCTGTACAGGGCCTTGGGGAAGCCACCAAAGTCGTACACCGTCTCGGGTGCGGCGCTGGCCATTACCTGCACGCCACGGGTTTGCCAGTGCGGCGACACCACTAGCACGGCGGTGATGCCTTGCAACTGCTGGCCCAGCGTGGTCAGCAAGGGGCCGAGTGTGCCGGGCTCCATAGCAAACGTGGGGGCACCGTGGGATACGAACAGCACCGGAGCGAGAGTGGATGGGGAAGTCATAGCCGCTACTGTATAAGCTACAGATGCAGAGATAAACGGCCTAAAATAAGATTCATTGTTTCACTGAAAAGCACAATGGACCGGTTTCTGGAAATGCAAACCTTCTGCGCCGTGGTCGACGCAGGCAGTTTCGTCAAGGCTGCTGAGGCGCTGGGCCTGTCCAAGGCCGCCGCATCGCGCTACGTGGGCGAGCTGGAGGCTCGGCTAGGTATCCGCCTGCTGCAGCGCACCACGCGCCGCCTGTCGCTCACCGAAGAAGGCCAGGTGTTTTACGCCCGCAGCAAAGAACTGTTGGCCGGCGTGGACGAGGCCGAGGCAGAGATCACCTCGCGCAGCGGCGCGGCCAGCGGCCTGCTGCGCATCAACGCGCCGGTCACCTTTGGCAACCTGCACCTGGCCCCGCTGTGGGGCGTGTTCCGCAGCCAGCAGCCGCTGGTGGCGCTGGACATTACCCTGTCTGACCGGGTGGTGGACTTGGTGGAGGAGGGCTATGACGTGGCCATCCGCATCGCCACCTTGCCCAGCTCCACCCTGGTCAGCAAGCGCCTGGCCAGCACCCGCATGCTGGTTTGCGCCTCGCCCCAGTACCTAGCCGCGCACGGCACGCCCCAGCACCCAGCCGACCTGGCCGACCACGCCGTGATCGCCTACAGCTACTGGGCCAGCAAGGATGAATGGCATTTCGACGGCCCGGCCGGGCAGGTCAGCGTGCGCACCCACGCCTGCATGCACACCAACAGCGGCGACACCTGCCGGGCCGCCGCGCTGGCGCACCAGGGCGTGATCCTGCAGCCGAGTTTTCTGGTGGGCACCGATCTGGCCGCGGGCACACTGGTGGAACTGCTGCCCGGCTACCAGGCCATGGAGATGGGCATCTACGCCGTCTACCCGACCCGCAAACACGTGGCGCCCAAGGTGCGGGCGCTGGTGGACTTTTTGGCCGAGATCTTTGCGCAGGAGCGCACATGGTGAGAGGCCCGTTACGGCCCCTGGGTTGTGTATCAAAAGACCATTTAGCGCAGGGTGGATAAGCGCAAGCAGCTATAAAAACAGCAGCGTTGCGCGTCCGCCCTGCAGGGATTTATTTAGCCGCGGTTATTTGCGTTTCCATCTGCTTGGCTGTATCCAGATGGTGTTGCACGTCCGGCAGCATCTTGTCGGCCAGGGCTTTCAGATCGGCGTCCTTGCCGTTTTTCTGGATGTCCTGCAGCAGCTTGACTGCGCTTTCGTGGTCGCCCACACCCATACGTTTCACGTACTGGCTGTCAAAGGTTTTGCCGGACAGCGCCTTCATGGCGGTTTCCTTGGCTTTGTGCATCACGCCCACACCATCGGGCAGTTTGACGTTCTTGGCGGCGCCCAGTTGCTCGACTTCGCTCAGCGCCTTGCCGTGCGCGTCCACCATGGTCTGGGCAAACTTCTTGATGTCGGGATTTTGCGATTTTTCCAGCGCCAGCTTGCCGGCTTCAACTTCGGCGCGGTTGGCCTGGGCCAGGTTGCCTAGCATGCGGCTGTCGGCGCTGGCGAGTTTGCTGGCATCGGCAGGGGCGCTGGCCGCGGGGCCAGCCATGGCGGGCTCCGCGGTGGTCTGCGCCCAGGCGGAGGCTGTCGCCAGCGCCAGCGCGCAAACGCCGCCGGCCACCAGGGCCTTTGTAATGTGGCTATGCGCGGTCATGCGCGTAGGTTGGGGGGGTGAAATATGGAACATGGGCTAACTCCTTCAGTCCGTTAAGGAATGTCGGCGTGGTAGCTCCTGGCAGATCGCTTAGGACGGCTACACACTCCAACGGCGATGGAGCCAGTTTCCGGCACAGGCTGGCCGGTGTCCGCAGGAGATGTTCCCCTGGCCGTGTAGGAAATGCCCTGCTTTCTGGCTAAGCGGTCTGTGCGCTGCTGAAGAAGCGGTAGGTGTTTTTGCCGGCCCGCTTGGCCGCATACATGGCGGCATCGGCGTTCTTCAGTAAATCGGCGGGTGTGGAGCCGGCGCTGGGGTGCATGGCGATGCCGATGGACGCACCTACCTGCACCTGCTGGTCGCCGAGCGTCAGCGGCGCATGCACGGCGGCGACGATGCGGGCGGCGATCTGCGCCACGTAGTCCTGGCCTAAGGGGTTGTCCAGCAAGATGACGAACTCGTCGCCACCCAGCCGCGCCACGGTGTCGTTCTGCCGCACCAGGGTCAGTAGCCTTTGGGCCACCTGCACTAACAGTTCGTCGCCCCGTTCATGCCCTAGCGTGTCGTTGACCTGCTTGAACTGGTCGAGGTCCAGGAACATCAGGGCCAGCTGGCGCGGCTCGCGTTCGGTTTTGGCGATCGACTGGCCCAGCCGCTCCATCAGCAGCTGGCGGTTCGGTAGGTCGGTCAAGGGGTCGTGCAGGGCCAGGTGGCGGATGCGTTCGTCCTTGTGCCAGCGCTCGGTGATGTCGTTGAAGACCGACACGTAGCGGTCTGCCGTGCCGACTGAGCCGGGGATGGTGGTCACGCTCTGCCATTCCAGAAACGCTTCACCGCTTTTGTGCCGGTTCCACAGCTCACCGGCCCAGTGGCCGTGGTCGGCCAGCGACTGGGCAATGGCGGCGTAGAAAGCCGTGTCGTGGTGGTGGGATCGCAGCAGTTGGGACGGGCAGCCCAGCACCTCTTCGGCGGTATAGCCGGTGATGGCGCTGAAGGCCGGGTTGACCGACAGAATCAGACCGGCGGCATCGGTGACCATGATGCCGTTGACCGTGTTGTTGAAGACGCTGGCGGCCAGCTTGAGCTCGCTCTCGGTGGTCTTCAGGTAGGTCACGTCGTTGATCAGGACAAAAAAGCCCAGCACATCGTCCAGCGCATTCAAGTCGGGAATGTAGTGCACCAAGGTGTAGCCGGTGCTGCCGTCGGCCTTGGCCAGGGCCCGCTCAAACTGCTGGCGTTGGCCTGCCAAGGCCGCACGGACATGGTCTGCGTTCAGCGCCCACATGGGCTCGCCCAGCAGCTCCAGCATGCTGCTGCCAATCACATCTTCGGACTGGATGTTGAACCACTCCAGGTACGGTTTGTTGGCAAAGTGGCAGCGCAGGTCTTTGTCCCAATACGCCACCAGGCTGGGCATGGCATCGGTAATGGTCTGGACGAAGCGTGCGCTTTTGGCCAGCTCGCGCGCCACCCCCTCGGCATGCTGGCGCGCACCCAGCAGTTCGGACTCGACCTTGTGCTGTTCCAGCGCGACAAAAAACACCCAGTAGTAGCAGTCTGCCCCCGCATGCAGGCCGCGTTGGCAGTTCACCGTGACGGGGATGCTCTGGAGGTCGGCTGTTTGCACCTGCAGATGCAACTCGTTAGCCGCACCCTGGCTGTGCAAGAGGCTCCACACCTCGGTCTGCAAAAAAAGCCAGCTGTGCGGTGCCAACACATCTTCTATGGAACAGTGCTGCAGCTGCTGCGCTGCGCGACCCACCAGTGAACACAAACGGTGGTTGGCCGCCTGGATGGTGCCCAGCGGGTTGGTCACCAGCACCGGGCAGGGCAGCTGGTTCAGTGTCTCCATGGCTGCCGCTTTGGGTTTATGAAGGCGGTGGCCTCCAGGCTTTCAAGCCAAAAATGGCCGGGTTCGGGCGCGTGGCGGCTCGGTAGCGTGTGGATAGCATGTCCCCTGGTACGTCTTATAAGGCACTGTTTATAGCAGCAGTATGTACCGCCAATTTGTACCCTTTGGGCCCTATAAATCGGCCACGATTTTGTGCAAATAGGCCAGTGCAATCCGGGGCGTGGCGTTCAGCAACCCGGCGATGGCTTCCACGTCGTCGGCCAGGGCGGGGTTGTCCCAACCGTGAAGGGTGTGGCGTGCCACGCGCACGGCCAGCACCACGTTTTGCACATTGGCCTGTTCGGCGTGGCGTGTATCGCTGATGCGCACCAGCAGGGCGGGAAATTGCCACTGGCGCATCAGTTCCTGGGCCAAATCGTCCAGTTGGATGTGTAACACGGTCTGCTGGATGGTGGCGCTGCGCAGGGTGGGGTCGGCCTGCTGTGCGGCCTGGATCTGCAGGGCCAGCGCGGGCGCGTGGCACCAGAGCAGCAACTCGGCAAAATCGTGCAAAAACGCGGCGTGCAAGATCACATCTACATCCATGTCGGCCCGGTGCACTGCAAAGCCTAGTGCAAACAGGCGCGCGCGCTCTGCCCGCAGCAGCAGGTCTTGCACGGCGGCTAGCGCCTGCGGCTGGTTGGCCAGGCGGTCTTCTACCGTGGGCTGCGGGCCAAACTGGCGGAAGAACGGGGCGATCCCCAGCATCACCAGCGCCCCGGTGATGGTTTCGGTTTTGCTGGAGTCCATCACGTGTGCGCCGGGGCGGCGCAGGCTGGCTACATGGGCCATCACCTTGATGGTCATGAGCGGATCGGTCTGGATGATCTTGGCCAGCATGGCCGCATCCACGTCGTCTTCTGTGGGGCGCAAGGTCTCCAGGGCACGGGCGGTCTCGGCCATCACCGGGATCTCGGCGCTGGTGCAGTAGCGCGTCCAGGCGGCCAGGTCGGGCAGGGCTTCGGTGAGTTGGAGTGCAGACATGTAAGCCAATGTACCGCACGTGCGGCGAAACTGCCAATGTTTGATGCCAAATCAGCCTCTGGCGCAGGTAGTACCTGCGCTAGGCGCTATAAAAACAGGAATGCTGAGGCGCCGCCTAGCTGCGGTGGTCGGCAGCCGCTGTGTTGCCAGATGGGAGGTGGAGGTTTGACGAGAAGCGGTAGGTGTTCTTGCCGGCCTGCTTGGCGGCGTACATGGCGCTGTCGGCCTGTTTCATGAGTTCCGAGGGGGTGCGTCCGTCCTTGGGGTAGATGGCGATGCCAATCGATGCGCCAACCCGTGCCTGCTGTTGGTTGAATTCCATGGGTTCGTTGGTGACGGCGATGAGCAGCTTGGCGATCTGCACAATTTCTTCGTGGCTGTTCGGTTCACCAAGCAAGATGACGAACTCGTCGCCCCCCACGCGGGCCACGGTGTCCGATTTACGTACCTGGGCCAACAGCTTGTGGGCCACGGTTCGGAGCAGTTCGTCGCCAATGTCGTGGCCCAGTGTGTCGTTGACGATCTTGAAGCGATCGAGGTCCAGGAACATCAGCACCAGACCGCTTTTTTCGCGGTCGGCGATGCCGATCTGGTGCTCCAGCCGGTCCATCAGCAAGGCGCGGTTGGGCAGGTCGGTCAAGAGGTCATAGAAGGCCAGATGCTTGATTTTTTCGTCCCGGCGCCGCAGTTCGGTAATGTCGTGGAAAACCGATAGGTAACGCGTCGGTTCACCCTCCACGGAGTCGATACGGCTGATGGTTTGCTGCTCCAGGAACAGGGTTCCGTTCTTGCGGCGGTTCCAAATTTCGCCCATCCAGGTGCCGGTTGCCACCAGTTCCTGCCACATGTCGGCGAAGAAAGCCTGGTCGTGGTGGTGTGATTGCAGCAGGCTGGGATTCTGGCCTATGGCCTCGGCGGCGCTGTAGCCGGTGATCTTGGTGAAGGCTGGGTTCACCGACAGGATCAGGCCTTGCGCATTGGTAACGAATATGCCTTCGTGGGTGTTCTCATACACGCTGGCGGCCAGCTTGAGTTCGAATTCGGCCCTCTTCAGCGGAGATACATCGTTTACCTGGGCGAAGAATCCAACCACCTGGCCCTGTGCATCGGTGTCGGGGATGTAGTTGGCCAGGGTGTAGCCCAGGTTGCCGTCTGGTTTGGTGAGGGTGCGTTCAAAGTGCAGCTTTTCGCCAGCCAGTGCCCGCCTGATATACGGCTCGTTCAGTGCAAACAGGCGTTCACCCATGAGCTCCTGGATGGTGATGCCGATCATGGCTTGCGGTGATCGGCCAAACCACTCCTGGTAGGCGTGGTTGGCGAAGCGGCAGTGCAGGTCTTTGTCCCAATAGCCCACCATGCCGGGCATATGGTCGGCGATCTTGTTGATGAAGTGTTCGCGCTGCGCAATGGCCGCTGTTGCAGCTTCTGCACGGTGCTGCTGTTCGGATAGTTGCTCTTCTGCCAGCTTGCGCCTAGTCACATCTTCGTGCGATACCAGCACCTTGCGGGGTCCTGTGCCGGCCACGGCCTGCACCCGGACCAGGAACCACCGCTTTTCGTTCGGTGCGTGGCAGGGGTATACCGCCTCAAACTCGCTTTGTATGCCTTGCAGTACGGTGCGGACGCCGAGGGCTATGGCTTTTGCACTAGGGCTGTCGCCGGCAGCATCGCAGATGTGCAGGTAGTTAATGCCAACGCAGCCCTGGTGGTATGCCATGCCATTGCTGCGGGCAAAGTCGCGCCATGCTGCATTGGTTTCCAGGATCTCACCATTGGCATCCAAAATCGCCATATGCATGGGCGTCGATTCCAGTATTTGGGATGTACGTGGTCCTGTGGGGGTAACTTCTTTTTCTGCGTTCATGGCGGTTCGCCGGTTGCTGCGATTGCTGCGAGTTTTCAAACACAGCCCGCTTTTCCATGCCCAGACTGCTTTCGTGCATCATAGGTCGCGTGGGAGCCCATGGCCAATGTGGAGGTACCCTGATTGCGGTATCAACTGCGGATGGTGTAGGCGCAAATTTTTAGATTCAATCGACCTCAGGGCCATTTTTCATCTGCACAAGACGCTATCAAAAAATAGCATGGCGCGCTTATCCCAAGCGCACAATCTGCCCGGCGCGGGCCTGGGCCATGGCCTTGTGCAGGATCTTGTAGGTATCGAAGTCAAATGCTGGCTGGCCGGATTCCAGCAGCTCGGCCACTTCGTCTTCGCGTTTGGCCGTGCCTAAGTAACGCCATTCGTGCAGCACATGCAGGTCGCTGCCTTCGCGCAGACCCACCGGGCCGGGATGCGGCCAGCGCTGCACCTTGTGGCGGGTCAGCGCGGTGAGCAGCGCCAGATTGTGCTGGGCCATGCTTTGTGTGCCCACGCAGGCACCCGCGCATTGCCGTACCTGGTAAGCGAAGCAGGGTTTGCCGGCGGCGATCTGCTCCAGGCCCAGCACACCGCGGCACAGGCCCTGGGTGCTGGCCAGGGTTTCCAGCAGCTGTTGGGCCTCGCGGCGCGAGCGGAACGGGCCGAACAGATTGTCTTGTAGACCCAGCGCGATGTCTGGGCCGTTGACCAGGCGCGGCCGCAGCGGCGTGTGCAGTGCGCTGCTGTCGTCCAGCTGCCAGGCGTGCAGGTCGCGCTGGCGGCGCAGCTGCACGTTCATGCTGGGCTGGTGGTGTTTCACCAACCGGGCTTCCAGCAGCAGGGCGCCGACTTCGCCCGCGGTTTCTATCCAGTCGATGTCGGCCACTTGCTGGCTCAGCCGCATCTCCTTGGGTTGCGACAGCGCGGCGCTGAAGTGCGCCAGCACGCGGCTGCGCAGGTTCTTGCTTTTGCCGATGTAGAGCGGGCGGCGCTGGGCGTCGAAGAACAGGTAAACGCCCGGCGTTTCGGGCAGCCGGTCGATGTGCTCGGCGTCCAGTTGGGGCGGCACGGCCGGCCGGGCCGACAGGCTGGTGACCGCGTTCAGCAGGGTGACCGGGTCGAAGCGGGTTTGCAAAATCTGCCAGAACTGCGCCAGTGCATCGGCATCGGCCAGCGCGCGGTGCCGGTCGGGCATCTGCAGCTGGTGTGTGGCGATCAGCGTGTCCAGGTTGTGCCGGGCCTGTTGGGGGAACAGCAGTCGCGACAGCTTGACGGTGCACAGCACCGGGGTCTGCCAGTCGATGCCGCAGGCCTTGAACTCGGCGCGCAAAAAGCCGTAGTCGAAGCGGGCGTTGTGCGCCACAAACAGCTTGCCACGCAGCCGGTCCAGGATGTCGGCGGCCACGGCTTCGAACGGCGGTTGGTCGGCCACCATGGCGTCGTCGATACCGGTGAGCTTCTGGATAAAGGCCGGGATACGCGTGCCTGGCTGTATCAGCTGGCTCCAGCGGCGCACATGCGGACCGTCCACTTCCACAATGCCGACTTCGGTGATGCGGTCCCGCCCGGCGCTGCCGCCGGTGGTTTCAATGTCGACAAAGGCCAAGGGCGGAAAATCGGAATGCATACCTACAGCCTAGCACCGCGGCGTTCGACCGCACCCCGTGGGGCCTTACCGCATATTGCCGGTGTGCCCCAGCGAATAGCGGCCGGGCTGGGGCCAAACTGTCAGGCCGTGCGGCTCGGCACCCACCTTAATGGACTTGACGGCCCCGGTTTCGGTGTCGAAGGCGTAAACCACGTCGTCGAACCGACCGGATAGCCAAAGGGTTTTGCCGTCGGCACTGACGTTGCCCATGTCGGGGCTGCCGCCGCCGGGAATGGGCCAGTTGGCGACCACTTTGCGGGTGGCGAAGTCGAGCACCGAGACGCTGCCCTTGCCGTGGCGCTGGCCGTGCACCATGTTGCTGCCGCGGTTGGAGATGTAGAGCTTGCTGCCGTCGCGGCTGGGGTACAGGCCGTGGGCACCGGTGCCGGTGGGGATCAGGCCGATCTTGGTAAAGCTGTCGCCGTCCACTACGTGGATGCCGTCGGCCATCATGTCGGCCACATAGAAGACCTTGCCATCGGGGGAAATGCGGATGTCTTGCGGCATGCCCTTTTTGTCCAGCAATAGGTAGCCGACCACCTTGCGGTTCACCATGTCGATCTTGGCCAGTTTGCCGCCGAATTCGCAGGTGAACAGGGCGTAGCGCCCGTCGATGGAGAAGTCGGCGTGGTTGATGCCCTTGCACTCGGGCACCTCCAGGCTGGACTGCAGCGCCATGCTGTGGGCATCGCGAAAGTCCAGCCGAGCATGGGCTTCGGCCACCACGATGGCCTGCTTGCCGTCGGGCGTGAAGTACCTGTTGTAGGGGTCGTCCACCGGCACATCCTCGCCGCGCTTGCCGGTTTTGGGGTCGATGGGCGTGAGGCTGCCGTTGTCCTTGCCCTCGGCATTGTTGGCCACCCACAGGGTTTGCAGGTCCCAGGCGGGCACCACGTGCTGCGGGCTGTGGCCCACCGCAAATTTGTCTACCACTTTCATGGTGGCAGGGTCGATCACGTACACGTCGTTGGAGCGCAGATTGGGTACGTAAATGCGCGGCAGGGCGCTGGCCACAGCGGGGCTCAGATGGCCCGCACCGGCTTCGCTGTACAGGTTGCTGGGGTTGACCACCGGTGGCATGCCGGGCACGGTGAGGACTGGGGTAGGGGGCGCGGCGAAGGCGCTGTGGCTCAGGGCCAGGGCGGAGACGATGGATACGGTGAGTCGGGCGAGGTGGAACATGGGATGTGTGAGCCAGTTAGGGAAATAGGTTAATTTAGCGGGCAGAGGTGCTGGCTTTGAGCGCCTGGACGGTTTTGCTGACGATGGCATCGATGCCAAGTTGGCCCAGCTCCGCCGTGGCGCGGCGCGGGTCGCCGCCGTACACGCCGTCGGCCTGGCCCACTTTGGGGCCGCTGCGCATGGCCTCCTTGCGCACCATCTGCGGGGCCACGGCCAGCAGCAGGGCGGTGTCGGCCAGGCCCGCATGGGTGCCGATTTCATCGTCGCGGATGCCGTGCTGGCGCAGGATCTGGGCGTAGCCGTCGGAGCTGGTGCTGTAGTAGACCTCGGGCACGATGGCCCGGGCACCATTAGTGGCGCCTGTGCTGGCCCAGCTTTTGTTCAACAGGGCCACCACCTGCTGTACATCCTTCTGGTAGCCGCCATGGTCGCCCAGAAACACGATGTTTTGGAAACCGTGCACCTTGAAGCTGTTGGCGGCGGATTCCAGGGTTTTCTTGAACACCTCGTCGGGCACGGTGATGGTGCCGGGAAAGCGCATGTGGGAGGTCGTGGGGGCCGTGCCACCCTCGGGCACGTAGGCGATGACCGGGGCCACCAGGGCGTTGCCCAGGCCTTCGGCGATGCGTTGTGACAGCACCTTGACCCGGGCGTTGTGCTTGCCTAGCGCCACATAGGGGCCGCTTTGCTCGGTGCCACCGATGGGCACCAGGATGGTGGTTTTTCCCTGGTGCACCAGGTCGCGCAGTTCGGTCCAGGTTAGGTCTTCCAAAAACACGGTGTGCGGGGCTTGTGCCCAGACGGTGTGGGTGGCAAAG
This sequence comes from Rhodoferax sp., assembly GCF_039922535.1. Lineage (GTDB taxonomy): Bacteria > Pseudomonadota > Gammaproteobacteria > Burkholderiales > Burkholderiaceae_C > Rhodoferax_B. The sequence continues at coordinate 10,968 of NZ_JBDTEM010000107.1, read as the reverse complement.
AGCAGGGCGACGCCTGCCAGCAAGGTCTGCGCGCGATGGAGAAGGTGGTGCATGGATGGATTCTGGTGAAGGGTCTAAAGCGCCGTAGGTCGAGCCTGCGAAGTGTCTACAGTTCCCAAATTTTCGCTTTGTTTCACGTCAAGTCGGGGTAAAGCATCCGCATGCAACTTATGGGGGTATGGGCAAATCCATGTCGAAACGGACTATATTGGATGCCAGTTATGTGCCCATTCATGTGCTAATTCACCGAAGCGAGCCTTATGAAATTTGAACAGCTGATTGCCTCTGAAGCCCTGATCCCTTCGCTGCCCATCACCATTGCGCAGATCTTCGGTGAATTTCAGAAGCCCGAGCCCAATGTCCGCCAGATTACCACCCTGGTGTCGGCCGAGGTGGGGCTGACCGTGCGGGTGCTGCGCCTGATCAACTCTGCCCGCTACGGCAGCGGTGGCCGCATTGGCACCATGGAGGCCGCCATACCGTTGCTGGGCCTGAAAGCGACCAAGCAACTGGTCAGCGCTGCGGCGGTGGGCGGGGCTTTCCGCGAGGTGCCGGGTGTCAACCTGGCCGAGTTCTGGCGGCATAGCCTGGATGTGGCCAAGATTGCCCAGTCGTTGGCCGGTTCGATGCGGCTGGACCAAGGGCTGGCCTTCACCGCTGGTTTGCTGCATGGCGTGGGCGATCTGGTGATGAAGATGGCCATGCCCGACCAGCCCTGCATGCAGCCCAACTTTGCCCAGGACAGCAACCGCCACGCTAGCCAGCGGGCCGAGCTGGGCTATTCGTACGCCGATGTGGGAGCGGCATTTGCCGCCAAATGGCGCTTTCCGCAGGAGATTGTGGATGCCATACAGCACCACCCAGATCCGCAAGACGATGTGGCCGCCGACACCCTGGCCGGTATTGTGTACCTGGCTTCTTGGGGCGGACGCGCCCATGAGCTCGACCTGGACACCCCCAGCATGTTGGAGCAATACCCGCGCCGCGTCGCCGATGCGATTGGCTGTACCGACGGGGCGCGGCTGTGTTCGGAAGATGCGATTGAATGGACGCGCCCCGAGGAGGCCGGTGACTTCGCCTGAGCCTGTGGCCCACCGCCAAGCTGCACCATCCCCTACTGCAAGCTAGGGTAAATACCGGAGCCAAAATGGCTGCTGGCGCATATCGCGTGTGCGCGAACAGCTATCAATACCGTAGTAGATCCTGGTACGGATCTGCGCGGCAGTGCCAGGATTTCAAAAATATGATGATTAGGTCGGGATTGGCGCGGGCAATCTGGGGCTTACCGGTCTATTAGGGGTGTTTCGTCGGATGGATTAGGGTTCAGGGTATTCCCTCGGTGGATTTGGGGGGTTTATTTGTATTATTAATGGAGGTAAGCGACCGGGCTTTGCGGGCGCCACCACCTGAACCCGAGGTCTTTGCACGGTTCCTGCGCCAGCGGGCGGGCGTGCAGGCTTTGGCAACATCCAAAGAGACGAAAGAACACACCATGCATTTTGCGAAACGTACCACCGTGCAGGCCGCGGCCAGCTTGGCTTTGGCCTCCATCGGCCTGATGACCGCCGCAGCGGTCTCGGCCAAAGAAGTGACGGTCTGGGCCTGGGATCCGAACTTCAACATCGCCATCATGAAGGACGCTGCCGCCCGCTATACCGCCAAGCACCCGGATGCCACGTTCAAGATCGTGGACATGTCCAAGTCTGATCTGGAGCAAAAACTGCAAACCACGCTGGCTTCGGGCGTGACCAAATCGCTGCCCGACATCGTGCTGGTGGAAGACTACAACGCGCAAAAATACCTGCGCTCGTTCCCCGGCTCGTTCGAGCCGATGACGGGTAAGGTCAACTACGCTGGGTTTGCCAAGTACAAGGTGGACCTCATGACGGTAGATGGCAAGACCTATGGCCTGCCGTTCGACTCGGGTGTCACCGGCATGTACTACCGTAAGGACTTGCTGGCCAAGGCCGGTTTCTCCGAGAAAGACATGGAGAACATCACCTGGGACCGCTACATCGAAATCGGCACCAAGGTCGTTGCCGTCACCGGCAAAAAGATGCTCGGCATTGACCCCAATGACAACGGCCTGATCCGCATCATGATGCAGTCCGCCGGGCGCTGGTACTTCGACAAAGACGGCAAGCTCGACATCAAGGGCAACCCCGCCCTCAAGGCCGCCATGGAAGTGCAGGGCAAGCTGCTCAAGTCGGGCATCGTCAAGCCCGTCACCAACTGGGCCGAGTACGTAGGCGCGGTCAACAAGGGCGACGTGGCCAGCATTACCACCGGCGTGTGGATCACCGGCGCGGTCAAATCCGAAAAGAGCCAGGCCGGCCTGTGGGCTGTGGCCCCCACGCCCAAGCTGAATATTCCGGGTGCCACCCATGCATCCAACCTGGGCGGCTCCAGCTGGTACGTGCTGTCGGCCGGCAAAGAAAAGGCCATGGCCGTGGACTTCTTGAACGAAATTTTCGCCAAGGACGTGGATTTCTACCAAAGCATCCTGACCTCGCGCGGCGCGGTGGGCACCCTGATGGCCTCACGTGCGGGCAAGGCCTACAGCGAAGCCGATCCGTACTTTGGCGGTTCGCAGGTGTGGCTGCGCTTTAGCGACTGGCTGGAAAAAGTACCCAGCGTGAACTACGGCATGTTCACCTACGAAGGTGATGCCGCCGTGGCGGCCCAATTGCCCGCCCTGGCCAACGGCATGCCTGTCGACCAGTTGCTGGATAAGATCCAGCAGCAGTTGGCTGCGCAAATCAAGTAATTCGCTCACCCCCAGACTTCAGCGCTCCGCGTCTTTCGCCAACCCCCTTGCAGGGGGCAACACCAGTAGCCTGGCAGAGCCAGATCTGCGGTGTTTATGGGGGGCGTGCGTTCTGTCTGAAGGATGGGGCCGCGTTCACCGTTGTGGACACAGCGGGCGGGTACCACTGCCCCCAATGCCAGTTAGTTCAGGAGTTTTTTTATGCGGCAAGCAAGCAGGCCGGGTTATCGCCGCTTCTTTGACATCAACGGGTGGGCTTTTGTGTCGGCAGCGCTGCTGCTGATCGCCACCTTCATGGTCTACCCCATCGGCAAATCGCTGTACATGTCGCTGCACGCGGGGCAGGGCACCATGGTGCGGTTTATCGGCCTGGGCAACGCAGAGCGCTTGCTGGACGACCCGATTTTCCAGCGGGCCCTCGTCAACACCTTCATCTTTTTGATTGTGCAGGTGCCCATCATGATCATGCTGGCGCTGGTGATGGCCTCCTGCCTCAACATGCCCAACCTGCGGTTTCGCGGGCTGCTGCGTACCGCCGTGTTCTTGCCCTGCGTGACTTCGCTGGTGGCGTACTCGGTGCTGTTCAAAAGCATGTTTTCCTACGACGGCCTGGTCAACGTGACGCTGCTGTACGTGGGCATCATCGACCAGCCCATGCCTTGGCTGACCGACCCGTTCTGGGCCCGGGTGGTGGTGATTGCGGCCATTACCTGGCGCTGGACGGGCTACAACATGATCTTCTACCTGGCGGCCATGCAAAACGTAGACAAATCCATCTACGAGGCCGCGCGTATCGACGGTATTTCGGCCACGCGCCGGTTTTTGTCGATCACCATTCCGGTGCTGAAACCGGTGATTTTGTTTACCACCGTCACGTCCACCATCGGCACGCTGCAGTTGTTTGACGAGGCCTTGAACATCACCAACGGCGGCCCGGCGGACAGCACGCTGACGCTGTCGATGTACATCTACAACCTGTCGTTCAAGTTTGTGCCCAACTTTGGCTATGCGGCCACGGTGTCGTACGTGATTGTGGTGCTGGTGGCGATATTGGCTTTCTTCCAGTTTTATGTGGCGCGGGAAAAGGAGTAATGCAGATGTCCTTTGAAAAAATCCGCATGGCGTTTATTTACCTGTTTTTGTGGGTCATGGCGTTTTTGTCGATATTTCCATTTTTGTGGATGGTGATCAGCGCCACCAATGTCAGTAACGACATCACCAAAGGTAAATTGTCTTTTGGCAATGCCTTGGTAGCCAATTACCAAAAATTTGCGGTGTTGTTTGACGTGGGGCAGGTATTTTGGAATTCCGGAAAAATTGCCATTTTGGGATCGGTTCTGACCCTGTTGGTATCGTCTTTGGCTGGCTATGGGTTCGAGGTTTTTAAATCGCCCATCCGCGAACGGTTTTACCAGGGCATTTTGGTGTCGATGATGATTCCGTTCGCCACCCTGATGATTCCGCTGTTCACCCTGCTGGCCTCGTTCGACATGCTGGACACCCACATGGCGGTGATTCTGCCCACCGTGGCCTCGGCCTACATGGTGTTTTATTTTCGGCAAAACACCAAGGCGTTTCCTGCAGAGTTGCGGGATGCGGCGCGGGTCGATGGTTTGAAAGAATGGCAGATATTCTTGTTTGTCTATGTGCCGGTAATGCGCTCCACCTATGCCGCGGCTTTCATTATTGTATTTATGGCGACGTGGAATAGTTTCTTGTGGCCGCTGATTGTGTTGCAGTCGGTGGAGCTGAAGACCATTACCCTGGTACTGTCTTCATTGGGTTCTTCGTATACGCCCGATTTTGGCGTGATTATGGTCGCCACCGTGATGGCCACCATTCCCACGCTGGCGGTTTTCTTTGCCATGCAACGCCAGTTTGTCGAAGGCATGCTGGGTTCTGTTAAATAAGGTTTTAAAAATGCGGTTGGTTCAAAAAATAAATGATGGTTGGATTTTCCATGCGGATTTTTCGCAAGACTTGATTGCGAATGCCAAGGCCGGTGAAACGGTGCGCCTGCCGCACAACGCGGTGGATCTGGAGATGAATTACTTTGACGAAAAGTCGTTCCAAAAAGAGTTCGCCTACCAGCTCCACCTGCCTTGGCAAGCTGCGTTCCAGCACCAGGAAGTCGCCTTGGTGTTCGACGGCTCCATGGCCAATACGGTGGTGTGGGTCAACGGCCAGCAGGTCGCGCAGCATGCCGACGGCTACACGCCTTTCGAGGCGCGGCTGACCGGCTTGCTGCAAGCGGGCGACAACCTCATTACCGTCAAGATCGACGGCAGCGAGAACCCCGACATCCCACCCTTTGGTGGTCAGATCGACTACCTGACTTACGCCGGCATCTACCGCGATGTGTGGCTCAAACTGACCGATGCGGTGTCGATTGCCCGCATCAAGGTGGAAACGGCGCACGAGCTCAGCGATGCCAAAGCCGTCACGGTGATAGCCACTCTGGCCAACCCGCGTGGCGTGGCGCTGGCGGGCTCGGCGCGGGCCGAGCTGTGCACGCTGGACGGCACGGTGCTGCAGCAGCACACGGTGGCCTTCACGGGCGACACGGTGCGGCTGGTGTTCGAGAACCTGGCGGGCCTGGCGTTGTGGGAGCTGGATTCGCCCCAGCTCTACCGCGTGGCCCTGCATATCGATACACCGGATGGCCAAGATACGCTGGATGCCCGCTTCGGCTTTCGCACCGCCCGCTTTGCCACCGATGGCTTCCGCCTGAACGGCAAGCTGCTGAAAATCCGGGGCCTGAACCGCCACCAGTCTTACCCTTACGTGGGCTACGCCATGGGCCGCCGCGCGCAAGAGCTGGATGCCGACATTTTGAAGAACCAGCTCCACTGCAACCTGGCGCGCACCTCGCACTACCCGCAGTCGCCGTATTTTCTGGACCATTGCGACGAAATCGGTCTGTTGGTGTTTGAAGAGATTGCGGGCTGGCAGCACATTGGTGGCGCCACCTGGCAAGACGAATCGGTAGAGAACGTGCGCCGCATGGTGCAGCGCGACTGGAACCACCCCAGCATCATTTTGTGGGGCGTGCGCATCAACGAATCCCGCGACAACCACGACTTCTTCGCCCGCACCAACGCCATGGCCCGCGCGCTGGACACCACCCGCCAAACCGGCGGCGTGCGCTGCCATGAAAAAAGCGAGCTGCTGGAAGACGTGTACACCATGAACGATTTCTTCCACATCGCGCCACCCGACTGGCTGCCCGGCCGCACCCCTGCGCCGCTGCGCCAGACCCGCGACGTGACCGGCCTGGCCCATGACGTGCCCTACATGGTCACCGAATACAACGGCCACATGTACCCCACCAAGCGCATCGACCCCGAGGATCGCCAGGCCGAGCACGCCACCCGCCACCTGGAGGTGCTGAACGCCGCCTACGCCAACCCGCACATCTCTGGCGCCATCGGCTGGTGCATGTTCGACTACAACACCCACAAAGACTTCGGCGCGGGCGACCGCATCTGCCACCACGGGGTGATGGACATCTTCCGCGCACCCAAGTTCGCTGCTGCCGTGTACGCCAGCCAGTGCCCGCCGCAAGAGCAGGTGGTGCTGGAGCCCGTGACCTACTGGGCGCGGGGTGAAAAAGACCGCTGCGAAGTGCTGCCCTTGCTGGTGCTGACCAACTGTGACTACATCGAATTCAAGTTCGGCGACTTCCCTGTGAAGCGCGCCGAGCCCGACCGCGCCAAGTACCCGCACCTGCCGTACGCGCCCGTCACCATCGACAGCCGCCATGTGGATATGGCCGAAGTCGGGGCCTGGGGCATGCAGTGGCTGGACTGCCAGATCACCGGCTTTGTGGGCGGCCAGGCCGTCTCCCATGTCACCCTCAGCGGCAACCCGCTGCCCACCACGTTGGAGGTGGTGGCCGACAGCACCACGCTGCTGGCAGGTGAGAAAGATGCTGTGCGTTTCACCGTGCGCGCGCTCGACCAGTGTGGCCGCGTGCTGCCGTTTTTAGACGACGTGGTGGCGGTGGAAGTCACCGGCGGTGCCAAGCTGCTCGGGCCGGAGCTGGTTTTGTTCAAAGGCGGCGTGGCGGGCTTCTGGGTAGAGAGCACCGGCGCGCACACCGACACCCAGGTAGTGGTGTCCACTCGGCGGCTGGGTCGCCAGGTGCTGACCTTGACCGCCGCATAAGGAGAGCGCTATGGCCGATGTCAAACTCACCAAAATCACCAAATCCTTTGGCAATACCGATGTGATCCGCGGCGTGGATCTGGAGATCAACAAGGGCGAATTCGTTGTCTTCGTCGGCCCGTCCGGCTGCGGTAAGTCCACACTGCTGCGCATGGTGGCGGGCCTGGAAGACATCACCAGCGGCGACCTGGAGATTGGCGGCCTGCGCGTCAACGATGTAGACCCGTCCAAGCGCGGCATCGCCATGGTGTTCCAGTCGTACGCGCTGTACCCGCACATGACGGTGCGCGAAAACATGGGCTTTGCCTTGCGCTTTGCCGGGGCGTCAAAGACCGAGGTGGCCACCAAGGTAGATGCCGCCGCTGCGGTGCTGGGCCTGGGCCCGCTGATGGACCGCAAGCCCAAAGCCCTGTCGGGCGGCCAGCGCCAGCGGGTGGCGATTGGCCGCGCCATCGTGCGCGATCCCAAGGTGTTTTTGTTCGACGAACCTTTGTCCAACCTGGATGCCGAGCTGCGCGTGCACATGCGCATCGAAATCGCCCGGCTGCACCGCGAGCTGGGCTCCACCATCATCTACGTCACCCACGACCAGGTCGAGGCCATGACGCTGGCCGACAAGATCGTGGTGCTGCGCGCAGGCAAGGTCGAGCAGGTGGGCGCGCCGCTGGAGGTGTACGACAACCCGGCCAACACCTTTGTGGCGGGCTTCATCGGCTCGCCGAAGATGAACTTTCTGGACGGCAAAGTGCGTGGTGCCGAGGGCCCGCTGTGCCAGATCGAACTGCCAGGCTTCGGCGGCATTGTGGTGTCGATCCCGTTTACCGGCCCGGTGCCCGCTGTCGGCACCGAAGTCTCAGTAGGCGTGCGCCCCGAGCATTTCCGCGAGGACGGCGACGGCCACCTGCAGCTCACCATCGACATGCTGGAGCACCTGGGCGGAGAGACTTTTGCCTATGCCCGCGCCGAATCCGGCAGCCTGATGGTCATCAAGACCGAGCACGGTCGCGCCCTGCGCATGGGCCAGGCCTTCGATGCCCGGTTTCAGACAAAGCTGGCGCTGCTGTTTGACCGCGCTACCGGCGCGCGCATCTATTGATGCCACGGGCGGCTGCTTCAGAAATTTAACTAAAAACAGCCGCCAGCGCATATGCCACCTGCACAAGCAGCTATAAAAAGCATAGTTTTCGCTGGTGCCCATGTCGTGCCGCGGCCATAAGCAGTCGTGCCGGTAGGGGCGTGTGGGGCTGATTGGGGCAAGACTGGGGCCGTTCAGCCCCTTTCCTCTTCCAAGCTCCTCCCAGCCGCGCATGACAGCCTCCTACGTTTACCTCTTCATTGCCATCGTCGCCGAGGTGGTGGCCACCAGCTTTCTCAAAAGCTCCGAAAGCTTCACCCGGCTCTGGCCCAGCGTGGTCACCGTGGGGTGTTACGCCATCGCCTTTTTGTTCCTGTCCCTCACCCTGCGCACCATCCCCACCGGCGTGGCCTATGCCATCTGGTCGGGCACGGGGATTGTGCTGATCTCGCTGGTGAGCTGGTGGTGGTTCGGCCAAAACCTGGACCTGCCCGCCATCGCCGGCATGGGGCTGATCATTGCCGGAGTGGTGGTGGTGAATGTGTTTTCGAAGACGGCGGGGCACTGACACACCGCAGACTTATTTTTCATACATTAAATAAGCCTCTAGCGCAGATAGAGCCTGCACAGTCGGCTATAAAAAGCATAGTTTTGTATCTATGTGTGTGCTGCAGCGCACAGACCGTGTCACACCCCGTGGCTACATTGGTCTGGTAGCCGTATCCAAGTCCTTCGGCTTGCAGCGTGCCGCGCGAAAGACTCCCCATGGCACTGCACCAGACCATTGAAACGCACGACCAGGACATCGAGGACGTGTATTCGACGGATGCGTCCCAGCGCCGCCTGCCCAAGTACCGCCTGCCGGACCATTCCACCGCCGCCTCCGCCGCCTATAACCTGGTGCGCGACGAACTGCTGCTGGACGGCAACTCGCGCCAGAACCTGGCCACCTTTTGCACCACCTGGGTCGAGCCCGAGGTGCAAAAGCTGATGGCCGATGCGCTGGACAAGAACATGATCGACAAGGACGAGTACCCGCAAACGGCCGAGATCGAAAACCGCTGCGTGCACATCATTGCCGACCTGTGGCACGCCCCCAAGTCCTGGGACACCATTGGTTGCTCCACCACCGGCTCCAGCGAGGCGGCGATGCTCGGCGGCCTGGCCCTGAAGTGGGCCTGGAAGGCGCGACGCGAGGCCGCCGGCCTGCCCACCGACAAGCCCAACTTTGTCTGCGGCCCGGTGCAGATCTGCTGGAAAAAATTCGCCCGCTACTTTGACGTGGAAATGCGCGAAGTGCCACTGCGCGGCGATGCGCTGGGCCTGCAGCCCGCCGACTTAGCGCAATACTGTGACGAAAACACCATCGGTGTGGTGGCCACGCTGGGCGTGACCTTCACCGGCATCTACGAGCCCGTGGCCGCCTTGGCCGAAGCGCTGGACACCATGCAGCGCGACCTGGGGCTGGACATTCCCATCCACGTGGACGCGGCCAGCGGCGGCTTTGTGGCCCCGTTCATCCAGCGCGATGTGCAGTGGGACTTTGGCGTGGAGCGGGTCAAGTCCATCAATGCCTCGGGCCACAAATACGGCCTGGCCCCGCTGGGCGTGGGCTGGGTGGTGTGGCGCAGCAAGGCCGATTTGCCCGAAGATCTGATTTTTTACGTCGATTACCTGGGCGGCAACATGGCCACGTTTGCGCTCAACTTCAGCCGTCCGGGCGGTGAAATCATCGCCCAGTACTACAACTTTTTGCGCCTGGGCCGCGAGGGCTATACCCGCATCCAGCAGGCCTGCTCGGACACCGCGCAGTGGCTGGCGCAAGAGCTGGCCCAGATCGGCCCGCTGGAGCTGGTGTACGACGGCAAGGGCGGCCTGCCCGCGGTTTGCTACAAGCTCAAAGACGGCGTGGCGCACGGCTTTACGCTGTACGACTTGTCCGAGCGGGTGCGCATGCGCGGCTGGCAAATTGCCTCGTACCCGCTGCCCAGCGACCGGCAGACCGTGGTGGTGCAGCGGGTGCTGGTGCGCCACGGCGTCAGCCGCGATTTGATCGCGCTGCTATTGCAAGACCTGCGCAACGGCATCGCCTTTTTGCAGCAAAACCCGGTGCTGCGCTCGACCGCCGGGCCCACCTTCAACCACGGGGCCGAATCGGCCAAGGCGGACGCGTGCGTCCCCTTGTTGGTTACCGACTAAACCCGACCGAACCCGACTGAACGCCATGCATGCATTTCTGGTTTTTCTGCAGCAGAACCCCTACATCCTGCTGTTTGCCGTGGTCGGCCTGTCGGTCTGGGTGGGCCGCTGGACGGTGATGGGCTACGGCCTGGGGCCGGTCGCTTCGGCCATCACCATCGGCTGCGCGGTGGCCACCTGGGGCGCGGCCAACGGCGTGGAGTTCACGCTCGACACCTTCACCAAGAGCCTGTTTTACTACCTGTTCATGTACGGCGTGGGCCTGCGCGTGGGGCCGTCGTTTATCAACAGCCTGAAGGGGGACGGGCTGAAGTTCGTCTTTTTGGCCACGCTGTCGTCCCTACTAGGCCTGGGTATCATCGTGCTGGGTGCGCGCTGGATGGCGCTGCCCGTGGGCGCGGCGGGCGGTATTCTGGCCGGTTCGCAAACCATGTCGGCGGCGATTGGCTCGGCCGAGCAGGCCATCACCTCGGGCGTGGTGCCTATACCGCCCGGCTCCACGGCGGCCGATGCCACGGCCATGATTGCTTTGTCTTATGGCCTGACCTATATCTGGGGCACGGTGGGCATCATCCTGATCTGCAAATACCTGCCGCGCTGGTGGCGGGTGGATGCGCGCCAGGCCGCGCAAGACTACGAGCGCGACCACGGCGTGCCCAATGTGGACGACGCGGGCCTCAGCGGCTACCGCCCGTTTGACCTGCGCGCTTACAGGGTGGTGCACCCCGACACGGTGGGCCAGAGCATCGCCCAGTTTCGC
>NZ_JBDTEM010000106.1:0-23505 GCF_039922535.1 Rhodoferax sp. | reverse complement strand
GCTGCAGGTCGCCACAGCGGATGTCCACCAGCACCGCCTGCCCGGCTTGCCGCGCCGCGTTCACGATACCCAGGCCCAGGTTCAGGGCGATGTCGCTGGAAAAGCGGCTGAATTGCAGGGTCTCTTCCTGGCGCAGCAGTTCTTGCAGCAGGGTCTTTTCGGCGTCGATCATCCATGTCTCCGGTTTTAAAAGGTCGCTAAATGTTTGCGCACGTATTCTCCTACCCGCAGGCCCTGGGCGGCCACGGTGAGGGCCGGGTTCAGCGCGGCAGACGACGGAAAAAAGCTGGCATCCACCACAAACAGGTTTGGATGGTCGTAGGACCGGCACCACGCATCCAGCGCGGCCTGCGCCGGGTCGCTGCCCATGCGCACGGTGCCGCATTGGTGCGACGGGGTGTCGATGCCAAACGGGCGGCTCAACACCACCGGGAAACCCAGGCTGCGCAGCAGCGCCTTGGTGCGCGCCACCAGCCTGGCGTGGGTGGCCATGTTGGTGCGCTGCCAGTGCAGTTGCGCGCCGCCGTCGGCCAGCGGGCGGATGGTGCTGTCCCGGTGCGGCAAGTCTTCGGACATGGCCAGCCAGTCCACGCTGTGGCGGGTCAGCAGGCGGCCCGCCCAGCGCGGCAGCAGCGGCATGGCCGATCGCACCATGGGCTCCTGGATGTTGCCCAGCATCTGGATATGGCCCAGCGCTTCGGGCGCGGCGGCACTACCAAAGTAGAAGTCATTCAGCGCCAGGGTTTTGGTAAAGCGCGTGGTGTTCTCGGTCAACGGCAGCATGCCCATCAGGCAGCTGGTGTTGTGGTTCATGTAGTAGCGGCCCACGCTGTCCGAACTATTGGCCAAACCGCGCGGGTGCTGGTCGTTGGCCGAGCGTTGCAACAGCAGGGCCGAATTGAGGGCACCGGCGCTCAGGATGAACAGCGGCGCGCGGATGGTTTGCACCTGGCCCTGGTGCAGCACCTCGGCGGCCACGATGCGCTTGCCCTGGGCATCGGTCACCAAGCGCAGCACCTGGCTGCCGGTTTGCAGGGTGACGTTGGGGTGCTGCAGCGCCGGGTTGATGAGCCGAGTTTCCGCATCGCCCTTGGCCCCTACGGCGCAGGGAAAGGCGTCGCAGGTGCCACAGCGCACGCAGCTGCCGCCCGGGTGCAAATCCACCGCCGACGGCATGTGGAAGGGGTGCAGGCCCTGCCCGGCTAATTTGTCGGCCAGCGTGGCTATCAGCGGCTCGTGCGGGATGGCGGCGTGCGGGTATGCGCTGGAGCGTGGCGGCTCGGTCGGGTCCCGCCCGGCCTGGCCGTGCACGCCAAACACGCGCTCGGCCTCGGCGTAGTACGGCTCCAGATCGGCATAGGCGATGGGCCAGGCGGGCGAGGTGCCGTCGGCGTGTTCGGTGGCCGCAAAGTCACGCTCGCGCAGGCGAAACATGGCCGTGCCGTAAAACTTGGTGTGGCCGCCCACGGTGTAGTACTGGCCGGGCTGGAAGGGCTGGCCCGCGCCGTCCAGCCAGCGCTCGGGGGCGCGGTAGCGGCGCTGGGCAAACACGGCTTCGGCATCGGTGTTTTGCGGCTCGCGTGGCAAGCGTTCGCCGCGCTCCAGAATCAAAATGCGGGCACTGGTGGCGGCCAGGCTGCGCGCCATGGCCCCGCCGCCCACGCCGGAGCCAATAATGACGATGTCTGCGTCCATGGCGTTCAGACGGCGGCTACCGGCGTGCTACGCCCGGTACTTGCCGCTTCCAGCACCGCCAGCGCGGCGGCCAGCGAACGCAGGCCGTCTTCGCCCGTGGCCGCAGGCGCGCCCTGCCCCAGCACGGCCCGGTTAAAGGCCGCCAGCGAATGGGCGTACAGGTTGTGCGGCTCCACGGCCACCACGCGCTCGCCCTCGGCCGTGCGCAGCCGCACCTCGCCCACGGGCCGCTGCGTCATCACGTCGCGGCCCACCAGGGAGCCCAGGCTGCCGTGGATCTCGATGCCGGTGCCCGCATGCGGCACGTTAAAGGCATCGTGCAGTTGCGCCAGCACGCCGTTGTCAAAGCGCAGCACGGCCATCACACCGTCGGCCAGCGGCCCGGCGGTGGGGGTCATGGCAATGGCCTCTACCGGCTCGGCATCCAGCAAAAAGCGCAGGGTGTCGGCATCGTGCACGGTGATGTCCAGCACCACGCCGCCGCCCGCGTCGGCCTGCTTCACCCGCCAGCCTTGCAGATGCGCGGGCAGCTGCACGGCATGGAATACGCGGGCAAACAGCGGCGTGCCGATGGACCCGCTGCGGATCAGGTCGCGCATCGCCTGGTGCGTGGCCGCATTGCGCAGGTGGTGGTTGGTGCCCAGCACTACCCCGGCGTTACGGCAGGCCGCCACGATGGCCTGGCCGTCGGCCAGGTTCATGGCCAGCGGCTTTTCGCACAGCACGTGTTTGCCCGCAGCGGCGGCAGCGATGGCCTGGGCGGCGTGCAGTTCGTTGGTGGTGCTGATGTAGACCGCGCCCACCGCCGGGTCGGCCAGCAGCGCGTCGAGGGCGGTGTAAGACTTTGCAATGCCGTGCGCCGCTGCGTAGTCCGCACCGCGCTGGGCGCTGCTGCTGAGCACAGCGGCCACGGTGTTGCCCGGCTGGGCACGGATGGCGTCGATCATCCATTCATGGGCGATGGTGCTCGCACCGATCAGTCCCCAGCCTAGTGTTTTTTCCATCGTGTGCTCCTGGTGTTGTGGAGCAAAGTTTAAAAATATGCGGCGGCCAGGCTGGCAGAAAAATCGCAAGCTTTTGCACTATTACCGTATCTCTATCCACCGTACTGCGCCAATTGCATAATTCGGCCATGCAGCCCTGGTTAGAACAAGTCACCCGCAGCAGCGGTCAATCGTGGACGCTGTTTGACCGGCAGTTGCCCGCGTTTCCGTTCAACTGGCACTACCACCCCGAGTTCGAGCTGACCCTGACGCTGAACAGCAGCGGCCAGCGCTTCGTGGGCGACCACGTGGGGCAGTACGGCGATGCCGACCTGGTGCTGGTCGGCCCCAACCTGCCGCACGCCTGGCAGTCGCGCGTGGCGCTAGACCCTACCCAGCCGCACCGGGCCCTGGTGCTGTGGTTCCAGCCGCAATGGGCTTACGGCCTGACCCAGCCCTACCCCGAGCTGGACAGCTTGGTGCCGCTGCTGGCCGACGCGCGCCGGGGCGTGGCTTTCAGCCCGGACACCGTGGCTGCCGTGCTGCCCCGGCTGCTGGCGCTGGTGGAGATGGCCCCGGCGCAGCGCTGGCTGGGCCTGGTGGACGTGTTGCTGCTGCTGGCGGCAGACCGGCAGCGCCAACTGCTGACCCTGCAAGGCTTTGCCAGCGAGCAGCTCCCACGCGACCGCGCCCGGCTAGACAGGGTGCTGGCCCATCTGCACGCACATTACGCCGAGCCCATTCGCCTGGAAACCCTGGCCGACCTGGCGGCCATGAGCGCCAGCCAGCTGCAGCGCGCCTTCAAACGCAGCACCCGCAGCACCGTCAGCGGCTACCTGGCACAGCTACGCATCGGCCACGCCTGCGCCCTGCTGCTGGACGGCGACCGCCCCATCGCCCAAATCGCCGAGGCCACCGGCTACCGTCAGCAGAGCTATTTCACCCGGCAGTTTAGGGCGCTGAAAGGCATGACCCCGCTGGCGTTTAGGCGCGGCTTCCATGCGGGCGGGGGCCGTGGATAAGCCCCCAACCGCCAACCCATTTGCTCTATTTAATGTAGCTACCAGCGCAGGTAGCACCTGCGCCAGAGCCACTTTTTTATATAGCTCTTAGCCCAGCGTGCGCTGGAAGAAGGCGGTGAGCTTGTCAAAGGGAATCAGGTTCACGCGGTCGTACAGATCGACGTGGCCTGCACCGGGCACGATGTGCAGCTCCTTCGGTTCGGCGGCGAGTTGGTAGGCCTCTTCGCTGAACTCTTTGGAGTGGGCTTTGTCGCCGGTAATGAACAGCATGGGGCGCGGCGAAATCGTCTCGATGTCATTGAACGGGTAGAAGTTCATGAACTTGACGTTGCTGGTCAGCGTAGGGTGGGTGGTCAGCAGGCGCGTGGAACCGGGGGGCGTGTATTCACCACGCGGCGTACGGTAGAAGTCATAAAACTCGCGCTGGATGGGGTGGGTTTTGTCGTTCAGCACATGTTCGGTGCCGCCGGTAACTTGCACGGGGCCGCCGACGAATTCGGCGTAGCGCTGCTCCGCGGCCGCGGCAATGAGGGTCTTGCGCTGCGCCAGGGTTTGCGAATGGTTAAGCGCGTTTCGGTTGGCGGCACCCATGTCGTACATGCTGACCGTTGCAATGGCTTTCATGCGCGGGTCGATTTTGGCCGCGCTGATGACAAAGCTGCCGCTGCCGCACACGCCGATAGCACCGATCTTTTGCCGGTCTACAAAGGGTTGCGAGCCCAGAAAGTCCACCGCCGCGCTAAAGCTCTCGGCGTACATGTCGGGGGCCACCGCGTTGCGGGGCTGGCCGTCGCTCTCACCCCAAAAAGCCAAATCCAGCGACAAGGTCACAAAGCCCTGTTCGGCCATTTTGGTGGCGTACAGGTTCGCGCTTTGCTCCTTCACCGCGCCCATGGGGTGGCCGACCACCAGGGCCGCCGTTTTCTTGCCGCGGTCCAGGTTCTTGGGCGTGAACAGGTTGCCCGCCATGGTCATCTGGTACTGGTTTTTGAAGCGGACCTTTTGCACCGTGACCCGGTCGCTGGTGTAGAAGTTGTCTGCCCCATTGGACAGGTCGGGCACGGCAGGCGCATCGGCTGCGAAAGCCCCACCTACGGACAGCGCGCCCAGGGCGGCCAAGCCGGTGCCGGTTTTGACCAAGAAATCGCGCCGATCGGTGGTCGCGTTCTGACTGAATAGTGTGTGCATGTAAAAACTCCGGTTAAAAAATGGATAGGGGCGCTCAGTTCGGCATGCGTTCGATGCGCACTTGCAGCGGCCCGGGGCGTTGCAGCGCGGCCAGGCCGGTATCGACCCGGCCCATGCGCACCAGCCCGCTGGCATAGACGTTGTCACCCGCAAAGACCACCAGGTGGTTCAACGGCGCGTAGTAGGCGATGTCGCCTATCACCGGGTCCAGGCCCGCGGGTGCGCCGACGGTGGACAGCTTGCGCGGCAGATCGCCAATGCGCTCGACCTTGGCAAAGTCGCGCAAACTGATGGTGAGTGGCAGCAGTGCCGCAAAGTCGTGGGCGGTGGCGTTGTCGGCTAGGGTGGCGGCGGCCACATCGCCATTGACGTGCAGGCGGATCTTCATGGGCAGCTCCTGGGCAAAAACAGACGTAGTGAACAAGGCAAAGATCCACAGCGCCGCGCTGCGCAGCTTGAGGGTTTTGCCATCGGGAGTGGTGTGGGTTGCTTGCATGGCGAGAATTTTCGCGGCCATGCCAGACGCTGACTAGATAATGAATGCTTACATGGTCTATTAGATTTACTAAGCAATCTTTCGGTCACACTCGCTGCATGGCACGACGCAACCTCAACGATTTACTGGCCTTTGTCACGGTGGCGCGTGAGGGCAGCTTTACGCTGGCGGCGGCGACGCTGGGGGTCACCCCATCGGCCATCAGCCAGGCCATCGCCGGGCTGGAAACCCGGCTGCGCATCCGCCTGCTGACGCGCACCACCCGCAGCGTGTCGCCCACTGCAGCGGGCGAGCGGCTGGTGCAGGCCATTGGCCACCGCTTCGACGAGATCGAGGCCGAGCTGGATGCACTGACCGACCTGCGCGACAAGCCTGCGGGCACGGTGCGCATTACCAGTGGCGACCATGTGCTGCAAACCACGCTGCTGCCCAAGCTGGCGCCCCTACTGCTGGCCTACCCGGATGTAAAAGTGGAGTTCAATGTGAACTACGGCTTTCGGGATATCGTGGCCGACCGCTTCGATGCCGGTGTGCGCCTGGGCGACACCATCGACAAAGACATGGTGGCCCTGCCGATTGGCCCGCCGCTGCGCATGGCCGCCGTGGCCGCACCGTCGTACTTCGCCACCCATCCCAAACCCAAAACGCCGCGCGACCTGATAGCGCACAGCTGTATCAACATCCGCTATTCGCTGCAGAGCGGCATCTCCGCCTGGGATTTCGAGCACCAGGGCCAGCCGCTGAATGTGCGGGTGGACGGCCAGGTGGTGGTCAACACCACGCCCCATGTGGTGGCGGCTGCGCTGGCCGGGCTGGGTGTGGCGTATTTGCCCGAAGAAGAGTTCGCGCCGCACATCGCACAAGGCAACTTGATGCGCGTGCTGGAAGATTGGTGTCCGCCGTTTGCGGGCTATTTTTTGTACTACCCCAGCCGCCGCCAGTCATCCCCCGCGTTCTCGCTGGTGCTGGATGCGCTGCGCTTGTCCAGCGTGGCCAAACCCAAGCGGCGCTGAGTTGAACTCCCCATGAACACTGTCCATCTGCCTACCGGGCACCATGCCCAAGCCATTGTCCGCCCCGAATGGGGTGCTGTTTTGTCGCTGGCACTGGGCGTTTTTGTGCTGATCGCGTCTGAATTCATGCCGGTGAGTTTGCTGACCCCGATTGCGCACGACCTCGCCATGTCAGAAGGCCGTGCCGGGCAGGCGATTTCCATCTCGGGCATTTTTGCCGTGCTCACCAGCTTGCTGAACGCGCCGTTGACCGGGCGGTTTGACAGACGGCGGGTTTTGCTGTGCTTTACGGCGCTGCTCACCTTCTCGGGCATCGCCGTGGCATCGGCGACCAACGACACGGTGTTCATGCTGGGCCGTGCGCTGTTGGGCGTGGCCATCGGCGGCTTCTGGTCCATGTCCACGGCCACCATCATGCGGCTGGTGCCCGCACAGGCCGTGCCGAAGGCTTTGGCCCTCATCAATGGCGGCAATGCGCTGGCCGCCACCATCGCCGCCCCGCTGGGTAGCTTTTTGGGCCAGTTTGTGGGATGGCGGGGCGCATTTTCTGCGGTGATTCCGTTGGCAATAGCCGCGTTCGCCTGGCAATGGACCGGCATGCCGTCGCTGCCTGGCGGCCCGCGCACCGCAGCGGGTAATCCATCGGCCAATCCTTTCGTTCTGCTGCTGCGGCCCGCGGTGGCCTGGGGCATGGCGGCCTTGATGCTGCTGTTCATGGGGCAGTTCGCGGTGTTCACTTATTTGCGGCCATTCCTGGAAACAGTCACCGGCGTGGGCATTTCCACGCTGTCCCTGATGCTCTTGCTCATGGGTGCCAGCGGGCTGCTGGGCACGATCATCGTGGGCGTGTTGCTGGAGGCGCGTTTGTTTACCTACCTGGCGCTGATTCCGCTGGCGATGGCGGCGATGGCCGTGCTGCTCATCGCCCTGGGCAGCTCGGCAACAGCGGTGGCCGTGCTGCTGCTGGGCTGGGGCCTGGTGGGCACCGCCGCCCCGGTGGCCTGGGGCGTGTGGTTGAGCAAGACGCTGCCGCAGGACGCCGAAGCCGGTGGCGGCCTGATGGTGGCCACCATCCAGTTGGCCATCACCCTGGGCGCAGGCTTGGGCGGGGCCTTGTTCGATGCCGTGGGTTGGTGGAGCACGTTTGCGCTGGGTGCCCTGCTGCTGACCGGATCTGCGGCGTTGGCGTGGGCCGCATGGCGGGCTTCTGTACGCATACCTTGATGTAGATCAGACCGGGGTGGCGCATATCCGGCCATGATGGACTGGTGCACCCGCTATGTGCTGCACCGCACAGACTTTGCCCCCCAGCGCCCGTACGGTGAGGCCGCGCATTCAACCAAAGGCCCCCGCATGCAATACAAGGACTACTACGCCACGCTGGACCTGCCGCGCGATGCCAGCCTGGACCAGATCAAAAAGGCCTACCGCAAGCTGGCGCGCCAAACCCACCCCGACGTGTCCAAGGCCGCCGATGCCGAGGCCCGCTTCAAAGAAGCCGCCGAGGCCTACGCCACCCTCAAAGACCCCGAAAAACGCGCCGCCTACGACGCACTGGGCCGCCGCCCGGTGGGCGAAGAATTTGCCCCGCCGCCGCAATGGCGCCACGAACATGCGGCCGATGCGCACTCGTTCGACGACTTGGACCTGGCCGAACTGCTGGCTGCGATGGGCCGAGGCCAGCGCGGAGCCGCCCACGGCCCGGTGGCCACCCCGGGCCGAGACTATGAAAACACCGTGTCGCTCAACCTGGAAGACGCGCACCGTGGCACCACGCTCAACCTGGACCTGGCCGATGTCGGTGGCACGCGCATGCTGGAAGTGACGATTCCGCCCGGCACCCGCGAGGGCCAGAAGCTGCGGCTGCGCGGCAAAGGCGGCAAGGGCCGCAACGGTGGGCCCGATGGCGACATCTACCTGCACATCACGCTGGCCCCGCACGCGCTGTTCCGCGCCGACCACCACGACCTGTACTTTGACCTGGCGCTGGCCCCATGGGAGGCCACGCTGGGCGCGGAGATCGAAGTACCCACCCTGGACGGCCCGGTGCTGCTGACCGTGCCCGCAGGCACCCGCGCGGGGCGCAAGCTGCGCCTGCGAGGCCGGGGCCTGGCCCAGGGCAAGGGCGGGCATGGCGACCTGTATGCGCTGGTACACATCGACGTGGCCGCCACGCCGTCTGAGCAAGAACGGGCGCTGTACCTGGAGCTGTCGCGCATCTCGCACTTCAACCCGCGCCCCCACACACGTCACGCCGCCCACACCGCCAAGGAGACCCCATGAACCTCACGCTTATTGAATGGGTCTGGCTGGATGCCAGCGAAACCATGACGCTGGACGAGCTATCCCACTGCTGCGGCATGGGCACGGACGATCTGCAGGAACTGGTGGAGTACAGCGCTTTGGTGCCGCTGCAACCGGCCACCCAGCCGCCCGCCTTCAGCGCCGAATGGGTCACCCCGCTGCGCACCGCAGGCAAGCTGCGCAGCGACTTTGACCTGGACCTGTTCTCTGTCGCCCTGCTGCTGGGCCACCTGAACCGCATCGAAGCTTTAGAGCGCCAGGTGAAATCGCTGCAGGCCTTGGTACCCGCCCACTTCGCCTGAACTTTTGGAGAGCAATATGCAACATTACCAAATCGCAGTGGTTGTCGGCAGCCTGCGCAAAGACTCGCTTAACCACCAGTTGGCCCAGGCCATCATCCGGCTGGCACCGTCCAACTTCTCGTTCAAGCTGCTGCAAATCGGCGACCTGCCGCTGTACAACCAGGACGACGATGCACACCAAGCCGAGTCGGTGATCCGTTTAAAGCAAGACATTGCAGCCTCGCAAGGCCTGCTGTTCGTCACCCCCGAATACAACCGCTCCATTCCCGGCGTTCTCAAAAACGCCATCGACCACGCATCCCGCCCCTACGGCCACAACGCCTGGGCGGGCAAGCCCACCGGGGTGCTGGGGGTGTCGGTGGGGGCCATTGGCACGGCGTTGGCGCAACAGCATCTGCGCAACATCCTGGCCTACCTGGACGCGCCCACCATGGACCAGCCCGAGGCCTTCATCCAAGCGAAACCCGGCCTGTTGGACGCACACGGCAACATCGGTGCGGACAGCCTGGAATTCCTACAGGGCTGGATGGACCACTTTGTGGCCTGGGTGCAAAAGCAGTCCAGCACCATCACCACCATGGCATCCCGGTAGAACCCGAACGGCCCCGCATGTGCTTCTCTGCCACCGCCAGCTTCACGGCTGGGGCCGTGTTGCTGGCCATGGGCTCGGTGGCAGCACAGCGCGCCTGCGGGGCACAGCGGCACCGGGATCTGCCGTATGCATTGATCCCGGTACTGTTTAGCATCCAGCAACTGCTGGAAGGGGCTTTGTGGCTCACCTTTGCGGACAAAGCGCCGTGCCTGAACGTTGCCTTGACGCAATCGTATTCGCTGTTCTCGCAGGTGCTCTGGCCCATCTATGTGCCGGTGGCGGTGCTGTTGATGGAAACCGTGCCCTGGCGACGCAAGCTGCAGGCGGGTGTGGCACTGGCGGGCACGGTGGCGGGCTTGTTCTTGCTCTATTACCTGTTGCGGCTGCGGGTGGTAGCCCAGGTCAGCGGCCAGCACATCGTCTATATCTTTCCGCACTTCCATGTGCTGGCCGCCAGCGGGCTCTACCTACTGAGCACCTGCGCCAGCCCATTACTGTCCAGCCAGCGGGCCGTATGGCTATTTGGCGTGGTGGCCACCGCATCGTTCATCGCCGCCTACACGATCTACACCACCTGGTTCATTTCGGTGTGGTGCTTTTTTGCGGCCATTTTGAGCGGCATCGTGTTGCTGCACTTCCCCCGGCGCAGCATCGTCAGAGCATCCATTTCACTATAAAAAAAATAGCCTCCTGCGCAGATACAACAAACGCCAGCGACCTAAATCGCTAGAAACTTCCCGGTCCGCACAGCAGCGGCATACGCCCACAAGGGATGGCCATGAAGCCCCCCCGGCGGACTTGTCCTACACGGCATTTGCCCCCTAGGGTGTGCAATAGGACATAGCTTCCGGAGTCCCTATGTCCTTACATTTTCTGAAAGAACTGTCGCAGTACGATGGTGATACCTACATCAACAACCCAGTAGAGGTGGGCTGGTTGGTCACACTCAAAAACAACGGTTTGGTCGATGCCGACATCGGCCCACCCGCACTCACCAAATACCCCAGCCGCCCGCCCATGTACGCCATTGCGCGCGGACTGACGGCCAGAGGCTACGCCGCGCTGGGGGTGCGGCCCCGACCACGGTATTCGTTCTGGAGCACAATTTTCGGCTTGCATCGCCGCAAATTTCCCCAACTGAAATTTCGCAGCCAGAATTCCACTTCTACGCTGAAGTGGTGGGGCTAGCCGAGTTGCCGGGGACAGGACCTGTGCTCTCGGGTACCAGCATGTCCTCCAGCGCCTTTAAGCGGAAAGCGCGCGGGCTCAGGCCTGTGTGCTTGCGAAAGAAGCGTCCAAAGTAGGTTTCGTCGGCAAAGCCCAGGCTGTCTGCCAACTGCTGAATACTGTTGCTGGTGTAGACCAAGTCGCGCTGGGCTTCGTGCACCAGCCGGGCGTTGATGACATCCAGGCTGGACATGCCCAGCACCTCGCGGCACAAACGCGACAGCTGGCCGGGGGTGATGCCCAACTGCTCGGCGTAGGCGGTGATGGGCAGATGCTGCTTGAAGCGCGCATCCACCATGGCGCGGAATTTCTCAATCTGTGCCGCCTTGCGTGGGTTGCCGTGCGCCCGCGCAGCCTGCTGCACCTGGGCCAGCCGCGCCACCTGCACGCACACAGCGGCCACCAGTGCCATGCCCGCATTCACCTGCCCGGCCGACAACAGATGCGCCTCGCGCTCCAGCGACAAAAACAAGGGCATCAGCAGGGCCGCATGGCCGCTGCTGTCGTCCAGCGTGATGATGGCGGGCTTGCGGATGGTCGGCAGCAGCCCCGGCATGGCCGCGCCCACCAGCGACTCCAGGGGCCGCTGCGCCGCCGTGACCACCGGCCCGTCCATGTCATCCGAGAAGCTGAAAGCATGCACGGTTTGTGCGGGAATCAACAACAGGCACGGCGCGCTGACGGCAAACTTGGCGTTGTCTAGCAACACCTCGGCCTGGCCCTGCACCAGGTACAGGATCTGGATGAAAGCGTCGTGCTTGTGGGGCCGGATTTCCCAGTTATAGGGCCGGGAGCGCTGCGGAATCCACTCGAAATCGAACGAGTTTTGCCAGCCCGGCGCGGCCTGGTCGCCGTACAGCGCGTAATTCGGGATAACCCTGGTTGCCACATAGTTCCCCTGAAAGATGCACGAACTGTCTGGGTTTTCGCGTGAATTGTCAAACTGGTATTTGCCCGGTATTTGAACAATCAGGTCTTCCAATAACACGAAAGACACGCATGCCCGACACCCCCCGCCACTGGCTGCAACTCGACGGCCAGGTCTGCGCCGTGACCGGTGCCGCCAGCGGCATTGGCGCCGCCATCGCCCGCAGCCTGGCCCAGGCCGGTGCCCGGGTGGCACTGCTCGACCGCGACCTGGCAGGCTGCGAACAGATCGCCAACGCACTCACTGCCCAGGGCGCATCGGCTCTGGCTGTGGCCTGCGATGTAGCGTCTGAGGCCAGCGTGCAGGCTGCCGCCCAGCGCGTGCACGCCGCCTGGGGCCCCGCCTACGCCCTGATCAACAACGCGGGCCTACTGCGCGCCGGGGGTCTGGCCGATGTGAGCCTGGACGACTGGAACGCCGTGCTGGCCGTCAACCTCACTGGCTATCTGCTGTGCGCCCGTGCCTTCGGAGCGCAGATGCGCCAGGCCGGGCGCGGCAGCCTGGTGCACGTGGCCTCGGTCTCGGGCCTGACCCCGCAAACCCAGAGCGGTGCCTACAGCGCCAGCAAGGCCGGGGTGCTGCTGCTGTCGCGCCAACTGGCGGTGGAATGGGGCCCCCAGGGCGTGCGCAGCAATGCGGTCTGCCCCGGCATGGTGCGCACCGCGCTGTCGGCCAAGTTCTACGAAGAACCCGGCTTTGAAGCCAAGCGCGCCGCCGTCACCGCCAGCCGCCGGGTCGGCGAGCCGCAGGACATTGCCGATGTAGCACTGTTCCTGGCCAGCCCGCGCGCCGCCTACGTCAACGCCGCCGAAATTACTGTGGACGGCGGCATGACCTCCATGCTGATGGACATGGTGCCCCGCCCCGGTTTCAACGCCACCTGAGAATTAAAAAATGTCCTATCCCCTTGAATGCGACCTCATCGTCGTCGGCTCCGGCGCAGCCGGCCTGGCCACCGCCATCACCGCCCGCAAGCGTGGCCTGGACGTGGTGGTGCTGGAGAAAGAACCCGTCTTTGGCGGCACCACCGCTTTGTCGGGCGGCGTGCTGTGGATTCCCCTGGGCCCGCATGGCCGCCAGCAAAATCCGGCCGACACCCTGGAGGCGGTACGCACCTACATGCAGCAGGAAACCGGCAAGTTCTACGACGCAGCGGCGGTAGAAGCCTTTCTGGCCCACGGCCCGAAGATGGTGGAATTCTTCGAGCGCGAAACCGCCACCCAGTTCATCCCCACGATGTACCCCGACTACCACCCCGACGCGCCCGGTGGCGTGGACCTGGGCCGCTCCATCCTGGCCGCACCCTACGACATCCGGGGCCTGGGCAAGGACATGGCCCGCCTGAAGCCGCCGCTGAAAACCATCACCTTCATCGGCATGATGTTCAACTCGTCCAACGCCGACCTGAAGCACTTCTTCCGGGCCACCAAGTCACTCACCTCCTTCGTCTACGTGGCCAAACGCCTGGTCACCCACCTGAAAGAGCTGGCACAGTACGGACGCGGCATCCAGGTCACCAGTGGCAACGCGCTGGCGGCACGCCTGGCCCAGTCGGCGCTGGACCTGGGCATTCCCATCCTGACCAACAGCCCGGTGCGCGAAGTGACCATGCAAAACGGCAGTGCCACGGGCGTACTGGTGAACAGCGCAGACGGCCCGCGCAACATCACCGCCCGCCACGGCGTCGTGCTGGCCTGCGGCGGCTTTCCGCAGGACGTGCAGCGCATCGCCAAGGCCTATCCGCATGTGCGGCGCGGTGGCGAGCATCTGTCGCCCACCCCTTTAGGCAATACCGGTGACGGTGTGGCCATGGCAGAAAAACTCGGTGCCAACGTGGACATCCGCTTCGAGGACAGCGCCGCTTGGATGCCGGTCTCGCGCGTGCCCTACCGCGACGGCAGCTTTGGCGTGTTCCCGCACCTGCTGGACCGCTACAAGCCCGGCATCATCGGCGTGTTGCGCAACGGCCAGCGTTTCACCAACGAATCGAACTCGTACCACGACGTGGGTGCCGCCCTGGTGCGCGCCTGCGCGGGCGAGCGGGAAACCGCCATGTGGCTCATTTGCGACAAAACCACCATCGCCCAATACGGCCTGGGCTATGCCAAACCCGCCCCCATGCCGCTGGGCGGCCACGTGCGCAGCGGCTACCTGGCCAAGGGCAAGACCCTGGCCGAACTGGCCGCCAACGCCGGTATCGACCCCGCCGGGCTGGAGCAGACCGTGCGCGCCTACAACGTCGGAGCCGTCCACGGCCAAGACCCGGCTTTCCACCGCGGCAGCACCCGCTTCAACCGCTACCTGGCCGACCCGGACCACCAGCCCAACCCCTGCGTGGCCCCGGTGCAAACCGGCCCGTTCTATGCCCTCAAAGTGGTCATGGGCGACCTGGGCACCTTTGACGGCATCCAGACCAGCGTAGTGGGCGAGGTGCTCCAACGTGACGGCTCGGCGATTCCCGGTCTGTACGCCGTGGGCAACGACCGCGCCAGCGTGATGGGCGGCAACTACCCCGGCGCGGGCATCACCCACGGGCCGAACATGACCTTTGGCTTCATCACTGCCAACCACATCGCCGACCAGGCTGGAGCCAGCGCATGAGCGCGAATACCAAGCCGCTGATCGACCACCGCACCTACACCATTGCGCTGCGCAAGATGCCGGAGTTTCTGGAGGTGTTCAATCGGCTGGCCATGCCCATCTTGGTGGAAACGCTAGGCCACCCGTTGGGCTTCTACACCAGCCTAGTCGGCCCGCAAAACCAGTTTGTGCACCTGTGGGCCTACGACGACCTAGCCGACTACGAACGCCGCTGCCACGCGCGGGATACCCACCCGGACTTCGGGGCCTACCTGGCGGCATCCGGGCACCTGATCACGGCGCAGGAGACGCGGCTGGTGCGGGCGGTGGATTTACCACTGCAGGCATGAATTGCTATTTAAATACTAGCTACTAGTGTAGGTTCCATATGCACCTGCAGCCCTTTATCCACAAATTTCCCGCGTGGCCACCAACGCCAACCGCGACCACGCCACGTCCCCGACCAAGGGTGCCCGCACATGGTTGGGAACTTCCACGCTGACCGGCAAATCCCCCGGTAGCGCGGCGAAGATGGCGGCCACGTCGATCACGCCCTCCCCCGGTAGCAGCCGCTCGCAGCGCGCGGTGTGGATGAGCTGCTCCGTGCTGAAACCTGTGCCGTCGGCGGCATCACAGGCCTGGGCGTAGTGCAGTAATTGGTGGGGAATGGCGCGCAGGTCGTCCAGCGTGCTGCTGGAGCGGGCAAAGTGCAGCGCGTCGACCAGAATGCCCGCGTTGGCCGGGCGACCGGCGGCGGTGACGATGCGCAAGGCTGCCTGGGCGTTGGGCACGGCGGTCCAGGGCATGAATTCCAGGTCGGCTGTCATGCCAAAAGGCTGCATGAAGGCGCAGAGCCGGGCGTAGCTGTCGGTCAGGCGGGACTCCACCAGGTCGTCACCGGCCACCAGCACGGCCTTGGCCCCCAGGGCGGCACCGGCTTCCAGCAGGGGGCGGTAAACCTCGGGGTCAAAGCCTTCGGCCAGGCGGATGATTTCCAAGTCGAACACGCCGACGCCGGTATCGCGCTGCACCGCCAGGGCTTCGCGCAGGATGGCGGCGTCGCCCAGCAGCGGCTGGTGCTGGGCACCGGGCGCGTTGGGGTGCAGGCGCAGGCCCACGGTCTGGTAGCCCAGTTGGGCGGCAGCCGCCAGCATCTGCGGCACGGACAGGCTGGCCGCGGTCAGGTAAGCGAGTGAGTAGCGGCGCATGCTTATTTCAACGGTGACACGGCGGTAGGTAGGGCGATGGTGGACACCATGTTCGTCGTCAAGTGCGCCGGGCCGCCTTTGGGGGGCCAGATGCCTTGGGCGACGGCATCGGCACGGGCCTGGCTGCGGGCGTTCAGGCTGGCGTAGGACCAGATGTTGGTAAAACGCAGGGGGCCGTCCAGCGCCACCATCGCGACCAGGCAAGGCGACAGGGCTTCGCGCGGGGGCACGTACTGCTCCCACAGGTCGATGGTGGCCTGCACGCCGCCGGTTTTGATGCCGTAGGTGCGGATTTCGTACACCGGGCCGGTGATGCCGGATTCGGCCGAGGGGCGCACCGGCTTCATCCACGGAAAGCCCTGGTAGCTGTGCTGTTCCAGCGTTTGGAAAATGCTGCCGCAGCCAAACGGGTTGGCGCTTTTTTGCGTGCGATCACGCTCGGCCTGCAGGCTGGCCAGATCGGCAAAGCCACGCAGCACGATCATCTGGTTGAGCTGGCCGATGTCGGTAAACCAGCAGGCCAGCAGTTCGCCCTGGGCTTCGGGTCCGCTGGTATAGGCCTGCACGTGGGTGGCGGCCTGTGCGGCGGTGCCGAACGGCAGGGTCATGGTGGCGAGTTCGTAGTACATGAATGTTCCTTTTGCTATTGAATAAAGAGCTGCTTGCGCTAGCGGGATATGCGCTGGAGGCCGATTTTTTATAAATCTTTGCCTGCAGCATGGTGGGCGGCAATAAAGCCGAAAGTCATGGCCGGGCCCAGGGTGATGCCGCCGCTGGGGTAGGTGCCGCCCATCACGCTGTGCATGTCGTTGCCGCCCGCGTACAGGCCGGGGATGGGCTGGTGTTGCGCGTCCAGCACCTGGGCGCTGGCGTTGGTGCGCAGCCCGGCGAAGGTGCCCAGGCTGCCGGGCACCACCTTGACGGCGTAGAACGGGCCGCGCTCCAGTGGAGCCATGCAGGGGTTGGGATAGCCGCTGGCCGCGTCGCCCTGCACTTGGTTGTAGGGGGTTTCGCCTTTGCCGAAATCGGCGTCCACGCCGGTCAGCGCCTGCTGGTTGTAGCGCGCCACCGTGGCCTGCAGAGCAGCGGCATCGATGCCGCAGGCCAGGGCCAGTTCGGCCAGGGTGTGGCCGCGCCGCAGGTAGCCGTTACGCAGCATTGCGCCCATGGGGATGGGAGCCGGTTTGACCGCCCCCAAACCATAGTGGCGGATAAAGGTGTGGTCGCAGACCAGCCAGGCCTGGGCGGACGCACCGGCGGGCGTGGCGGCCAGCAGGCTGCTGACAAAGTCGTAGTAGGAATCGGCCTCGTTGGTGAAGCGCTGGCCTGCGGCGGTCACCGCGATCAGCCCCGGCTTGGCGCGCTCCACCAGGTGCGGAAAGTGCGCATGGCTGCCATCGGCACGCGGCACCAGTGACACCGGGGCCAGCGCCGCCGCCTGCACCGCGTCAAGCGCCACCTGGCCGCCCACGGCTTCGCCCAGGCGCAGGCCGTCACCGGTGTTGCCCCGCGAGGCGGCGGACCAATGCTCTTGCCCGGTAGGTGCGTGCGGCAGCAACGCTTTTTTGCGTGCCACGTCATGCGGAAAACCACCGCAGGCCAGCACCACGCCGCAGCGGGCCCGTATTTCCAAGCCGCCCACCACTGCGCCCACCACCTGGCCGTGCTCGGTCAGCAAACGCTGCGCCGGGCTGCTGGTGCGGATGTCCACACCCTGGGCAAAGGCCGATGCCGCTAGCCCGGCCACCAGCGCATTGCCGTTGACCAGCCGCATGCCGCGCCGGTAGCGCAGCAGGTCGCCAAAGTGGCGTAGCACTTTCTGGGTCACAAACCACAGCGAGGCGGGCTTGCGCAGCGCGTTGAAGAAATGCCGCAACTCAACCCCGGAGGCAATGCCCATGCCCCACAGCGTGGTCTCGGACAACGGCGGTTTGAGCTGCGCGATGTGGGCCCCCAGGCGGCGACCGTCAAAAGGCGCGGCGCACATCGAGCGCCCGCCCAGCGCCGCATGCGGATTGCGGCCATGGAAGTCGGGCACGCCATTGCCGTCGATGAACTGCAGCGCGGTCTGGCTGCGAAAGAACTCCACCATGCGCGGCCCAGCCTCCAAAAAGGCCTGTACCCGCGCCGCATCGAACTGTGCGCCCAGCTCCTGTTGCAGGTAGGCGGTGGGCGTGGCGATGTCCTCCACGATGCCCGCACCCACCGCCAGCGGGTTGCGCGGAATCCACATCCACCCGCCCGACCAGGCGGTGGTGCCGCCGTACTGCGGCTCTTTTTCGACTACCAACACCTTCAAACCCAAATGGGCGGCGGTGACGGCGGCGGACAGGCCGCCCGCGCCAGAGCCGATGACCAACAGGTCGGTGTGTTCAGTGGCAGCCATGGTCAAGATGCGTAAATTTTCCGCAGGCCCGCCGCTGCGTTCGCACGCGGCTGGTTGAAAAACGGCGAGGCCCCGCTGGCAGCCGCCAGTTGCGCCGCCAGCGACACCAGATCACCCCCCAGGGCCTGCATGCGCTCCAGCGTGAAGCGGGCCGACGGCCCGGCGATGCTGATGGTGCCCAGGGCCTGGCCGGCCAGGTGCACCGGGGCGGCCATGGCGTTCAGGCCCGGGGTGTAGGTTTCTTGCGTCAGGCTGTAGCCGCGCGCGCGGGTGGCCTGCACCTGCACCATCACCTCTTGCAACGTCTTGGGCGCGTTGGGGCCAAAATCTTCCACCGGACCGACCCCTTGCTGGGCCACCAGGGCCAGGGCATCGTCGTCGGCCATGGTAGACAACCAGGCCAGGCCGGAGGACGAGCAGGAAATGCGCGCATCGCTGCCCATGTCGGGGTCGTAGCGCAGGCCCTGGCGGGCACCCTGGGCGCGGGCCACCCAGGTCAGGCGGTTGCCGTCCACCACGGCCAGTCGCACCAGCTCGCCCGAGATTTCGGCCAGCCGGTCGAGCAGCGGCTGGGCAATGTCGACGATACCGGTATTGCTCAAAAAGCTCAGTCCCATGGATACCAGCTTGGTGGTCAACAGGTAATCACCGTGGTCACGCGTCTGGCGCACATAGCCGCAGCGCGCCAGGTCCACCAGCAGGCGGTGCACGGCGCTGCGGGGGATGTCGAGCCGGTCGGCAATGGCGGCCAGCTCCAGGCCACCGCCGTGCTGGGACAACAGCTCCAGGATGGCCAAAGTTCGTTCTAGTACGCCGTTCATAGTGTTTCTCTCGGATGCATCGATGCTGCGAATTGTAGTCAAAATCAGAATTTAATTCAATACTTGAATACAATTCCATTTTTGACTATGATTTCGCCACATTCAACCACTTGAGACTTCTCCATGTCCGAACGCCTGAACGGTGCCACCCGTGTCCACTTCATCGTGGGCGACCCGATTGCCCAGGTCCAATCGCCCGCCGGTGTCACCCAGGCCTACCATGACCGCGGCCACAACGCCTTTGTCATGCCCGCCCATGTGTCGCCCGCCAAATTGACCGACTGGGTGGCCGGTGTGTCGCTGGCGCAAAACGTGGACGGCATCATCGTCACCGTGCCGCACAAATTTGCCTGCCATGACCTGTGCGCCACCACGTCGGACCGCGCCGCCTTTTTGCACACCGTCAACACCATGCGCCGCAACACCGACGGCACCTGGCACGGCGACATGTTTGACGGCCTGGGTTTTGTGTCCGCCTTGCAAGACAACGGCTGCCAGCCCGAGGGACAAAAAGCCCTGTTGGTCGGCGCAGGCGGCGCGGGCTCGGCCATTGCCCACGCGCTGCTGATGGCGGGTGTGCGCGAACTGGCCATCTTTGATGCCGACGCCACCCGCCGCACCACCCTGGTCGATCGCCTGGCGGGCCTGGGCCGCTGCGCCGTGACCCACGGCAGTGGCGATCCCACGGGTTTTGACATCGTGCTCAACGCCACGCCCGTGGGCATGCAGCCCAACGACCCGTTTCCACTGGACGCAGAGAAGATCACCGGCAGCATGTTTGTCGGCTGCGTGATCACCGCGCCCGCCATCACGCCACTGGTCGCCGCTGCCCGTGCCAAGGGCTGCGGCACCATGACCGGCGCGCACATGTTTGCCCGGGTGCGCGACCTGATGGTGGACTTCCTGCTGGAAAAGTGAGATGCAGGTACTTTCCTCCTTAAGCGCCCTGCCGGAGTCCAGCCGCTACGACCTGGTGGTGGTCGGCGCGGGCGGCGCGGGTATGGCGACCGCCCTGTTCGCGGCATTGGAAGGCCAGCAGGTGCTGCTGGTAGAGCGCACCGAACACGTGGGCGGCACCACAGCATGGTCGGGCGGCACCACCTGGATTCCAGGCACCCGGCACGCGGCCAGCGTCAACCCCACCGACACGCTGGCAGATGCCCAGCGCTACCTGGACAATGCCGTGGGCGAGCGCAGCCCGGCGGCGCTGCGGCAGACTTTTCTGGACCATGGCGCACAGGCGCTGGAGGTGCTGGAGACCCGGTCCGAAGTGCACTACCGCGCCTACCCCAAGCACCCCGACTACCTCTCTGACCTGGGCGGCTCCACCCTGAATGGCCGGGCGCTGGAGCCCCTGCCGTTTGATGGCCGTCGGCTGGGCGCGCTGTTTCCCCTTGTCCGCCCACCGATCCCCGAATTCACCGTGCTGGGCGGCATGATGGTGGACCGGTCCGACATCCACCACCTGCTGGCGCTGGGTAAAAACTTCCAGTCCTTCAAGCACGCTGTCAAGCTGCTGGCACGCCATGCATCCGACCGGCTGCGCCACCCGCGCGGCACCCGGCTGGTGATGGGCAATGCGCTGGTGGGGCGGCTGCTACATTCGCTGTCACAGCACGCGAACGTGACTCTGGCCCTGCAGACCTCGGTGCAAAAGATTGAGCGCAACGCCGACGGCATCCAGTCCCTTACGCTGCTGCAAGACGGCCAGCGCCGCACGGTGGCCGTGCGCAAGGGCCTGGTGCTGGCCAGCGGCGGCTTCAACCGCCACCCGCAATTGCGCCAGGACCTGCTGCCCGGCATCGCCACCGAATGGTGCCCGGCCGCACCTGGCCACACCGGTGAAGCCCACGACCTGGCACAGCGCGCCGGTGCGCACTACGGCCAGACGGGGTTGAGCCCAGCTTTCTGGGCACCGGTTTCCAAGCGGCAGCGGGCCGATGGCAGCACCGCCGTGTTCCCACACTTCATGATGGACCGGGCCAAACCTGGCATGCTGACCGTAAACCAGGTAGGCGACCGCTTTGTGAACGAAAGCACCTCCTACCACCTGTTCGCGCTGGCCCTGCAACAGCAAGCCCATATGGCCACCTACCTGGTGTGCGATGCGCGGGCCCTGCGCCAGTACGGCATGGGCATGGTGCGTCCCGGCGGCAAGGGACTGAAACCCTTTTTGGCCGATGGCTACCTGGTCCAGGCCGACACCTTGGACGCGTTAGCGGACCAGCTCGGCATGCCTGCAGCGCGCCTGCAGGCCAGCGTCGCGAAGATCAACACCTACGCCGAAACCGGTATCGACCCGGACTTCCAGCGTGGCAGCACCGCCTATTCGCAGAACATGGGCGACCTCAGCGCGGGCGGCAAAAACCCCAACCTGGGCCCGCTTCGAGAAGCCCCGTTTTATGCCGTGCGGCTCTACCCCGGCGACATCGGCGCGTCCACCGGTTTTGCCACCGACGGCGATGCCCGGGTACTGGGCGAAGACCACACGCCCATCCCCGGCCTGTACGCCGTGGGCAACGACATGCACAGCATCATGGGCGGGGTCTACACCGCGCCCGGCATCACGCTGGGACCGGGCGTGGTGTTCGCCTATCTGGCCGCGCAGCACGCATCGGTACGCACTTTCGCCTAGGGAAAACCCCTGTCGGGCCATGCAGGAAATGTCCTGTTCATGGCCCGAATCGTTGGTGGTTTAAAGCCCCCTACAAAACAAAATTCAGCTGCTTTTGACAGAGGGCGGCAGATACCGCACGTTCTAACACCGAGTGAGGAGACCAACATGAAATCCCCGATTACTATCAATATAGGAGCTGCCAGCGAAGGTGCCATATGCGCTGTAGGCTCTTTTTCTTTAAATCCTGCTGCGCTGGCCTGAAGCATGGACACCCTTCCTATGGTCGCCATCGTCACCGGTGCCGCCGACGGCATCGGCTGGGCCACGGCGCAAAAATTGGCCACCAGTGGCTACCGGATCGCACTGCTGGACCTGCGGGCGCAAGCTGCCGAAGCCCGCGCAGCCGAGCTGGGCCCCGGGCATTTGGGCCTAGGTTGCGACGTGACCCAGCCCACCAGTGTGGACGCCGCCATTGCGGCAGCCCGCACGCTGGGACGCATCGCGGTGCTGGTCAACAACGCCGGCATTGGCGACCAGACCGGCCCCACGGTGGCGCAAGACATCGAGGCCTTTGACCGGGTGCTAGATGTACACCTGCGCGGCACATTTCTGGTCAGCCAGGCGGTGGCCAAAACCATGCTGCAGGGCAGCGGCCACCGTGCCATCGTCAACCTGGGCTCGATCGCCAGCAGCACCGGCCTGCCTGCCCGCAATGCCTACAGCGCGGCCAAGGCCGGCGTGCTGGGCATGACACGCGCCATGGCCAGCGAGTGGGCACGCAACGGTATCCGGGTCAACGCCGTGGCCCCTGGCTACGTGCGCACGGCCCTGGTGGCCGAGCTGGGCCGCCAGGGTGCCATCGACCTACCGGGCATTGCCCACCGCACGCCGCTGGGCCGCATGGCGGAGCCCAGCGAGATCGCCGAGGCCATCGCCTTTCTGGCATCGCCCCAGGCCAGCTACATCACTGGTGCCGTGCTGCCGGTAGACGGCGGCTGGACGGCTTTTGGTGGCACGGCATCGGCGTTGGCACCGCTGCCTGTTTAGCGCCTATTTCAACTGAAGGAGACAAAAAAATGTTGGCTATCAATCTTTTCAACGGCCTGGTCTACGGCGCACTGCTGATCGTGATGTGCTCCGGCCTGGCCTTGATCTACGGCCTGCGCCGGGTGGTGAACTTTGCGCACGGCTCCCTGTACATGCTGGGGGCCTACCTGGGCTATTCCATCGCCAGCCACAGCAACTTCTGGGTGGCGCTGGTGGCGGCCCCGGCGGTGATGGCGCTGTTTGGCGTGCTGCTGGACCGCTATGGCTTTCGCCTGCTGCAAGACCGCGACCCGCTCAGCGTGGTGCTAGTGACCTTCGGTCTGCTGCTAATCATCGAAGACTTTGTACAAAGCGTCTGGGGCAAAAGCAATCTATCGGTGGCGACGCCCGAGGCGCTGAACACTTCGATCGACCTGCTGGGCACGCCGGTTCCGGCCTACCGGCTGGCGGTGATTGCCGTGGGTGCATTGGTAGCGCTGGGCCTGAGTCTGTGGCTGCGCTACTCCAAAGTCGGCCTGTTTGTGCGGGCCGCCAGCACCGACCCCACCACGACCGCCATGCAGGGGGTGAACACCGATGTGCTCAGCGCCGGGGTAGTCGGCCTGGGCACCGCGCTGGCCGGGCTGGCCGGGGTGGTGGCCGCACCGTTTCTGTCGCTGTCGCCATCCATGAGCAGCGACGTGATCATCGATTCCTTCGTGGTGGTGGTGGTCGGCGGGCTGGGCTCGCTGGTGGGGGCCTTCGTGGCGGCCATGGTGCTGGGCATGGTGCAGGCCATGGGTGCGGTGTACCTGCCCGACCTGTCGGCGGTGCTGCCCTTCGTGATCATGGTCGCCGTGCTGGTCTGGAAGCCTGCAGGCTTTGCCGGCAGCCGGACGTGAAGAGGAGTTCAACATGTCTATCCAACGTATCGCATTTTCCACTGTAGGCGCATTGGTTTTGGGGGCCGTGGTGGCGGCCTCGGTCAGTTCGGGCACCATTTTGTCGCTGCTGACGCAGGCCATCATCTACGCCGTATTTGCCAGCGGCGTGGGCCTGCTGCTGCGGCAAAACGGCATGGTCAGCTTCGGCCACGCACTGTTTTTTGGTGCGGCGG
>NZ_JBDTEM010000105.1:0-2707 GCF_039922535.1 Rhodoferax sp. | reverse complement strand
ACCCGCAACTTCGCCACGGCCCCGGCCCGCACCTACCCGCATTTGGGGCCGTACCTGCAAGCGGTGCTGGCGCGACCGGCGGTGCAGCGGGTGTTTGCTGCGGA
Source organism: Rhodoferax sp. (assembly GCF_039922535.1). Lineage (GTDB taxonomy): Bacteria > Pseudomonadota > Gammaproteobacteria > Burkholderiales > Burkholderiaceae_C > Rhodoferax_B. The sequence continues at coordinate 2,603 of NZ_JBDTEM010000105.1, read as the reverse complement.
AGAATTGGCCCAGCCCTGGGTGTGAGTGGTTGGGTCGGCCCTTGAGCATCCTGGCCACGCGCCGGTAACGGTCGTAGCGTTAAGGTGGGTAGACCCGCTTCTGGAATAAAAAAACCTGCCGAAGCAGGTTTCTTTGGATCAGCGTCCGAACAGCTCGGAATGCGTACCTGCACGTACAAAGATAACGTGGTCAGATTCCAGTTTGTAAATGAGCAGAAGGTCACCCTTGGCATGGCATTCTCGGTGGTCTGCCCATTCACCTTCTAATGCGTGGTCCAACCATTCCGCCGCCAGCGGGCCCTCGTTTGCAATGAGGTGCAACATGGCTTCTTTCAGGCGTTGCATATCTTGCTTGCCTGAATGGGTCAACTTCTCCCAATCTTTTCCAAACTGGCGGGTGTGATCAGATTTTCTTGGCAGTGGAGCGCGTTTTGCTCTTGCCGGTTTTGCTATCGAGACCATCAAAAATTTCTTTCGCAGAGGCGAAGCGCGCCGCTGATATTTCGCGGGCTTCCAGCATTGCTGCAACCGTCTCTGGAGTGGGCTTACGAATCTCAAATGGCAAGCCCTTGACCTCCACTACCTGTCGCAGAAATAGCCGGATAGCACCGCTCAGGTCAAGACCTAAATCGGCGAGCACTTCAATAGATTGTTTCTTCAAGTCAGGCTCAATTCGCGAACGAACCTCAGCCGACTTACCGTAAGTTGCAACTTGCATAATGTTCAGTATTAATTATCAGTATTTGTAGCTACAGTGTAGCTACAAATACGAACTTTGTCAAGACTATGATTAGTGTGGGGTGTCCTTACCCGTCGTTCATGCTACTGGAAATTAGATTTCCGGTGATAGTTAAACTGTGTTTTTAACCAGCCTGCGGTTATATTCAGTCCATGGCCAAAGACAAAACCATCTACACCTGCAACGAATGCGGCGGCACCTGCCCCAAGTGGCTGGGCAAGTGCCCGCACTGCCAGGCCTGGAACACGCTGGTCGAATCCGTCGCCGAGCCGGTGGCTTCCACCAAAAACAACCGCTTCGCCGCGCTGGCCAAAACCGCCGAGGTGGTGGCCCTGGCCGACATTGAAGCGACGGACATGGACCGTACCCCCACCGGCCTGGACGAGTTGGACCGGGTGCTGGGCGGAGGCATTGTGGAGGGCGGTGTAGTGCTGATCGGCGGCGACCCCGGCATCGGCAAATCCACGCTCTTGTTGCAGGCGCTGGATGCGCTGCAGCGCTCCGGCCAGAAGACGCTGTACGTCACCGGTGAGGAGAGCGGTGCGCAGGTGGCGCTGCGCTCGCGCCGCCTGGGCATCGTCAACAGCCAGGTGCAGGTGCTGGCCGAAATTCAGCTGGAAAAAATCCTCGCCACCCTGCAAAAGCACCAACCCGACATCGCGGTGATCGACTCCATCCAGACCGTCTATTCCGACCAGCTCACCTCGGCCCCCGGCTCCGTCGCCCAGGTGCGCGAATGCGCCGCCAACCTCACCCGCGCTGCCAAGTCCAGCGGCGTGGCCATCGTGCTGGTCGGCCACGTCACCAAAGAAGGCGCGCTGGCCGGCCCGCGCGTGCTGGAGCACATGGTGGACACGGTGCTGTACTTTGAGGGCGACACCCACAGCAGCTTCCGCCTGGTGCGCGCCATCAAAAACCGCTTTGGCGCGGTCAACGAAATAGGCGTCTTCGCCATGACCGAGCACGGCCTGAAGGGCGTGAGCAACCCCAGCGCCATCTTTTTGAGCCAGCACCCCGAGCCGGTGCCCGGTAGCTGCGTGATGGTGACGCTGGAGGGCACGCGCCCGCTGCTGGTCGAAATCCAGGCGCTGGTGGACAGTGGTGGGCCCAGCCCGCGCCGCCTCAGCGTCGGCTTAGACAAAGACCGCCTGGCCATGCTGCTGGCCGTGCTGCACCGACACGCCGGCATCGCCTGCATGGACCAAGACGTGTTCGTCAACGCGGTGGGCGGCGTGCGCATCAGCGAACCGGCGGCCGATTTGGCCGTGCTGCTGTCCATCACTTCGTCCTTGCGTGGCAAGCCGCTGCCCAAGGGCTTCATCGCCTTTGGCGAGGTCGGCTTGGCCGGTGAAGTACGCCCCGCCCCGCGCGGTCAAGAACGCCTGAAAGAAGCCGCCAAGCTGGGTTTCAGCGTCGCCATCGTGCCCAAAGCCAACGCCCCCAAAAAGCCCATCGAGGGCCTGACCATCCACGCGGTGGAGCGGGTGGAGCAGGCGATGGAGGTGGTGCGGGGGTTTTAGGAGCCTGCTTGGTCGAAGGAACGTCGACACCCAATACTATTCATTTCGTAGCTGCCAGCGCAGGTATTTATTGCGCTGGGGGGCTATTTCGTTCGCAGATTCAACTACAAAGTGCACCGCTGTAGAGTTTAAGTGGAGTGATTTCCAGGCCGTAAAAGACCTCGTGAGGAGTGCGGTAGCCCAAGCACTTGCGGGGGCGGTGGTTGAGTTGGTAGATGGCATCATCGACCTCTTGTTGGCTGACTTTTCGCAAGTTGGTTGACTTGGGGAAGTACTGGCGCAGCAGCCCGTTGGTGTTCTCATTAAGCCCCCGCTCCCAGGAGTGGTAGGGGTGCGCAAAGTAC
>NZ_JBDTEM010000104.1:0-14196 GCF_039922535.1 Rhodoferax sp. | reverse complement strand
CCCAGTCCCGAAGCCGCCGCCACAATGTGTTCGGCCTGTGCGTCGGCTCGGGCGAACTCTGCTACCTGCAGGCCCCGGCGCATGACGATGGTGCGGTGCGCCAGGTGCATCACCTCGGGCAGCTCGCTGGACACCAGAATCACCGCCAGGCCTTGCTCCACCATCTCGCCAATCAGCTGGTACACGGCCTGCTTGGCCCCTACGTCGATGCCCTTGGTGGGCTCGTCCAGAATCACGATGCGCGGGTCCAGCCCCAGCCATTTGGCGATCACCACCTTTTGCTGGTTGCCGCCCGACAGGCCGGACAGCAGGGTGTCGGGCGACTGGGTTTTGATGCGCAGCCGCTCGATCATGCGCTGGCACAGCTCGGACTCGCGTAGCTTGGACAACCAAATGCCGCGTGAGAAACGACCCAGGCCGGCCAGGCTGATGTTGTGCTCCACCGAGAAACTCAAAATGCCGCCCTGGCGCTGGCGCTCTTCGGGCACGTAGGCAATACCGGCGGCAATGGCATCGCCGGGGCTGCGGGCGTTGAGCTTTTGACCGTTGACCACCAGGCTGCCAGTGGCGGCCGGGTTCAGCCCCATGATGGCCAGCATCGCCTCGCTGCGGCCCGAACCCACCAGGCCGTAAAAACCCAGAATCTCGCCCCGGCGCAGCTCGAACGATAAGTTGTTGAATTCGGTGGGGTGGGACAGGTCTTTCACCGCCAGCACCACCTCGCCGGGCTGGGATGCAATGGGCGGGTAGATCTGGTCGATGGCGCGCCCGGCCATCAGCTTGACCAGCTCTTGCTCGGTGGCATCGGCAATGGCGCCGCTGCCCACGGCCGTGCCGTCGCGCAGCACCAGATAGCGGTCGGCCACGGCAAAAATTTCGTCGAATTTGTGGGTGATGAAGATCACGCCCACGCCCTGGTCGCGCAGCTTGCGCACGATGCCGTAAAAGTCGCGGATTTCGGCCTGCGACAGGGCGGCGGTGGGCTCGTCCAGAATCACCACCGCGGCTTTTTGCGACAAGGCCCGGGCAATCTCCACCAGATGCCGTTCGGCCAGGCTCAGGTCTTTGACCAGCGTAGTGGCGTTAAAGCGCGCACCGATCTGCTCCAGCACGGCCTGGGCCTGGGTGTTCATGGCCGACCAGTGGATAAAAGGGCCGCGCATGATGTGGCGGCCCACGTAAATATTTTCGGCCACGCTGAGTTCTTCAAACATCACCGTTTCCTGGTGCACTGCCAGGATGCCTGCGGCCTGAGAGGCCTGTGCGTTGGCAAAGGTGTGCGCCACGCCGCGCAGCGAGACCGTGCCCTCGTCCACCGGGATCACGCCGGTCAGCATTTTGACCAGGGTGGATTTGCCCGCCCCGTTCTCGCCCACCAGTGCCAGCACTTCCCCGGCCCGCAGTTCCAGGTCCACCCCACGCAGCGCATAAGTGGCTCCGTAGCGCTTGTGGACACCGCGCAGACTCAGTAAGACATCAGTCATTTAAAAATCCAGCTTCGCATAAAAAAGGGGCACCTACCCTGACAGAGATGCCCCCAAACTTTTCGGCTGGCACCCGCAGGTGCCAGCGGGCCTGTCGCTTTAGAAAAACTTCGCAAACTTCTCAACGTTGGTTGCGTCATAGGTGAAGGGCTCAGACATTGCCGCTTCGCCATTGGCATCCAGCGTAACCGTGCCCACACGGCCCAGCGACACCTTTTCGCCGGCCTTGCCGGTGACCTTGCCCGAGATGAACTGGCTGGCCGCATAGATGGACGAGTAGCCCAGGTCGATGGGGTTCCAGATGGCGAAGGACTTGACCGCGCCGCTCTTCACGTGGCCGGCCATCTCCGACGGCAAACCCAGGCCGGTCACAAAGATCTTGCCGACCATCTTCTCGTCCTGCACCGCCTTGGCTGCAGCCGCCACGCCCACGGTGGTGGGGGCGATGATGGCCTTCAGATTGGGGTAGCTTTTGAACAGGCCTTGCGCTTCGCGGTAGCTCTTGTCGGTTTGGTCGTCACCGTACACCACGCTGACCAGCTTCAAGCCCTTGTAGGCGGGCTGGGCCAGCACCTTCTTTGCTTCTTCGATCCAGATGTTTTGGTTGGTAGCCTGGGCGGTGGCCGACAGCACGGCGATCTCGCCCGTGGGGCCAATCGCGTCGGCCGTCATCTTCACCAGCTTCTCACCGATCAGCGGGTTGCTGGAGGGGTTGAGGTGCATCATGCGGCCGTCTTTGCGCACACCCGAGTCAAAGGAAATCACTTTGATGCCACGGTCCATGGCCCGCTTGAGCACCGGCGCCAGCGCGTCGGGGTCGTTGGCCGAGATCACGATGGCCGAGACCTTTTGGGCGATCAACGCGTTGACGATCTCGATTTGGCCTTCGGCCGTGGCCTTGGCCGGGCCGGTATAGATGATGTCGATGTTCTTCAGCTCTTTGGCCGCTTCCTGCGCGCCCTGGTTGGCGGCATCAAAGAAGCCGTTGCCCAGGCTCTTCACCACCAGGGCGATCTTGTCTGCCGCAAAGGCCGGGCTGGCCAGCGCTGCGCTCAGGGCCACGGTGATCAGGGTTGCGAGTTGTTTCTTCATGTTGTCTCCTGGATGTCGTTGTTGGTATGGAAATGTGACCTTAACTAAGGCGTTTTGGTCGGTCTCGCTACGGGCGGCAGTTGGAGGTTGCCGCCTGTGTCGATAGGGCGCGCTTTGCTCTAGGCAAATGCCGCTTAAACGATACCGCTGCTCGGACCGCTGGCGGGGCGGATCGCCGCCATGTTGGCGCGATAGCCCGAGGCACGGTAGGTGGCTACCGGGTCGGCGGCACCGCCGGCTTCAATGCGGATTTTTTGCAGCAGCGGTGTCACGTCGGTGTGGAACGCGGACTTCAGCGTCTGCGCAGCCATCAGCACGTCGTTGCTGTCCTGGTAGCCGGTGAGGGCCACACGGTCTACCAGCAGGGCCTGGGCGTAGCAGCGTTGCACGGTGACGGCGCTGGTCATCAGGCTCTCGATCGGGTCGGTGACGTTGTGCGACTGGTCCAGCATATAGGCGGGGTCAAAGCCGGGGGGCTTGGTTTGCGCTGCATCGACCAACTCGTTGAACACCAGGAACAGCTGGAACGGGTTGATGCTGCCGCTGTCCAGGTCATCGTCGCCGTACTTGCTGTCGTTAAAGTGGAAACCGGCCAGCTTTTGCGCATGCACCAGGCGGGCCACGATCATCTCAATATTGGTGTTGGGCGCGTGGTGGCCCAAATCGACCAGGCAACGCGCTTTGTCGCCCAGGCTTTGTGCGGCCAGCAGGCTGGAGCCCCAGTCCTGGATCACGGTGGCGTAGAAGGCGGGTTCGAACATCTTGTGCTCTAAAAACATCTGCCAGCCGTCGGGCAGCGCGGCGTAGATTTGGCGGTTGCTGTCCAGGTAACGGTCGAACTGGCGGCGGAAGTGGCTTTGGCCGGGGAAGTTGGAGCCGTCGCCAATCCACACCGTCAGCGCCTTGCTGCCGATTTGCTTGCCGATTTCTATGCACTCGATGTTGTGCGCCACGGCCTGGGCGCGCACGCCCGCGTCGGCATGGGTCAGGCTGCCGAATTTGTACGACCGCGGCTGGTCCTTCTGGTCGGAGAAGGTGTTGGAGTTGACCGCATCAAACCCCAGGCCGAAGGACTCGGCGTGCTGGCGCAGTTCTTTGTAATCGCTCACCTTGTCCCAGGGGAAGTGCGGCGACACGGTGGGTGTGCAGCGCACCAGTTGGTTAATCACGCCGCAGTCTTGCAGCTTGTCGAACACATTGCGCGGCTCGCCCTTGCCGGGGAAGCGGGCGAAGCGCGTGCCGCCGGTGCCCACGCCCCAACTGGGCACGGCCACGGCGAACTTGGCTACGTCGGCTTTTAGTGTGTCGATGTTGACACCGCGGCGGGCCAGTTGCTCGCCTAAATGCTTGTAGTCAGAATCGACTCTGGCGCTGGCGCTATGTGCGTGGTCAGCTATTAATTCGGGAGCAATTTTGGTCGTGGTCATGTCTGTCTCTTTTATTTGTTTAACCGTCGAATTAACGAGGGAAGGCCGCAAGATTACCCGCATCCACGTTGATGATGTTGCCGGTGGATTTGGCCGCCAAATCGCTGGCCAGGAAGTAGGTGGCCTCGGCAATGTCTTCGGGGAACACGCTGCGTTTCAGCATGGAGCGGTCGCGGTAAAAGGCTTCCAGTTCTTCCTCGCTGATTTTGTTGGCAGCGGCGCGCTCCTGGCTCCAGGCACCCGTCCAGATCTTGCTGCCGCGGATGACGGCATCGGGGTTGACCACGTTGGAGCGTATGCCCAGCGGTGCGCCTTCCAGCGCAAAGCTGCGCGACAGCTGGATCTCTGCCGCTTTGGCCGCGCAGTAGGCGCTGGCCTGGGCGCTGGCCACCATGCCGTTTTTGCTGGCGATATAGACCATGGCGCCGCCAATCGCCTGGGCCTTCATCAGGCGGAAGGCTTCGCGGCCCACCAAAAAGTAGCCGGTAGCCAGGATGTTCTGGTTGCGCATCCACAGCGCCAGGCTGGTGTCTTCAATCGGCGCGGCGGACGCAATGCCGGCGTTGGACACCAAAATGTCCACCCCGCCAAACTCCAGCGTGGCCTGCACATAGGCGTTTATGACGGAGTCTTCCGACGTCACGTCGCACACCATGCTGCGCACCACGTCTTTGCCAAAACGCTTGGCCAGCTCGGCGCGGGTGCTTTCCAGCGCTTCCACGTCGATGTCCAGCAGCGCAACACAGGCACCTTCGTTCAAAAAGCGCTCGACGATGGCACGGCCAATGCCGCCTGCGCCGCCGGTCACCAGCGCCACCTTGCCGACCAGCGGCTTGGCCTTGGGCATGCGTTGCAGCTTGGCTTCTTCCAGTAACCAGTATTCGATGTCGAAGGCCTCTTGCTCGGGCAGGCCCACATAGGTGTCGATGGCGTTGGCGTCGCGCATCACATTGATGGCGTTCACATAGAACTCGCCGGCGATGCGTGCCGTGGCCTTGTCTTTGGCAATCGACACCATGCCGATGCCGGGCAGCAAAATGATCACCGGGTTGGCATCGCGCAGGGCCGGGCTGTCGGCGCGTTTGCAGCGGTCGTAGTAGGCGGCGTAGTCGGCGCGGTAAGCGACGAGTTTTTCTTCCAGCGCGGTGGCAAGGGCTGCGCCTTCCAGTTGGTAAACGGCAGCTTCCAGAATCAGCGGGCGAATCTTGGTACGCAAAAAGTGGTCGGGGCAAGACGTGCCCATGGCCGCCAGCGGGGCCAGTTGCACGCTGTTGACAAATTCCATCACGGCAGCCTGGCGGTCTACGTGCATCAGTTTGTGGCTGCTTTTGCTAGCCAGGCCGCGCAGAACCGGCAGCACGCGGGCCAGCGTCGCATCTTGCTCGGCCTGCGGCAGCGAAGCCTGCGCCGCGCCGCCAAATGCCACCGCCTTGCGGGCCACGCTTTCGCGGCCCAGCCAGTTTTGCGCATGGGCGATCACGCCCACGGTGTTTTCATAGCAGCTCTTGGCCGTGTCGCCCCAGGTGAACAGGCCGTGGCCGGCCAGCATCAGGCCACGTTGGCTGGGGTGGGCGGCTTGGTAGCGTTGCAGCATCAGGCCCAGCTCGAAGCCGGGTTTGCGCCAGGGCAGCCAGCCCACGGTGCCTTCAAAAATCTTGGCCGTCAGCGCTTCGCTGTTGGCCATGGCGGCAATCGCGATCACTGCGTCGGGGTGCATGTGGTCCACGTGGGCGAAGGGCAGGTAGGCGTGCAGAGGCGTGTCGATGCTGGCGGCGCGCGGGTTCAGGTTGAAGGTGCAGTGCGGCAGGTAGGCCACCATCTCGTCTTCAAAGTCCGGGCCACGGTACAGCCCTTGCAGCGCGTTCAGCTTGTCCATGTACAGGGTGCTAAAGCCGTCCAGCTTCATCGAGCCCACGTCGCCGCCCGATCCCTTGACCCACAGCACGGTGGCGTCCCGGCCGGTCAGCAGGTCTTTTTGCACCAGCTTGGCGGAGGTGTTGCCGCCGCCGTAGTTGGTAATGCGCAGGTCGGAGCCCAACAGATTCGAGCGGTACAGCAGCAGGCCAGACGCATCCAGCGTGGCCGCATGGGCATCGTTCCAGGTGGGGAAGGGGGCAATGGTGGTGGTAGACATGGGGCTCATCGGGAGTGGGCAGGTTGACGATGGAGGCAAGTCTAGGGACGGGTGTACATATCCACAACCAATGCTTTTTGATGATTTTCCAAAGTTTTACTTATACTTTGGGCCTGCTGCGGCAAGGGTCCGCACCAACCGCCCGCAGGGCCCGAAATGCTGCGCTGCAGCTTAGGGAAACTCCCTGCCAACCGGTCCGCGCAGCCCCTGTTTCGCCCTGTTTGAAAACCCCTGTTTCCGGGTCAAACCCTGACTGTTTTGCCATGAAAAACGCCACCCTGCGCCAGCTGCGCATTTTTGAAGCCGTAGCCACAACCCTGAGCTACTCGCGGGCCGCCGAGCAACTGCACCTGACGCAGCCAGCGGTGTCCATGCAGATCAGCCAGTTGCAAGAAGACGCAGGCCAGCCGCTGTTCGTCAAAACCGGCAAGCGCTTGGTGCTCAGCGCACCCGGCGAAGCCCTGCTGCGCCACACCCGCCGCATCCTAGACCAGGTGCGTATCGCAGACGAGGCCATGGCCGCCAGCCGCAGTGGCGAGGGCGGCCTGCTGCACCTGGGCGTGGTGCCCACCGCGCACTACTTTGCGCCCGCGCTGCTGATGGCCTTCAAGGCGCGCCACCCCGGCATCCGCTTCAAGCTGACGGTAGAGCGGCGCGAGAAGATTTTGGCCATGCTGCAAGAGCACCAGCTGGACGTGGCCATAGGCGGCTACCCGCCCAGCGAGGCCGATGTAGAGGCCGAAACCTTCGCCCGCAACCCGCACTGCATAGTGGCCCCGCCGAACCACCCGCTCGCCGCCAAACGCAAGCTGACCTGGGCCGATTTGCGTACTGAGGACTTCATCTTCCGCGAGCCCGGCTCCGCCACCCGCCAGTTCCTGGAGCACCTGCTGCAGTCCCAGTCGCTGCAGGTGAATGTGTCGATGGAGTTGTCGGGCAACGAGACGGTGAAGCAGGCCGTGATGGTCGGCATGGGCATCAGCTTTTTATCCGCCCACGTGTTCCAGGTAGAGCTGGCCGCCGGCATGCTGGCGGTGCTGGATTTGCAGGATATGCCGAAGATGCTGGACTGGTGCTTGCTGCACCGGCGGGATGCCGTGCCGTCGGATTTGGGGGCGGCGTTTAGGGACTTTGTGCTGGCGGATGGGGCGGGGTTTGCGGCTTGTCGAATCTAACTGGGGATTTATAAGAAATCGGGCGCTGGCGCAGGTGGAATATGCGGTGGTAGCTATTTAAATGATAGTGTTTGCATGCCAGCACCAGGCGACCTGTTAGCCCAGTTATTCGTAGTGCGTCCACATTCGCAGGACGCGAACGGTCTTTTCTGCCGCAAAAACTTCGTACACGATGCGGTGCTGGATATTGATGCGGCGTGAATAAGCCCCGGCAAGATCCCCCACCAACTTTTCAAAGGGTGGCGGATTTTGAAAGGGATCGCTGGCGATTACCTCCAGCAGTTCTTGCGCCTTTTGCTTGAGACCACTTGCCGCAAGCTTTTTTGCATCTTTCAGCGCGTGCTTGGCATACACGAGCTCCCACTTCACCACGCAAGTGTCTTTGCACTTGTGGCGAGAGGTTCCGCCATACCGGCTTTGACGGACTCGCGCATGCCGGGCACGGCCAGCAGGTACAAGGTTTCTTGAATGGCATTCCAATCGTCGGTAGAAATGAGTACCGCACTGCTGCGCTTGCCGGAAATAAGGATCGGCTCATGCGACTGCTGTGCTGCATCAATGAGTCGATACAAATTTGCGCGCGCTTCGCTGGCAGTGTGTGTGTGCATTGTGTGTGCCTTGGAAAAGCAAGTATTGTACGTAAATGCGTACGGCTTTTCAAGCCGATGGCAGATACCAGTTGAACATTCACGTGTTCCAGGTAGAGCTGACTGCTGGCATGCTAGCCGGGCTGGATTTGCAGGATATGCCGCAGATGCTGGACTGGTGCTTGCTGCACCGGCGGGATGCGGTGCTTTCGGATCTGGGGGCGGCGTTTCGGGACTTCGTTTTAGGCGATGGGGCGGGGTTTGCGGCGTGCCGGATGTGATTTTGGATCTATAAGAAGTGGGACGCTAACTCAGTTTCCATCTGCATAGCACGCTATTGAAATAGTAGCTGTTGTGGGTTGGCTATTTTGATTGTTTGCAAGACGCTTTGGGCCGAATTTGGGGCTCCGGTCATGCTTGGTGATAGTAGGTGTTTCGTGATTTGAGCTATCGCAAAGGTTGCAGGACGCTGCGCGGCTGTATCACGCAGCGTCCTGTTGACCCACTGGCTCGGAGTTAATTAATTAATCACCGTTAAAGATTCGATTTTCTTACCTCAATTGCCGCTTTCTCTGTAACTCCTCGCGCAGCAATTCTTGCTGCAGACTCAATGGTTATTCGGCCTTGATCAATCTTGTCATAAATTGATTCAACCGTAATTCTGTTGCCTTGATCGTCAACCCAAACGAGGATCTCTTGGTCGAATTTTGTTCCCATTTTATTTTCTACAGAATTGATTGATTTCTTAGGAAGTCCATATTTTTCTTGCAGTATCTCCGCCAATCCAAGAATCAAAATTTTTCTTTCTTTTATTTCGACTGAGTCAAGCGATTCATTATCTCCTAACTCAATAGTCGCAATTGATTCCCCAAGATTTCCATACGATAACCAGATATAATTTTTCTCATCTCTATACTCGCAATGATCTTTTTTGTCATATTTTGAAGGTTGATTACTTTTGTTCTGCTTACAAATTTCGACCAATGCCGTTTTGCTGCCGGTTTTTCCCAGAGGTATATCTTTAAACATAATTGGAATCTTAGTTTCCTGAGACTTCGCAAGCTTTTTTGAATCAGAAATGTATTTTGAATCTTTTTTTAGATTTTCTAGCGTTGCAAGACATTGTGTACGTTTTCCCAGAATTTTTAATGAAGTACAAGCTTCCCCAAAAAGATCAAAATCGTTGGTGCTTAGCGCGTTACTAGGATTGCATGCCGAAAGAAATATACAGGCAACTATTGCCATATTTATGGTTTTCATGTGATTGTTAAGATTTGATAATAATGGGGGCGCTATTTTTTTCGATAAACGTCAAAGCGTCCCGAATTTTCAATTCGGATCCATTCTAGTTTCGCTATTGTGCCCGCTATAACTGCCGCCTTGAATATTTTTCCAAAATTTCGACGCTCTCCAATAGAACCAATTGAGCTCCAATCTTTTCCAAAAATATGGGAAAGTCCGCCTTCCGAGCCAATTTGCATCGCTGCTATCTTCTGCTTGGTTAGGTTTGAGTGTTTAATCAATATATCCATGTTGTTAAAACGCAATTTCTTGTTGTGAATCCGGTGTGGTTGCAGGCTTTATATGTCTACGGGTAAGTTTGACATAGCTATAGAGTTCCACTGATGAGCCGCGGGCAAGTCTTGCCTCTTGCCTACAAACAGCCCTTCAACCCCAAAAGTCAATCCCCCATCCATTCTGCCAACAATTAACTCCCCATCCAGCGCAGGTACAGACTGTGCTGGTAGCTATAAAAGCAATAGTAAATTATCAAAAGCCTAGCTGCTGCTGCAAGTGTTACCTGGGCTGGAGCCTGGTTTGATGCCTATATTCCGCAGGCTACGTGCTGCCTTCACCCAACCGCCGCACCGTCAACCCACACCGCTGCCCCACCAATCCCACGATCTCCCCCAGCACCGCGTGCCCATTGCCTTGCAGCTCCATCGCCGCCAGCGTGGTGCGCGCCAAGGTGGGCAGCCGGTCGGCCATCTCCAGAATACGCTTCTTCACCAGCGCGGGCGACAGCCCTGCAGCCTCGGCGAACTGGGTCCAGTGGCGGGTCTGCACTTCGCTGAACTTGTATTTGCTGCCGATCTTCATGGCCATCTTGTCGGTCAGGCGCGGGTAGGCGGCGGTGCACAGCAGGTCGTACAGCGGGGCGAGTACCGTGCCGCGTGCGGTGTGCAGCAGAGAGAAGTTTTTGGCGTGTGCGTCGTGGTTGCCGACCAGGGCGTTGAACACCACGGCGTCCAGCAGCTTCAGCACATGCAGGGCGCTGGGGCGGGTGGTGCTGCGCAGCAGGGCAAAGGCATCGGGCAGGCCGGGGCCGCCTTCGTTCTGGTACTTGGTTTCGGGCGGCACGCCCAGGGCCTGGCAGAAGTCTTCTTGGTGCAGCCGCGTCGGCGTGGTGTCGGCGGCAGTGCCCGGTACGCGGTCGTAGCGCGTGACCAGCAGGTAGGGGCGGCCTTCGATCTGGCGCACGCTGGCGGGGGCAACGTCCAGGCCCATCGCGCGGGCCAGCGCCATACAAAAGCCTTCGTTGTGCACGCTGCCGTCAATCCCGGCTATCAAGGGTTTGATGATGTGGGTGCTGGGCGTGCCCAGCAGGGGGAGGCCGATGCGCTTGCCGTCTGCTAGTACCGGCAGTTTGTCCTGCGCGCCGGCCAGCGACAGGCGTAGACCATCCTCGCCGGCCAGCATCGGGCGCTGGGGCATTTCATCCAGCAGGCGCAGCAGTTGGCCATCGTCCAGCCAGCGCACAGCGGGCGGGTTCTGGAGGGCAGGCAGGGCCTGGCCGGGCTCCATCAGGGTGACCGCCCCAGCGCATTCGCCGCCTATGCCGTCGAGCAGCCCAAAGTCGTTCTGGCGGGATACCTGCAGCGCCTGGGCGACCAGCTTGCGTTTGTCGCCTTCGGGCAAGAGCCCGGCGAAGAAAGGGCGCGTGGCGTGGTCGTCGAACGGCGTGGCTTGCAGCGGTAGCGAGTGGGACAGTGCACGGGCACCGCTGTGGGCCAGCCAGTCCGGCGTGTAGCGGAAGTTGAGCCGCCCGTTGACTTGCGCCAAGTGGCCCACCAGGTGCTCGAACAGATAGACGTCGAGTTGGCCCGGCATGCTAGGCGCCTTCCGATGCAGATGGCAAACCTTCCACCACCAAGCTGCCCCCCAGCGCGTGCAGTACCCGCAAGATGTGCTCCAGCCGCAGGGTGGGTTTACCGGCCTCCAGTTCCACCACAAAGCGCACCCCTACACCGGCGGCCAGGGCCAGTTGCGGTTGCGTCAGGCCGAGCTGTTTGCGGGCGGCGCGGGTGGCCTGGCCTAGCGCATTAGGGGAGGGAATGGGAGCGGATGTCACAATAATGTCCTGTTCGGGAAATTATGGCGGTAAAACTGCGGATTGGCAAATAAATGCCCCGTTCGGGAAATTTAGGAGTAAATCCGTACTCTGGTCGCAAAAAATATTGCGTACGGGAAATTTATAGGGGGAGTGCTTGTGCACCGGGCGGCGGCCTTGGCTAGCTTTTACCGACGCCCGTGAGCCCATCGGCCACCGCACTGCGGCGGACCTATGCGCCATCAAATCCTCGTCTAGCGCAAGCAGAGCCTGCGCTGGCAGCTATAAAAACAATAGTTTACTATCAAAAAAATAGCTGCCGCCGTAGGTGCTACCTGCACTGGAGCCTGATTTCTTATATCTTTTCCGCAGCGGTAGGCCATCCGACAGCCCCGTACCAGGCATGCTGACTTCTTACGCCCGCCACGTCATCCGCAGCCACCACCGTGGCCAGAGCCGATTCATGGAGACATGCGCGAAGGAATGGGGAGGGCTGTCAGCCCGGCCCGGCGCGGCTGCCATTGCTCGGACCAGGCGCGCAGTGCCTCACCAGGCATCGGTCTCGCAATGAAGTAGCCCTGTGCGACGTCGCAGCCGCATGCGCGTAAGAAGTTCCAGTCGGCCAGATCTTCCACACCCTCGGCCACGGACTTGATGCCGAGCTGGCGCGAGATGGACAGGGTGCCGTCCACAATGGCCTTCAATGCCGCGTCTTTATCGGCACCGTGGACGAAGCTGCGGTCTAGCTTGAGTTCGCCGAAAGGAATGTCCCGCAGTTGCGCCAATGAGGAATGGCCGGTTCCAAAGTCGTCAATCGACAGGCCGATGCGCTTCAAACGCAGCCGCGTCAAGATATCCAGGGTGGCACGGGGATCTTTCATCAGCTGGCTCTCGGTGACCTCCAGCATCAGGTCGTTGGCAGCCAAACCGGCATGGTGGACGACCTGTGCCACCTTATCGGGGAAGTCCAGTGCCGCCAGGTTGTCCATCGAGATATTGATGGCCACCTGGATCTGCAGACCTGCGTCCTGCCAGGCCTTGGCTTGGCGTACGGCCGCGTCCAACACCTGGTGGGTGAGCAAGTCAATGAGTTGGTATTCTTCTGCCAGCGGAATGAACTGGTCTGGATACACCAGCCCGGCCTGCGGATGCCTCCAGCGCACCAGCGCCTCAGCGCCGACGAGCGCCCCGGTGGCGAAATCCACCTTGGGCTGGTAGTAGTTGACCAATTGATCTTCGACAATGGCTTGCTCTAGTTCTTGGGGGGTGTAGGGCTGAAAGTCCCGCCCCACAGCGCCACAAGCGTCTTGGTTCTCTTGCAGGCGCTTGGCATTGCTGTCCAGCAGCTGCTTGAGCTGCTCGGTCGATACCGGCTTGGAGACCGCGCCAAGGATGGCGATGTGGTGGGCCTGTGCTAGTTTTTGTACGGTGTGGAGAATGCGGGCACCTTCGCCGCTGATGAGTACCAGGCCACCCCGGTAGCCGATGCGGGCCAGATTGCGCACAAATTCCACGCCATCGATGTCTGGCATCTGCAGGTCGCAAAACACCAGGTCGATTTTCTGGTCGGGGGACTCCATGTGCGCCAGGGCTTCGCGTGCGTATTGGTGAAGCATCACATCGCCGCAGCCTGCCAATGCCAACTGCCTGGCCAGCAGTTTGAGCGCAAAGGAGTCGTCGTCAATTACAAGAGTTTTCATACGCAAACTTTCCCCTTTTCAGGATTTACCGTTTTTAAAGAATATAGGTTTCCACTGCCAGCAATGCGGCTTCGAAATCGGCCATGCATTCTGCAATGACCTCTCGGGTGCCGGTACGGCAGGCGTTTTCCAGTTCGGCACAGGCGTCGCCCAGCGTGGCGGCCCCTACCGAGCGGGAGGAGGATTTCAACCGGTGGGCGATGGAGGCGATCTGCCGCGTATCGTCCAGGGTGTGGGCGGTACGCAGTTCTTGCGCCAGGCGGTGCGCCGACAAGCGGTATTCGGCCATCAATTCGTCCACCACCGCAGGATCGTTGCCAACCAGGCTTTGCAATACGCGCACGTCGATGGGTAGGCGCGGGTCGGCCCGAGTGGGCGAAGCCGCGCTGGAATGCGGTGGTGCGTCGGGCAAGGCATCCACGGCCTGCAGTGGTAGCCATTGCAGCAGGGCGTCTCTCAACAGGCCCAGCTGTAGCGGCTTGGTCAAATATTCATCCATGCCCGCCTGCCGTGCGCGGTGCGACTCGCCATTCAGCACATTGGCCGTGAGTGCCAGGATGGGTATGCGCGATGGCGTAAGCCCGTCACCCATGGGCTGCCGCTGGGCCTCTTCGCGCCGGATGGCGGCGGCGAGGCTGTAGCCGTCCATCACGGGCATGTGCAGGTCGGTCAGCAGCAGGGCGTAGTTGCCGGTGAGCCACAGCTTGTAGGCCTCTGCGCCGTCGTGGGCTATTTCGGCTGCGAAGCCTAGCATTTCAATTTGGCGCAGGATGACCTTTTGGTTGACCTCATCGTCTTCGGCAATCAGTATCAGTCGCCCCTGCAAGCGCGCCTCGGCAATGGTGGGCGGCCCACCGGGGCTGCGCAGGTTGTCCAGGTCACTGTCTCGGTAGACCTCGGGCGACTGCCTGCCTGCGGCGACCGCCACGGCGCGCAGCAAAGCCCCGCGCCGCAGGCAATTGCCATCCAGTGCCACCATGTCCGCGTTGGAAATCCGTGCGCCGCGCCGCCGCCCGCGTGTGATCAAGAGATGGCGCACATCCGGTGCGGCCGAAAATGCTACGCGCAGGGCATCCAGGTCTATTTTTTCCAGCAAGATAGGCTGCACGACCACGGCGCTTTGCAGCATGCATGCGTGCTGAACCGCCTCGGCGATATTGGCGGCCATATAGACGTTTGCGCCAGCATGTGCGAGGTACACCTGTAAATCACCCACCATGCCGTCGCCACCCACCACAATGCAGTCCACCTGGGCCAGGTCCGGCT
>NZ_JBDTEM010000103.1:0-8207 GCF_039922535.1 Rhodoferax sp. | reverse complement strand
CCCGCGAGAGCGGAGTAAAACTGATGAAAAAATGGATTGCTGCGTTATTTATAGCTGCTAGCGCAGGTGCTGCCTGCGCAGATGGCCTAGAAAGCTTGGAGAATTTCGTTAAGACGGTGAAGTCGGGCCGCGCTGATTTCACCCAGGTGGTCACCTCGCCACCCAAGGAAGGGCAGGCGGTGCGCGTCAAAACGTCGACCGGTAGCTTTGAATTCCAGCGGCCCAGCAAATTCAAATTTCTGTACAAAAAACCTTTCGAGCAAAGCATCGTCGCCGACGGCCAAACCCTGTGGCTGTATGACGTGGACCTGAACCAGGTCACCGCGCGCAAACAGTCTGCGGTGCTGGGCTCCACGCCTGCCGCGCTGATTGCCGCCGCGCCCGACCTCAAAGCCCTGCAGGCTGATTTCACGCTGCAAGCCGCGCCCGACAAGGACGGCCTGCAATGGGTGTCCGCCACGCCCAAGGCCAAAGATGGCCAATTGCAAACTGTGCGTGTGGGCTTCAAGGTCGATGGCAAGGCCACCGAACTGGCCGCGCTGGAGATTCTGGACAGTTTCGGCCAGCGCTCGGTGATGACTTTTGCCAAGGTGGAGGTGAATCCGACATTGGCCGCCGACAGCTTCCAGTTCAAGCCGCCTGCGGGCGCGGATGTGGTGAAGCAATAAGCTTTTGAAGCTTATTCGGCCGCTACCGCTTTGGGATCAAGCGGTGGTAGCTATGGAATGCATAGCAATTGAGCGCTATGGCGTGGCCGGGATCGTCTTCATCACCGCCTTTTGCACCCGCTCGTGGCTGATCTTGACGTTGTCTGCCGCCACCGGCGACAGGATGGCAAACGGCTTTTCGCGGGTGTCGCGTAGCACGTAGATGCCCAGGGGCAGGCCTTGCGCATTGGCCACGCTAACGACCAGTGGGGTGTTGACGGCCGCCCCTTTTTTGACGCTCACAGCTTTTTCGCCGTTGGCCAGCATCACGTAAGTGCCGGGCGGGTAGAAGCCGATGGCCGTGGTCATGGCCTTGCCGACGCGGGCATCTTCGTCCAGCGCACCCACGATGTTGGATTTGGCCGCGCCTAGCGCCGACAGGCCGGGCCGGGTCGAGCGGTGGGCCATTTTGCCGATCAACACATCGGCCAGGTGCAGGACGCGGCGGCATTCCCGGTTGCGCTCCAGCCCCTTGGTTTCATCCCGGTCGTGGTGCAGCCGCACGATATCCAGCAGGTCTTCATTGACCACCCCAAAGCCGCGCAAGATGGCTTCGCTGAGCGCCGGATGGTCCTGGATGAGCTGCTTTTGCTCGGCATCGGGCGGGGTCGCTTGGGTGGCCAGTGTGTCTTGCAATTTGGCCATGCTGGTGTTCATGGTCAGGGCGGCTTGCACCAGGATGGGGCGAACATAGTCGTCCAGTGCCAGCTTGCGGGCCGTCAGCTCGCACACCACGGCGCACAGCAGCGCGTGGGTGGCACAGTAGCCCAGGGTTTTGTCGGGCAGCGCCTGGAAAAGGCTGAACAGGCTGTCGTCCGCGTCTTTGTCCAGCAGCTCCATGGCGCGTTTTTGCACGCCGCCAAGCCGGCCCAGCGGGTTTCTGGCCGCCGCACCGCTTTGCAACACGGTGCCCCAGACCGCTTGTACATCGGTCCAGCCGCCCGTGATGTCTTCACCCACGGTGTAGTCCAGTTCCAGAATGTCTTCTGGCATGGTGGCACTGGCAATTTCCTGGATGCTGGCCCCCGCACGCAGCAGGCCGTAGATTAGCCGGTCGTAGCTGCTGACCCAGGCTTTGTAGTCGGGTTCGGTGGCGCAGGCACCATGGGCATCCAGGTGTTCGCGGTGGTGTTCCGACAGAATCGACTGCCCTTTGCGCAGCAGCAGGTTGCCTTTGGCATCCCACACATTGACGGGCAAAGGGCGCAAGATCTCGATGCGGGACAAAGGGACAGGAACATAAATCATGGTGCGTGGAGGATAAGGGATAGCCCGTCGGTTTTTGGCCCCCCGCGCAGGCGCGTGGGAGAATCAGACTCCACTTTGTTGCACCCCCATGACCCGTACCGCTTTGTCCACCGATGCCCCTTTGGCCGAGCGCTTGCGCCCCAAAAACCTGGGCGAGGTTATCGGCCAGCAGCATCTGCTGGGCGAGGGGATGGCGTTGCGCATTGCGTTTGAATCCGGCCAGCCGCACAGCTGCATTCTGTGGGGCCCGCCGGGCACCGGCAAGACCACCATTGCCCGGCTGATGGCCGATGCGTTTGACGCGCGCTTCATCACCATCAGCGCGGTGCTGGGCGGCGTGAAGGACATCCGTGACGCGGTGGAGCAGGCGCTGATTTCCCAGGCCCAGGGCCGCCGCACGATCGTGTTTGTGGACGAAGTGCACCGCTTCAACAAGAGCCAGCAAGACGCGTTTTTGCCGCATGTGGAAAGCGGGCTGTTCACCTTTGTCGGGGCTACCACCGAGAACCCGTCGTTCGAGGTCAACTCGGCGCTGTTGTCGCGTGCGGCGGTGTACGTGCTGCAGCCACTCACCCCCGCAGATTTAGAGCAAATAGTGCTCCATGCGCAGGCTATATCTGCGGTGCCAGCTATTGAAAAAATAGCAGTTGACCGCTTGGTGGCCTACGCCGATGGCGATGCCCGGCGGCTGCTGAACACGCTGGAAACCCTGGCCGTGGCCGCCACGCAGGAGAAGCAGGTCGAGATTACCGATGCCTGGCTGCTCAAGGTGCTGGGCGAGCGCATGCGCCGCTACGACAAGGGCGGCGAGCAGTTTTACGACACCATCAGCGCGCTGCACAAATCGGTGCGCGGCTCCGACCCGGACGCGGCGCTGTACTGGTTTGTGCGCATGCTCGACGGCGGGGCCGACCCGCGTTACATGGCCCGCCGCCTGGTCCGCATGGCCAGCGAAGACATCGGCTTGGCCGACCCCCGGGCCTTGCGCCTGGCGCTGGATGCCGCGGATGTGTACGAGCGCCTGGGGAGCCCCGAGGGCGAGCTGGCGCTGGCCGAATGCGTGATCTACCTGGCCGTGGCGGCCAAGTCCAACGCCGTCTATAAGGCCTTTAACGAGGTCAAAGCCTTCATCAAAAAAGACGGTACCCGTCCCGTGCCCATGCATTTGCGCAACGCCCCCACCAAGCTGATGAAAGAGCTGGATTACGGCAAGGGCTACCGCTATGCGCACGACGAAGAGGGCGGTTTTGCGGCGGGTGAGCAGTATCTGCCCGACGGCATGGCCGCCGCCAGTTTTTACCGGCCGGTGGAGCGGGGTCTGGAAATCCGCATCGCCGAAAAGCTGCGCACGCTGCAGCGGCTGAACTCGGCCGAAGGTAAAGCTTCCTGAGACACGGTGCGCGCGACAAGCCGTTGCACGCCGGGGCGCAACACACTACCTAAACCTATAGGTTTTGCAAGCGGTATGTCCGATAAGTTGGGCGCGTTAATGTATTTGCATCATCAGATCAACTAATACTTTTGCAAAGCCGCTAATCCATGTGATTTCAAGGGTAAACACGCCCTAAGCCCTTTGTTTTGGCCCGTTTCGTGCTGGATACAATTCGCCACAGAACCCGCACCAAGTTGGACACGACTTGCGCGGCACCCGAAAGCCAGGCGTTTGCCCTGCTTTCGGGTGCCGCGCAAGTCCATCGAAGTTGGCGGGTTTTTTGTTAAGTTGCGGGGCCCACAAGGCCGTCGGCCATCCTGGATGGTTGGCACCAGCAGCCTGTGGATGCACAACACACACGGAGAATTATTTATGGATATCTTGCTACAGCAGATCATCAACGGTCTGGTGCTGGGCAGCATGTATGCCTTGGTAGCCCTGGGCTACACGATGGTGTACGGCATCATTAACTTGATCAACTTTGCACACGGCGAGGTGCTGATGGTCGGCGCGCTGACCAGTTGGACCATCATCGGGCTCATGCAAGACTCCATGCCCGGCATCCCCGGCTGGCTGATGCTGCTGATCTCGTTGGTGATTGCCTGCATCGTCTCGGCCACACTCAACTTCGTGATTGAAAAAGTCGCCTACCGGCCGCTGCGCAACAGCCCCAAACTGGCCCCCTTGATCACCGCCATCGGCATGTCCATCCTGCTGCAAACCCTGGCCATGATCATCTGGAAACCCAACTACAAACCCTATCCCACGCTGTTGCCTGCCCAACCATACAACATCGGCGGCGCCGTCATCACCCCCACGCAGATCTTGATCCTGGCCCTTACCGCCGTGTCCCTGGCGGTGCTGATGTGGTTGGTGAATTACACCAAGCTGGGTCGCGCCATGCGGGCCACGGCAGAGAACCCCCGCGTGGCCGCCCTGATGGGTGTCAAGCCCGACATGGTGATTTCGGCCACCTTCATCATCGGCGCGGTGCTGGCCGCCATCGCCGGTGTCATGTACGCATCCAACTACGGCACAGTGCAGCACACCATGGGCTTCTTGCCCGGCCTGAAAGCTTTTACGGCAGCCGTGTTTGGCGGCATCGGCAACCTCGCCGGTGCGGTGGTCGGCGGTATTTTGCTGGGCCTGATCGAATCCATCGGCGCGGGCTACATCGGCCAGTTGACCGGTGGCGTGTTGGGTAGCAACTACTCCGACATCTTTGCCTTCATCGTGCTGATCATTGTGCTCACGCTGCGCCCCTCGGGCCTGCTGGGTGAACGTGTGGCCGACCGGGCCTGATGGGAGCACCACTATGAAACTGAACAAAACAAACCTGATCGTCTGTGCCGTTGCGGCGCTGATCCTGCCGCTGATTTTGCAAAACTTTGGCAACGCCTGGGTGCGCATTGCCGACATGGCGCTGATCTACGTGATGTTGGCCCTGGGCCTGAACGTAGTGGTCGGCTTTGCCGGTCTGCTCGATCTGGGCTACGTGGCCTTCTTTGCCGTGGGTGCTTACACCTACGGCCTGCTGGCTTCGCCCCAGTTGACCGACTCCTTCCCCGCCATTGCCGCCATGTTCCCAGAGGGCTTGCATATGCCGCTGTGGATGATTCTGCCGGTCGGGGCGGCCATTGCGGGCTTCTTTGGCATGCTGCTGGGCGCACCCACGCTCAAACTGCGCGGTGACTACCTGGCCATCGTGACCCTGGGTTTTGGTGAAATTATCCGGGTGTTTTTGAATAACCTGGACCACCCCATCAACATCACCAACGGTCCCAAAGGCCTGAACCAGATCGACTCGCTGAAGTTTTTCGGCCTTGACCTGGGCAAGACCCTGCACATCGGCAGTTACGAGATTCCTTCGGTCAGCCTGTACTACTACCTGTTCCTGGTGCTGGTGGTGATCAGCATCGTGATTTGCCACCGCATGGAGCTGTCGCGTGTCGGCCGCGCCTGGATGGCCATCCGCGAAGACGAAATCGCCGCGAAGGCCATGGGCATCAACACCCGAAACATGAAGCTGCTGGCCTTCGGCACGGGTGCCACGTTTGGTGGCGTGTCGGGCACGCTGTTTGCCGCGTTCCAGGGCTTTGTGTCGCCCGAGTCCTTCAGCCTGATGGAGTCGGTGATGATTGTTGCCATGGTGGTGCTGGGCGGTATTGGCCACTTGCCTGGCGTGATTTTGGGTGCGGTGCTGCTGTCGGCTCTGCCCGAAGTGCTGCGCTACCTGGCGGGTCCGTTGCAGGCCATGACCGGCGGACGGCTGGACTCGGCCATCCTGCGCCAGTTGCTGATTGCTCTGGCCATGATCGCCATCATGCTGTCGCGTCCACGGGGTCTCTGGCCCTCGCCCGACCACGGCAAATCGCTCAAGGCCAAGTAAGGAACACCCATGACAGACAGCAAAAAATCCGAAGTGATCCTGCAAGTTGCGGGCATTTCCAAGCGTTTCGGCGGCCTGCAAGCCCTGAGCGACGTGGGTATCACCATCCAGCGCGGCCAGGTTTACGGCCTGATCGGCCCCAACGGTGCCGGAAAAACCACGTTCTTCAACGTGATCACCGGCCTATACACCCCCGACAGCGGTACCTTCCAACTGGCAGGTAAACCCTACTCGCCCACCGCGGTGCACGAAGTGGCCAAGGCCGGCATTGCCCGCACTTTCCAGAACATCCGTTTGTTCGCCGAAATGACCGCCCTGGAAAACGTCATGGTGGGCCGCCATATCCGCACCCATACCGGGTTGCTGGGCGCGATCTTCCGTACCAAGGGTTTCAAAACCGAAGAGCTGGCGATTGCCAAGCGCGCCCAGGAACTGCTGGACTACGTCGGTATCGGCCAACTGGCCGACTACAAGGCCCGCACCCTGAGCTACGGTGACCAGCGCCGCCTGGAAATCGCCCGCGCCCTGGCCACCGATCCGCAACTGATCGCCCTGGACGAGCCCGCTGCGGGCATGAACATGACCGAAAAAGTCATGCTGCGCGAGCTGATCAACAAGATCCGCAACGACAACCGCACCATTTTGCTCATCGAGCACGATGTCAAACTGATGATGGGCCTGTGCGACCGCCTGACCGTTCTCGACTACGGCAAGCAAATTGCCGAAGGTACCCCTGCCGAAGTGCAGAAAAATGAAAAAGTGATCGAGGCCTACCTAGGCACGGGAGGACATTGAGATGGCGACAACTTCTATGAAACAACCCGGCGAAGTGCTGCTCAAAGTCAGCGGTCTGAAGGTATCCTACGGCGGCATCCAGGCCGTCAAGGGCGTGGACTTTGAAGTCCGCGAAGGCGAACTGGTCAGCCTGATCGGCTCCAACGGTGCGGGCAAAACCACCACCATGAAGGCCATCACCGGCACGCTGCCGTTTGTGGGTGGCGACATCCACTACCTGGGCAAGAGCATCAAAGGCAAAGGCGCGTGGGATCTGGTCAAAGACGGCCTGGCCATGGTGCCCGAAGGCCGCGGCGTGTTCACCCGCATGACCATCACCGAAAACCTGCAAATGGGCGCGTACATCCGCGACGACAAGGCGGCGATTCTGGAAGACATCGAAAAGATGTTCACCATCTTCCCGCGCCTGCGCGAACGCAAGGACCAGTTGGCCGGCACCATGTCCGGTGGCGAACAGCAGATGCTGGCCATGGGCCGCGCGCTGATGAGCCGCCCCAAGGTGCTGCTGCTGGACGAGCCCTCCATGGGCCTGTCGCCCATCATGGTGGACAAGATCTTTGAAGTGGTCAAAGACGTGTACGCCCAGGGCGTGACCGTGCTGCTGGTCGAGCAAAACGCCAGCCGCGCGCTGGGTATTGCCGACCGTGGCTACGTGATGGAGTCCGGCATCGTTACCATGAGCGGTGATGCCAAGACCATGCTGAACGACCCCAAGGTCCGCGCTGCATACCTCGGCGAGTAAGCCCTAACCCACCTTCTCCTGCGGCGCGGGAGAAGGTGGGCGATTGATAGAAAATCAGCCTCCGCCGCACATTCCACCTACACTAGGTGCTATGGATACTGTAGTAACTTCCGCTGCCGACACCCCCGGCAGCTTCCGCTTCCTCCACGCCGCCGATCTGCACATCGACAGCCCGCTGCGTGGCCTGAGCCGCTATGCCGGGGCCCCGGTGGAGCGCCTGCGCAACGCCACCCGCCGGGCGTTGGAAAACCTGGTTGATCTGGCGCTGGCCGAAGGCGTGCACTTCGTCTTGCTGGCCGGTGATCTGTACGACCGCGACTGGCCCGACTTCCACACCGGTTTGTTCTTTCGCGCCCAAATGGTGCGCCTGGGCCGCGCCGACATTGCGGTGTACATCGTGCAGGGCAACCACGACGCCCAGGGCACCATCACCCGCGAGCTGGTGCTGCCCGACAACGTCAAAATCTTCTCTAGCCGCAAGGCCGAAACCGTGCAGATTGACGCGCTGGGTGTCGCCATCCACGGCCACAGCTTTCCGCAGCGCGAGGTGCCTGAAGACCTGGTGCCGCATTACCCCGTCGCCGTGCCGGGTCTGTTCAATATCGGCCTGCTGCACACCAGCCTGACCGGGGCCAGCGGCCACGACACCTACGCCCCCACCAACATTGCCACGCTCAAAACCCGTGGCTATGACTACTGGGCGCTGGGCCATGTGCATACCCGGGCGGTGGAGTGCGAGTCGCCCCGCGTCGTCTTCCCCG
The DNA here is from genome assembly GCF_039922535.1 of Rhodoferax sp. Lineage (GTDB taxonomy): Bacteria > Pseudomonadota > Gammaproteobacteria > Burkholderiales > Burkholderiaceae_C > Rhodoferax_B. Next base: position 133 of record NZ_JBDTEM010000103.1, on the reverse strand, counting down.
GCAATTTGCAGGGCCGCCACGCCAATGAAACCGGCCCCAAGGGCTGTGAACTCGTCACCGTGACTGGCGGGCAGATGGAGGCCCGCTTCATGCCGCTCGACGTGGTGCGCTGGCAGCAAATCACCGTGCCGCT
>NZ_JBDTEM010000102.1:0-12302 GCF_039922535.1 Rhodoferax sp. | reverse complement strand
AAACAGAGCAAGGAGCGCACATGCAGACGCACACTGTCAATATTCCTGGCGACCAAAACAGCCACTTGCTGCTGGAGGTGGACTTCAAATGGCTGATGGCGGGCCAAGGCTATACCGTGGACCCGGAACGCCTGCTGCGCGACCCCGCCTATGCCGACACCTGCCTACAGTGTGCCCAGCGCTCCCGCTGCATCGCGCTGCAAAACTGCGCGTTAAACCTGCGTGAAATGCTGGCGCAGACCCTTCACTAAATTTTCTGCTGGCCCGCCAAGCGCAGAGCCAACACACTCAGCGCGTCGTAGGCCGCACCGGCCTCTGGGTTCCAGGCTGTCACGGCCAGCGCCTGGCGGGCGATGGCGGCGGTGTCGCCCCGGGCGGCCGGGCCGGTCAAGGCGGCAGCCGGCCCCAGCGTGGTGATGTTGTGCACCGCATGGGCCAGCAAGCTGGCGCGCAAATCGGGAATCAGCTCGGCAGGCACTCCGGCGCTGCGCCATGCGTCTTCGGCCACGCTTTGCAGCACCGGCAGGAAGTTGGTGGCAAACACGGCCGCCGCGTGGTACAGCAACTTTTGCTCACTGGCCACGCTGAAACAGCGCGCGCCGATATCGGTGTAGGCGGCACGCAGCAGGCCGCAGGCGCGGGTATTGCCCTCCAGCGCGCAGGCCGTGCCGGGGAACTGGGCCACGGCGGCCTCTACCGAGGCAAAACTCAAAATGCAATGCGCGCTGGCTGTCTGCCAGCCCAGCGTCACCAGCGGTGCCAGCAACGCGCTGTCCAGCGCCCCGCTGCAGTGGAAAGCCACGGATTGCTCGATCAAGGCCGAGGATTCCGCAAACGCCGTAGACAGCCCCTGCACCACCTGCGGCAACGCGGTATCGGGTACAGCCAGCATCCACACATCGGCTGGACGCATTGCCTGCAGTGTCTCTACAGGATGGCCCGCGCCGATGGCGGCACAGGCAGCCTGCGCGCTGGCGGGTGTGCTGGTCAGCACGTCTTGCACCGCAAACGTACCCTGCTGCTGCCACAGCCGTGCCAGCGTTTGGCCGACACGGCCCGCGCCTACCAGGTTGAGTATTTTCAAAAGATTCGCTTTCTGTAGTGGATGGGCATCACTTATTTTGCCAAAGATGCGCACGCCCCAATACTATTACTTTGATAGCTGCCCGCGCAGGTGGAATCTGCGCAGGCGGCACATATTCCTTAAAAAACCCGGCAAGCCAAGAACTGGCATAGTCGTTGCACGCCCGCAGCTCTTTAGGCACACCATGCACACCAATACCCCATCTGACTCCGGCCTCCAGGCGAAAGCGCTGGTCGAAAGCTTTCTACAAACCATCATGGTGCCCGACCCCGAGGGCGCGCGCGCCTTCACCGCGCCCGACCTGCGCATCCGCTTCACCGGAGGCCGCGAGATGCGCGACCCGGCCGAATGCAGCCGCTTCAACGCCAGCCGCTACACCTGGGTGAAAAAGCGCTTTGAGCAAACCGACGTGGTGGCCGGCGCCACCGAGGCCGAGGCCATCGTCTACAACATCGGCACGCTGTTTGGCGCCTGGCCCGACGGCAGCCTGTTCGAGGGCAACCGCTATGTAGACCGCTACGTGGTGCGCCAGGGCCTGATCGTGCAGATGGACGTGTGGAACGACAGCGCCGAGTGGCTGCTGCAGCGCGCGGGCCTTGCAACATGAGCAACACACCATGAGCCTCGCCACCTCCACCCAGGGCATGGTCACCAGCCCCCACGGCCCGGCCACCGAAGCCGGGCTGGCCGTGCTGGCCCAGGGCGGCAACGCCATCGAGGCGGTGATCGCCACAGCCGCCAGCCTGTGCGTTACCTACCCGCATTTTTGCGGCCTGGGAGGCGATGCCTTCATGCTGATTGCCGATGCGCACGGCCAGGTGCACAGCCTGTCGGGCATCGGCCAAGCCGCCCAGCACCTGCCTGCCTACAACGGCAGCATCCCCACCCGTGGCCCGCAGGCCATGCTGACCAGCGCGGCGGCGGTGGACGTGTGGGGCCAGGCCTTTGCCATCAGCCGCGACCAGTGGGCAGGCAACCAAAGCTGGGCCGGGCTGCTGACCCCCGCCATCACCTTGGCCCGCCACGGCTTTGCCATCTCCGAATCCGAGCGCTTCTGGCTGCAGTTTCGCCAGCCCGAAGCTGCGACCCTGCCCGACGTCTACGCCCATTTTTTGCAGGACGGTGCCATGCCCGCGCCCCAGCAGCTGCGCTACCAGCACGCGCTGGCCGCCACGCTGGAGACCCTGGCGCTGCGCGGCCCGCGCGACTTCTATGAAGGCCAGCTGGCGACCACCATCGCCCAAGGCCTGGCCGAGGCCGGTTCGCCCCTGACCGCCGCCGACCTGGCCCAGACCCACGCCCGCGCCGAAGCCCCGCTGCAGTTGCCCTACCGCGACGGCACCCTGGTGGCCCACCGCCCGCCCACGCAGGGCATCACCACGCTGGAGATCATGGGCATCCTGGACCGGTTTGACTTGGGCGGCATCGCCGAGGGCAGCGCCGACTACTACCACCTGCTGGTCGAAGCGGTGAAGCGCGCCTTCATCGACCGCAACCGCTTCGTGGCCGACCCCGACCACGCCCCGGTGCCGATCGAACGCCTGCTGTCGCCCGCCCACCTGGACCAGCAGGCCGCGTCCATCCGCATGGACCAGGCCCTGCCCTGGCCGCACCATTTTCAGACCGGCGACACCGTGTTTTTGGCCGCGGCCGACCGCGCGGGCAACGCCGTGTCTATGCTGGCCACCACCTACTTCGACTGGGGCAGCGGTGTCATGGTGGGCGACACCGGCATGCTGTGGCACAACCGGGGCGCGGCCTTCTCGCTGGACCCGCAGCACCCCAATTGCCTGGCACCGGGCAAGCGCCCTTTCCACACTCTGAACCCCGGCATGTATTTGCAGCACGGCAAGCCCTCCATCTTGTACGGCACGCAGGGTGCCGACGGCCAGCCGCAAACCCTGGCTGCCATCCTGACCCGCATGATCGACTACGGCATGGACCCGTACACCGCCCTGGCCCGCCCGCGCTTTCTGCTGGGCAAAACCTTCTCCGACGCACGCGATTCGCTCAAGCTGGAAGACGATGTATCGGCGCAAGTTTTCCAAGACCTGGCCCGGCGCGGCCACGCCCTCAGCCCCCTGCCCGCCCACAGCCCGCTGATGGGCCATCCCGGTGCCATCCGCATCGACCCCACCACAGGGGTGATGACCGGCGCGCACGATCCGCGTAGCGATGGGCGGGCGATGGGGCTGTGAGGGTGCGCCGGTTTTTATCATTTTCATAGCTTCCAGCGCAGGTAGCATCTGCGCTGGAGCCCTAAAAAGCATATAAACTTTCGGCCCGATTGCAGCCTCTCACCACACCCCGAAGTAAGCCACTGCAGCGCAGAAAATAGCGCTTTAAACAATACGGTACTTATGCCCCATCCGTTCCCCATGCCGAACCCATTGCCACCTTCAGGCGCGCCGAGGCAGATGCCGCGCACAAGTTCTGACTGATTAAAGCCGTAGCCCAAAAGGGTCCGATGGCCACCCAGGCGACATTGGAAACAGCGGCAAAGGCTGCAAAACGCAGGGATACGTATGCAAAGAAGCTGGATGCCCTGGGGGTGGAGCTCAAGGACTGAGCCCGGCTCTGGAATACAGCCCAACCAGAGCCACAAAACCTTACAATGTAAGGACAATAACGGCAAAGCAGGACTGGCTTCCTTATGTCAGATCAACAAGGCCTGGAAAGCGCTCCTCCAAACAAAGTCTTGGCCGAGGGCCTGACGCTGTCCGAACAAGGCGCGCATGTGACGGCGCTGGTGTCGGCGGCAGAAAACCGCGCACCGCTGAGCGCGGCAACCGTGCGTGAGTTGCTGGCCCAGGGGGGTTATGGGGCCTGGATGTTGCTGGACGATGGCCTCAACCTCCTGATGGAGGGCTGGGAAGGCCACGCTGGCGCATTCGATGTCGACATTGCCGAAAAACGCAATGCCTCGGTGGAAGTGCAGATCACGAATAACGGTGCCCTGGCCTGGTTGCAGGTGTCGCCCCCGCAAGGCGGCCAGAGTCTGCTGGGTGCCGACGTAGCTGAGGCCATACGCCTAGCCGGGGTCGTGTTTGGCATCGATGAACAGGCCATCCCACAAGCCTGCACTGCCGCAAAGTCCGTCCAAATCGAAGTAGCCCGCCAGAGGCCACCCGTCAGCGGCGTGGACTCCGAATTTGAATTACTCATCAAGACGGTGGCCGAGCGCGCGCCCAAGGTCAATGAAGACGGTCTGATCGACTTCCGCGAAATGGGTGACATTCCTTTCGTCCAGCCCGGCACGCCGCTGATGCGCCGCCACCCCGCCACGCTGGGCTTGCCCGGCTGCGATGTGCGGGGCAATGCCATCAAGCCGTCGCCAGGCATCGACACACCCTACGCCAACACCCTCAAGGGCGTGCGCTTCGCCCACGACGAGCCCGAGGTGCTGGAGGCGGACATCAAAGGGCAGCCCGTGAAGGTGGAAAACGGCATGCTGGTGGAAGATGTGCTCGCGCTTGACAAGGTGGACATGGACAGCGGCAACGTTACTTTCGACGGCAGCATCCAGATCAAGGGCGATGTAATGGCCCACATGAAAATCAAGGTCACGGGCAACATCATCGTCCGTGGCACGGTGGAAGGGGCGGAACTGGAAGCCGGTGGCGACATCCGGATCGACGGCGGGATCGTTGCCCATTCCAAGATCAAGGCAGAGGGCTCGGTGTCGGCACGGTTTATCGAGAACTCCATGGTTTCAGCCGGCACCGTCATTTCTGTAGATGACATGGTGTTGCAAAGCGAACTGATGGCGATCAACCAGGTCATCGTAGGTGTCAAGGCACAGAAACGCGGTCGGATCGTCGGCGGCACGACGCGCTGCATGATGAAGGTGCAAGCCCCGCAGATCGGGGCCGACGATGCCAGTGGCGTAACCACCGTGCAGGTGGGGGTCAACCCTATACTGGAAGCCCAGTTGCTGGAGATTCAGGCGCAGATCGTCAAAATGGAGGCCGAGCAAAGCAATCTGAAAAAGGTCGTCCAGCATCTCAAGGCCAACGGGGACAAGAACAATCTACTGCCGCGCGCCCAGGCCTCCTTGCAGCAGGTCCTCCAGGGGTGGGGTGCGCGGCTAGCGGAGAAACGCAAGATCGAAGGACAGCTCGCCATGTTCCAGGACGCGGCGATTGAGGTCAGCCAAGGTGTAGAAGGTTCGGTGATTCTGACCTTCGGCAAGCGTTCATGCCGCCTTCACAAGCCTTACAGTGCGGGGGGCTTCAAGTTCGACCAGAGTGGTCGCATCTTGCATATCGACCCACAGAAGACATTCACCATCGTCGGCTGAACCGACTGAAGTCGGCCCGGCATGACGCCATTCATACCTAAACGGCCTCTGGTGAGAGCTTGTCTAGCGCCTCACTACACTGCGCCCCATGCGCCCTCCTCCCCCACCACACTACGCACCAGATTTACTCACCGCCTACTTCTGGAGCGGCGACACCCTGCGCAGCCGCAATGTCAGCGGCACTGTGCTGCACGGCTTGGTCGATGTGCCTGCGCCCCCGGCACGTCTGGTGGCGGATTGGGCGCGGGATGCGACTTTGCGTCTGGGCCTGGAACCGGGGAATGTGGAGGCCCTGTCTTTGCCAAGGGCACGGATGCGCTGGCCGGACTATCGGCACTGCGTGCAGGCGGCGGTCGATTGGACGCAAGCGCACGGTCTGCAGAACGTGCTGGCCGCCAGTGATGTCGCCTTGATGGCCTGCCGCGGCGCGCGCTACCACCATGACGGTGCGCAGTACGGCGGTGCGGCGTTTTGTAATCTATTTTTGAGCGAAGACCAGGGGCTGGATGTGCATTTCCCCGTCATCGACCTGCGCATTCCTCTGGCCAAGGGCACGGTGCTGGTGTTCGATACGGGCCAGCCCCACGCCGTGGTGCCGCGTGACAGTACGGCTTTCAACGTAGCCGACTTCCCACCTGAGCGCGATTGCACGCTGGTTTTTCTGACCTGGGAGTTGCCCGTCGAACAAGCTGATGTGGGCCACGCACTGCAAATTAACTTTGACACCGACCCTGCGACGGCCTTTAGGCTGGATGCCGAACAGGTCTGGCGCAACGGCGCACCAGCCGCTTTGTGCCCAGAATCGGGTCGGTGGTGCTCGGCTGGATGAGCGCCCCAGCCTCAGCCCCGCAACGCCAACACCCAGCGCGGCAGCCGGTTCAATACCGCCACCAGCCAGCGCATTTGCCAGGGAAACACGCACACCGCCTGTCGCTTGCGAATGGCTTGGGTGATGCGCGCCACCGCCTGCGCTTCGGACAACAAAAACGGCTTGTGGCGGGCATCGCCGCCGTTTAATGCACGCAGTTTTTCCGTGTCGATGTAGCCGGGCACGATGGCGGTGACCGCGATGCCAAAGGGCTGCAACGCCAGGCGGTAGGTTGCGCACACGCTCAGCACGTTGCGCTTGGTGGCGCTGTAGAGCGACGCGCCAGGGTAATCGTGCAGCAGCCCGGCAACCGACGCCACCGCCACCAGATGGCCTGCGCGCTGGGCCAACATCTTCTCTGCCGCCCGCTCGAACGCGTGGTTCAGGCCACTGGCATTGGTGCGCAGCATGCGCAGTGTGGTGGCGGCATCCAGCGGGTGGCGGCGGGTGTTGAAGTAGAAGCCTGCGGCGACGACCACCAGGTCCAACCCCGGCGCGGCAAAGCGCGCAAACATCTCCGCCAGGGCCTGCGGGTCGGCAATGTCCAGCGCGTAGGCTTGCAACTGCGGCGGCAAGTCGGCGGGCAAGCGCGCCAGATCGCGGCCACACACGGCCACGGTGTCGCCCTGCTGCAGGTAGTGGCGGGCCAGCGCCAGGCCGATGCCGCTGGTGCCGCCCAGGATCAGAACGCGCATGCCTGGGCCCGGTTGTAGCGGTCTACGTTGCGCATGCGGGCCGGGGGGCGCTGCAGGGCTTCCAGGCCGCGCTGGTAGCCGTACTGCCATTGCGCGTCCATGTAGCACACGTAGGTGGCGTGGTCGGTGGGCAGGGCCAGCGTGATGCGGTTGCGCCGCCAGTCCAGCTGCTTGTGGATTTGCTGCACCGGCAACGCGGTGGTCACGTCCGAAGTGTCAAACCACACATCCGCGAGCTGGCCGTTGACCTGGCGCAGGCGCTGGTTGCCATCCAGCCCCAGCACGGCGCGCCAGGCGGGAATGGAAAAGGTCTGGTCAAACGACTCCTTGAATTCGATCATTACCTCGTCGGCCAGGCGGTGCGCCAGCTCAATAGGGAACAAATCGACCACGCCACCGATGTAGTGGTCACCTGCAAAACGGTGGCTGGGGAAGTAGTAGAAGTCGGTGATGGACATGCGCGCCGCCTGCTCCAGCGGCAGCGTGGCGTCGGTCAGCACCGTGTCGGCCACCGCATGCTGCCCCCAGTGCGCATCTGCAAACGGCGAGGCCATACCCTGGGCCAAGGCGGTAGCGCGCGGCGGGCCGAACACGGTCTGCGCAAACAGCTTGCGGCTGCCACGCGGCTGGCCCACGTCCGCCGGGCCAAACAGCAGCTTGCCACCGATGGTGACCACGTCTACTTCCGAGTGGACCGCAGACGGCGGCAGCGGCAAGGCGGGCGGCACGTCAAACAGGTAGTCGCGGAACAGGTCTGGCACCACCGGTGCGGGCTGGCGCGACCACTTACGCCGGGCGGCACCCAGCAGGGTTTGGGTAATGCTGGCCTGCGGCGCGGGCTGCAGGCTGCCCCAAAACTGGTACATCTGCGGCGAGCTGAGCCAGGCCTTGCGCTGCGCATCGTTGGGCAGCGCCTGCACCAGCGCCGCCGCAATCGCCCCGCCGCAGGTGGCCAGCAGCACATCGGGGGCCCGGCCTGCATCGCGCGCAGCGGCGTACATGCCCAGGTAGATGCCAAAGCGGAAACCGCCCCCGGCAAACACCATGCAGCGGCGGTATTTTTGTGTCGAATTCATCCGGCTAAGATAACCCAAAGAATTGAACAAGGCAGTGCATGGAACCAGGAGTCGCAGTAACCGCACGGCAACGCCTGGTGCATGTGGGGATCAACGGGCTGGTGTTCTCACTGTGCTACCTGCTGGCCAATGCGCTGGCGCAGCAGCGCGGCACCACCCGCCACATCGCCTTTGCGTGGGAAGCACACACCCCGTTCTGGCCCTGGATGGTGCTGCCCTACGCCAGCAGCGGCATCCTGCTGTGCGCCGCCATGTGGCTGGTGCCCAGCCAAGACGGTCTGCGCGTGCTCAGCCTGCGGCTGCTGCTGGCCACGGTGCTGGCGGCGCTGGTGTTTGTGCTGTGGCCGCTGCAGTTCAGCGGGCAGCGGCCCCCGGTGGCCGAACCCATCCCCGCCGCGCTGTTCCGGGCGCTGGCGCTTGTCGACGCGCCCTACAACCAGTTTCCTTCCCTGCACGTAGCCTTTTGCGTGCTGCTGTGGGCACCGCTGCGCGACCTGCTGGCAGCCCCCTGGGCGCGTGCGCTGCTGGGCGGCTGGCTGCTGCTGACGGCGCTGTCCACGCTGTTCACCTACCAGCACCAAGCGTTGGATGTCGTGGGCGGCGGGCTGCTGGGCTTGGCCTGCATTCGCGTGGTGCGGCCAGGGCGAAGCGAAGCCCCTGTGGCCTTGGTTTACCTGCTGGCCGGTGGCGTGGCGGGCGTAGTGGGCAGCGCCCTGTGGCCTGCGGCCCTCACGCTGTACCTGGTGGCCAGCCTGTGGCTGGTGGCCCTGGCCTATGCGCGTGGCAACCGCCACTTTTTGCACAAAACCCAGGGGCGCATCCCCTGGTGGGTGTGCTGCGTGTACGCACCGTATCTGCTGGGCTACCGGCTCACGTGGTGGGCGGTGGTGTGGCGCGGGCGGCAGCATGCGCCAGTGCGACAAATCACGGCCCAACTGTGGATAGGCCGCCGCCTGCGCCATGCCGAGGCGGCGCAATTGCCGCCCGGCTGCACGGTGTTTGACCTGGCCCACGAGCTGGGCGAAACCCCGGCCTTGCGCAGCCACCCGTACCAGCACTTCCCCTTGCTCGACATCGTGGCCCCACCCGCCGCCGTGGTGCAAGACATCGTAGCGGCGCTGCGGCGGGAAACTGCCGCGGGCCGCTGCGTCTACCTGCACTGCGCCATGGGCTTGCGCCGCAGCGTGGTAATCGCCAATGACTTCATGTCACAAAACCTATGAGCTTTTCTGTCTACCAACTCAAACCCCGTTTCCAGCAACTACTGCGCCCCGTGCTGGCGCGGCTGGTGCAGTGGCGGGTCACACCGAACCAGATCACATTGCTGGCGATGCTCTTGTCGCTGCTGTACGGCGCAGCCCTGGCCTGGCAGCCGGGCGACCGGCGGCTGTGGGCCGGGCTGCCGGTATTCATGCTGCTGCGCATGGCCTTGAACGCGCTGGACGGCATGCTGGCCAATTTCAGCGGGCAAAAAAGCCATTGGGGCGCGCTGCTCAACGAGATGGCCGACCAGGTGTCGGACGCGGCGCTGGTGCTGCCGTTTGCGCTGGCCGCAGGCATCTACGCGCCGCTGGTGGTGGTGGCGGCGCTGGGGGCCTTGCTGGTGGAATTTGCCGGGGTGCTGGCGCTGCTGGTAGCGTCGCCCCGCCGCTTTGACGGGCCCATGGGCAAAAGCGACCGGGCGGTGGCCTTTGGGCTGCTGGCCCTGCTGCTGGCGTCAGGTGCCCGCAGCCTGTGGCTGAACGGGCTGCTGGTAGGGGTGCTGGTGCTGCTGGGCTGGACGCTGGTTAACCGGCTGCGGTCGGCGCTGCGATCCGGCGCGCCACCGACACCGTAAAAATCCCCGCTAGTCCCACTTCGCTGTGTACCTTGTGGCAGCCGATGCTGGCCACCAGTGCGTCCATTTCCGCCTGGGGCCGGGGGCGCATCTGCCAGGGCTGACCCAGGTGGTTGGTCAGCGTCTGGGCGATCATGCGCAGCTCGGGGTGCCAAGGCTGGCCGGTGTAGACCAGGTGGCCGCCGATGGCCAACTGCTGGGCAATGCCTTGCAAGGAGAGCAGCACCCGTGCGTTGTCGCTGAATAGCTCGTACAGGCCAGACACGATCACGATGTCGTACGGCCCCTCGTCCGCGGGGTAGCTGGCCAAGTTGAACGCGTCGCGGCACTGGTAGGTGATCGGGTTGCGCAGGCCCCAATCGCGACTGAGCTGCTCGGCCTGCGCCAGGTTCTGCGGGTCTACATCACGCAGGGTGATGGCGATGTCGCGGTTCTGGAAGCGCTTGACGGTCTCCAGCACGTAGCGCCCGCCGCCTGCGGCGATGTCGAGGATGCGCAGCGGTGCATCCACCGGGTGTAGGGCAATCAGTTCGCCCAGCAGTTGCTGCAACTGCACTTTGCGCTGGCGGATGCCGCGCCAGCCAATCGCGTCCAGGTAGCCCCGGTCGATCAGCGCGCCCACGCCCCAGCGGCCACCGGCCTGGTTGCGGTAAACGTAGTCCAGCGAAGCGCCCGAATCAAAGCCCTGGGCCATGCCGATCTGCATGCCATTGCTTAGGTGGCCCAGGCTGCCCAGCATGCGCTTTTGCAGCGCGAAAAACGCGTTTTCCACCGCGCTGCCGCCCATGCCCTGCTGCAGCGCCTGGTAGCGGTGCGCACTGGGGCCTACGGTGTCGGCGCTGTGCTGCTCGGCCAGCGGTGGCAGGTCTTTGGCAAAGCACTCTGCGATAAATGCCCGACTGGCCTCCAGCGCTTTCTGCGCCTGGGGTTGGTCTTCATAAAAGATAGCATGGTGGCAATTGGGAATGACCAGGTAGCGTTTGAAGCTAGAGGCCAGACTGTCAAAAAACCGGCGTTGCGGGCCGGGCTTGACCACATAGTCCTTGTCGGCCACCAGCATCAAAACAGGGGTGTCGATGGCCTGCGCGTCGCCGACCACGCGCTGCGCCGTGTCGGCCAGGTCGAGTAGCACGCGGGCCGAAATGCGCTTGGTAATCAGCGGGTCGGCATCGTAGGCCTGGGCCTGGGCGGCGGAATGGGTCAGCATGCCCGCGCGGATGTAGCTGGTCACCGCCAGGTCGGGGGCAAACTTCAGCGCCAGCCGCAGCGCGGGTTTGGCCAGCGGCACATACAGGTTGATGTCAAACGCTGCCGCCGCCATCACCACGCCGCGCACCCGGGGCGCGTAGTCGTGCAGCCAGGTGGCGGCAATCACCGCGCCCACGCTGTTGGCCACGACGAAGATGTCCTCCGCCGCAATGCCATGGGTGGCCTGCAGGTGGCGGATGAAGCATTCAAAGTCTTGCACCAGGGTGGTGAAACTAGGCGCATCACCGCGCTCGCCGGGCGAATGCCCGTGGCCGCGCGCGTCCCAGGCAAACGCCCAGTCCTGCGGGCCGGCCAGAGCCTCTACCAGCGGCTGGATGCGGCCCGAATGCTCGTGGCCGCGGTGCAAAAACACCAGCGCCCTGGGTGGCCCGTCTACCCGTGGCTGTACAGGCTGCCAGCTGCGGTAGAACACACGGGTGCGGTCAAAACTGTCAAAGCCAGACTCTTGCGGGGTCCAGGCGGTAGATAAAGATTGCGTCATGCCAAAGTCTCACATGGGCTTGCATGGACGCGGGTACAAAGCACCCAGCGCCATGCAAGCTGTTTCAGGTTAAAAGGGTCACAGCATCAAGCCGCAGTACAGCAAAGGCGCGGTCAGCACCAGACTGTCTACGCGGTCCAGAATGCCGCCGTGACCGGGAATGAGTTGCGAAAAATCTTTGATGCCCAGGCGGCGCTTGGCGGCAGAAAACACCAGGTCGCCCGCTACGCCGGCCAGCGACAGCAGCAGGCCCAGCGCCAGCAGCAGCGGCAGGCTGGCCAGTTGCAGGTACCCGCCCAGCGCCGCCGATACCGCCAGGCTGGCCAGCACGCCACCCGCCAAGCCTTGCCAGGTTTTGTTCGGGCTGACGCGCGCTGCCAGCCGGTGTCGGCCAAAGCACTTGCCGCACACAAATTGGGCAATATCGTTCAAGGCCGTCACGGCAAACAGGTAGAAAAACCAGGCCAGGTTCACCGTGGGCATGGGGCTGCGTTGCAACAGATGGGGCAAAAAGCTCAGCCCTGCGCACAGCAGTAAAAACAATAGCAGCACCATCTGCGCAGGCTGGCGGCGCAGCCCGAAAACCACCGCCTGTACCAGCAGCAAGGCCAGCAGCAGCGCTGTCGCCATCGCCGCGCTGTGCAGCGCCAGCGCGGTCTGCAACACCAGTACCGCCGCGCACACCCATTGAA
>NZ_JBDTEM010000101.1:0-4272 GCF_039922535.1 Rhodoferax sp. | reverse complement strand
GGTGCGGGGGTACACATAGTCGGTGCCCAGCAGGACCCAACGCTTGGCACCGCCACCGGCCTTGCTCATCAAATAATCCACCGCGGGAATAGCTTGCTGGTTAGGCGCAGCACCCGTGTAGAACACGTTCTTGCTGAGTTCTTCACCCTCGTACTGCACGGGGTCGAACAGCAGGCCGTTCATTTCTTCCACCACTGGCAGCACCGACTTGCGCGACACCGAGGTCCAGCAGCCGAAGATCACGGCGACTTTGTCCTGGCCCAGCAGCTGCTTGGTCTTTTCAGCGAACAGTGGCCAGTTGGACGCGGGGTCCACCACCACAGGTTCCAGCTTCTTGCCCAGCAAACCTCCCTTGGCATTGATTTCGTCAATGGCCATCAGCACGGTGTCTTTCAACACGGTTTCAGAAATCGCCATGGTGCCCGACAGGCTGTGCAGTACGCCGACCTTGATGGTGTCGGCAGCGTGTGCTGGCAGAACGGACAGGCTTGAGAGGGCGACAGCGGCGGTCAGCGCCTTGAGAGTAAATCGACGTTGCATGTGAGCTTCTCCGTTAAGTAAATGAACCCGGTTCGCCGCACTCGACCTGTGCAATTGACTGGTTTTGTGCGGCGATGGGTGGACTTTAGGGAAGCAAGGCGTTTGGAGAAATACGCCGGGTGGCGTACAGGCGTATCTATGCTCTCAGGATTCAGCGCCCAGTTGCACCACGACTTTGTCACGCGCGATGGCGGCGCGAAAGGCTTCGCTGGTGCTGGCCCAGTCGACGATGTCCACCCGCACGGGCAAATCCGAGGTATCAAAGGCATCGTGGATGCTGGCCAGTTGCTCTAGCGACAAAGGCTGGCGGCTGATGATGGCCAAGTCCAGGTCCGAATAAGGCTTGGCCGTGCGCCGAGCCCGGGAACCAAAGGCCCACACTTCCAGCTGAGGCACCTGCTCCCGCAAAATCCGCAACACCTCAGCCCAGTCGCTGGGAGCCAGGGCTAGGGATGGGTTCGCGGCGGGGAACATGGTCGGTTCAAGTACTGGCGCTACGACGGGTCAGCGCTTGCAGCAAGGCCTGTGCTTCGACCAGAAAGTCCGGAGCGATGGCAAACACCGCCTCGGCCTTGGCGGCATCGTAGGTATGGCTGCTGTCGGTGCGGGCCTGCCGGTAGGTCTTCCAAAGGTGCCAGTCGGAGCGCAGCAAGGCCCGCTCGTTGCCCAACCGGATCAGGCTTTGAAAACTACCCATGTCCAGTTCTGCCGGGCTGGGCTCGGTGGCCTCCAGATAGCGTTTGAGCATCTTCCAGCTGAGCTCGTAGGTAAATTCAAAGCATTGGATGACTGAATTGCGCAGCTGCTCGCGCAAGCCGGAGTCCGCCAACGCAGCGGGGGAATAGGCATAGACCAAGCTTTTCTCAAGCTGGGCAATCGCATTGGCTAACGGGCTGAAATCAAGTTGCATGGCGGCGGTTTTGGGTGTTTGCAGAGGGATTGTGCAATACCGCAGGATACGTGCGCGCACCTGCGCACTGCAGAGTTGCGGCATCATCACCTCCACATCATCAGCATTCGCAAAGGATTCCCCATGCCATTCGAAAAAGGCGGTCTGTGGCGCAACTGGGTCGGTAACCAGTCGTGCATTGCACGCTACAAGGGCGCGCCCACGTCCGAAGACCAGTTGCGCGAAATGGTGGCCGAAGCGGATCGGCTGGATCTGAACCTGCGGGTGGCGGGCTCGGGCCATAGCTTCACGCCGGTGGTGGGGACCGGCGGGCTGCTGCTGTCCCTGGCGCAGATGCAGGGCGTGCGAAGTTTTGACGATGCGAAGAAGCAGGTCACCGTAGCTGCGGGTACGCGCATCCATGACCTGGCAATTGCGCTGAAAGCCCACGGGTTTTCACTGGTGAACCAGGGCGATATCGACTCGCAGGCGGTGGCGGGTGCCTTCACCACCGGCACCCATGGCACCGGGAGCACGCTGGGCTGCCTGGCCACGTCGATTGCTGGTTTGCGGCTGGTGCAGGCCGATGGCAGCGTGCTGGTGGTGGATGGCAGCGACACCGATCTGCTGCACGCCGCCCAGGTATCGGTGGGCACGCTGGGCGTGATTTCCGAGCTGACGCTGCAGGTGACGGATGCCTACCAGCTGCACGAACACGTATGGCGCGACGACTTCGAGACCTGCATGGCCCGCCACGACGAGCTGGCCGCCACGCACCGCCATTTCGGCTTCTTCTGGTGCCCCACCCCGCACAGCCGCCAGCTGTACTGCCTGGCCGACACGGCGGATGCACCCCGCACCACCACGACCAAGACCGCCGACGTGTGCGAGATGAAGGTGATCGACATCAGCGACCGCCCCGCGCTGGACACCCCGTTTGAAAAAATCGCCTACTCGTCCGAGATCTACCCCATCGAGTACGTGCCCAACTTCCACGAACTGGAATACGCCGTGCCGCTGCAGCACGGCAAAGAGGCGGTGCGCGCCGTGCGCGAACTGATGCTGACCAAGCACCAAAACTGCATCTTCCCCATCGAATACCGCTTCACCGCGGGCGACCCGGCCTGGATCAGCCCGTTCCACCAGCAGGACAGCATCACCTTGTCAGTATCCGGCCAGCCGGGCGTGGACTACTGGGACTATCTGCGCGATGTGGATGCCATCCTGCGCCGCTTTGGCTCGCGCCCGCACTGGGGCAAGATGCATTTTTTGGACACCGATGACGTGACCGCGCTGTACCCGCGTGCGGCCGACTTCCGCGCGCTGCGGCGCAAGCTGGATCCGCAAGGGCGCTTTTTGAACGACCATGTGCGGGCGTTGCTGGGTTAGGCATTAAATCAGCCTTTTGTGCAGGTAGCACCTGCGCAAGCAGCTACTTATTTAGTAGCAATCACTTTATTGCCGCACCGCCTCCACCTGCACCACCAGGTGCACGTTCTTGGGCATACCCAGGCTGACACCCAGGTCCATGCCGTAGTCGGTGCGGTCAATGGTGGTTTCAAAATTACCGCTGCACACCTCGGGCTCGGGCGCGGCGGGTCTACTGCAGGCAAAGGAGTTCACGTGCAGCACGACCGGCAGGGTTTTACCCAGCAGGGTCAGGTTGCCCAACACGTCGGTTAGGGTCTCGCCGCTGAACACAAACTGGTCGCCCAGGAAATGGATGCTGGGGTATTGGCTGGCGTTGAACAGCTCGGTGCCCACCAGAATGGAATCGATCAAAGCCATGCCCGAGCGGACCGAGGCGGCCTCGATGCTGACATCGGCCAGGCCGGTTTTGGCCGCCATGTCTAGCTGGATGCTGCCTGTGTGCCGCTCAAACCGCCCGCTGCTGATGCTGCCTAACTCGTAAGTGGTGCTGGTGCGTACCGGGTCGATGGTGTAGGTGGCCGCTTGGGCGCTGGCGGGGGCGGTGAAAAGCGCGGCAGCCAGCCAGCACAGCGATGCCAAAACGGGCCGTGCCATGGGTTCAGCGCGGCAGCACGCGGATTTGCACCAGCTGCCGGGTGTCGGCGGCGGCTTCGCTGCTGTAGCTGCCCGCCTGGGCCTGCCCGCCCCCGGTAGCCGCCACCGTGACCCACTGGCCCAGGGCGGCGCTGACGGTGGTGGCCAGTTGGCTGCGGGCCTGGCTGGGGAGTTCGGCGTTGCCACTGGGGGCCTGCAGGCTGGAGGCCTGCACGTCGATGCTGACCAGCACCGGCTGGTCGCCACCGGGCCAGCGCGGCTGCACCACCATGCTTTGGCCCGCCTGCATCCATACCATGCCGTAGCTGACCCCATCGCCGCTGCGCCCGCCCGAGCTGACAGACTGCACAAAGCGGATCGGCACGTTTTGCCCAAGGGTGAGCGTGGCCTTTTCGCCGTTGCGCACCAGGATGCGCTGGGCGGCCAGCGGCGTGGCGGCGGGCTGGGTGCTAACGGTGTTGCCGTCGGGCTCGGTGATCTGGCGCACCTCGACCGCCAGGTTGCGTTGCGGTAGCTGGGCCAGCGCGGGCAGCACCGACATGCCCAGAGCGGCCCCGGCAAGAAGGGAGAGTGCGGTGTGTGCCATGCCGCCATTGTTCCACGGCAGGGCTGCATCCCCCAAACAAGGGATGCCAAAGTGGCCCATTGGGACTAACTTTCGATCGGCACACACCTGAGATGTGCACAGCCATCCCAAGGAGCCCCCATGCCCAAATTTTTAAGTGAACGGCATCGTGGGCAAGCCGGGCAGCCCATAAAGCCAAAGAGGCCGGGTGTTTCCACCCCACCTCCAGACCTACCTGGACAAACCACTGCCT
>NZ_JBDTEM010000100.1:0-5828 GCF_039922535.1 Rhodoferax sp. | reverse complement strand
CAATGTAGCCTTGAAAATCCCAGTCTTTACATTTCGTTCATACAAATGAATGAGGTTCCAGCGCAGCAACCGCCTGGGTCTTCTGCTTCAAAAACAGAACGGTGGCTGCAAGGAATCAGCCTGGCGTTGCGCGCTAAACCAGGCTGATCAGGTCGGTGTTACCCACGTCCACGCCTTGCTGCGACAGCAAGGTGGTGACCTGGCCGCGGTGGTGGGTCTGGTGGTTGAAGAAGTGCGTCAGCGCCTGCCACAGCGGGTGTTGGCGCTGTGTGCCAGCGGTGTTGCTGTAGCGCATGGTCCAGCCCGCCATGTCGGGTGGCGCGTCGGCCAGCCAGGTTTCGATGGCGCTGTCCAGCGCTTCGCGGTGGGCGCGCAGGGCGGTCCAGTCGGCGTGCAGGGGCTGGTTCAGCGGGTGCTGGGGCGGCATGCGGATGGCATCGGTCAACACCGGCCAAGGGGCACCGTGCGCGGTGCCGCAATCTACAAAGCGCCGTAGCCAGACCTGGTCGGCCACCAGCAGGTGGTTCAGTGTGCGGTGGATGGAGCCAAAGAACGCGCCGTTGTCTTGCTGGCGGGCGGCATCGCCGAGCCCGTCGCAGGCGGCGTACAAACGCAGGTTGAACCAGTGGTTATAGCGGGCGAGAAAGCGGTAGTTGTCAGAGAATGGAGTTTCCATAACGGCTATCGTGCCATGGAATTTTCAACCTGAGCAGCCTATGGCCTCCCACCACATTCTTGTTACCGGCGGCACCGGTTTTATCGGCCAGGCGCTGTGCCGCATGCTGCTGGCGCAAGGCCACAGCCTCACGCTGTGGGTGCGCAATCTGGACAAGGGCCGCAAGATATACGGCCAGACGTACGGTGACAGGCTGCGCTGCATCACCCACCTGGCAGAGCTGCAAGATACCCCGGTGGACGCGATTTTGAACTTCTCGGGCGAGCCGGTGCTGGGTCCGCGCTGGTCGCCCGCGCGCCAACTGGTGCTGCACGCCAGCCGCAGTGGGGTCACGCAGGCGCTGGTGGAATGGGTGGCGCAGGCCGCGCACAAACCGCGCTGGTTGTTGTCGGCCTCGGCCATTGGTTTTTATGGCGTGCAGGCGGTGGACGACCCGGGCGCGCTGGGAGAGGGCGCACCGCCGCAGCCGATTTTTATGTCCGAGCTGTGTCAGCGCTGGGAACACACGGCCCAGGGCATGGCCGCCCATGGCGTGGCCGTGACCATTGTGCGGCTGGGCGTGGTACTGGGCCAGCAGGGCGCGCTGCCGCAGATGCTGCAGCCGTTTCGCTTTGGCGTGGGTACGCAGATGGGTTCGGGCGACCAGGTGCTGAGCTGGGTGCATCTGGACGACCTGCTGGCCGCCGTGGCCTTTTTGCTGGCCAAGCTCGACGGCGCGCCGCCGGTCGGGGCCTACAACCTCACCGCGCCGTACCCCATTACCCAACGGGAATTCACCCGCACCGCCTGCAAAGTGCTGCACCGACCGCTGGCCGTGCCGGTGCCCGCGGTGGTGCTGAAGCTGCTGCTGGGCGAACAGGCGACGCTGCTTACCGACGGCCAGCGCGTGGTGCCCCAGCGCCTACTGGCCGAGGGCTTTCGCTTCCGGTTCGACACCTTTGAAGCCGCGCTGCGCGACCTGGAAGAGCAGCGAAAATAGGCGGCTATGAGCCCACCGCCCACCATCACCCAACCCGCCGCCGAGCTCCTCGCCTTATTGCAGGCCCACCCCACGCGCCGCACCATCGTGGGCATCGTCGGCTTGCCGGGCTCTGGCAAGAGCACCATCGCGGCCCAGCTCGCCGCCGAGGTCAACGCCCTGGCCGGACCGGGCACGGTGCAGGCGCTGGGCATGGACGGCTTCCACCTGAGCCGCGCGGCCCTGGCGCAGATGCCCGACCCCGCAGCCGCCCTGGCCCGGCGCGGTTCGCCCTGGACCTTTGACCCTGCCGGGCTGGCCGCCCGCATCATCGCGCTGCGGAATGCACCGCTAGAAGCCGGTGCCGCGCCGGTGCTGTGGCCCGCGTTTGACCACGGCGTGGGCGACCCGCAGGAAGATGCTGTGGCCGTCGGCCCGGCCACCCGGCTGGTGCTGGTCGAAGGCCTGTACCTGCTGCACTGCAACCACGGCTGGAACCTGGACGGCCTGCTGGATACCTGCTGGTACCTGGACGTGCCCATGGAGGTGGCCATGCAGCGCCTGGTGGCCCGCCACCAGGCTGCCTGGGGCTTTACCGTGGCGCAGGCCGAGGCCCGGCTGGCCCTGAACGACCGGCTGAATGCCGACACCGTCGCCTTGACGCGAGGCCGCGCCGACGGTTTGTTGCCGAACGGATGATGGTTGGCATGGTTTTCACCACCGACCCGATCGCCCTGCAACTGCTGGCATCGCAGCAAGACACGCCGCTGCTGGTCTCGCTGTTTGATGCCCATGACCAGCTCCAGTTTGCCAATGCGGCGTTTCGGCAAAGCTACGGTTTAGGCCCCGACGAACAACCCACCTGGGCCGAGATGCTGCTGCGCAACCATGCCGAGGGCGTGGGGGCGCTGATTGAAACCACCGACATCGCCAGCTGGCTGGTGTCGGCCCGGTCGCGGCGCGGCAAGCTGCCCTTTCGGGCATTCGAGGCCGACCTGTGCGATGGCCGCTGGGTCTGGATGACCGAAACCCTGCGCGCCGACGGCTGGATGCTGTGTGTGGCCAGCGACATCACCGAGCTGCGCTCCAGCGAACGGGTGCTGCGCCAGGCCCGCGACGTGGCTGTGCGGGCGGCGCAGACCGATGTGCTCACGGGCATCAGCAACCGGGCGCACATTCTGCAGCTGCTGGAGCAGTCCATCGCGCAGATGGACCTGGACGGCACGCCGTGCGGTGTGGCGCTGGTCGATCTGGACCACTTCAAGCGTGTCAACGACACCTATGGCCACTCGGCGGGCGATGCCGTGCTGAAGCATTTTGCGCACACCGTGCACGAAGTCTTGCGCCGTGACGACGGCCTGGGCCGGGTGGGCGGAGAGGAGTTTTTGGTCCTGTTCCCCGGCATGGTCGCCACCGGGCTGGAGAACATCGTCACGCGCATTCTGGATGCCGTGCGCAGCGCGCAGCCCCTGCCCGACCATCCGCAGTTTGCCTACACCTGCTCAGCCGGTATGGGCACTTTGAAGCCGAACGAGAGCCTGCGCAGCGTGTACAACCGGCTCGACGAGGCGCTGTACGCCGCGAAAGCGGCTGGGCGCGACGGCTGCGTGTGGGCTAGTTAAAAGCAGATTGCTCTGCTTTTAATAGCTGCCAGCGCAGGTGGATATTGCGCCAAAGTCTTATTTCTTCTGTTTTTTAACGCTGGCTTGCGCCACGGCGGCGTACAAACACCACAGCCACCAGGCCCAGGCTCACCAAGGCCAGCGATCCGGGTTCTGGCACTTCCACGGCCATCTGGTAGGGGCCGAATCCGTCCAGCGCCGCGCTGGCATTGGGGCTCACGCCAAAGGCTGCGCTGTACGACGATTCGCCCGCCACGCCGGTGCCCGACAGGTCGGACGTGAACGACCACTGGATGGCGTTCAGGTCGGCGGCCAGGATTTGCACCCAGTACGTGGTGTTGGCGGCCAGGTCGTAGGCCGCGGTGGGCGCAAAGCTGTAGCTTTGGAATCCGCTGGAGGCAATGTCCGCGCTAGACAGGCTGCCCAGCGACAACAGCGTGTTGCCGGGGGCTGCACCGTTGCTGCTCAGCAGGTTGACCTGCACGTTGCCCAGCACATCGGGGCCCAGGTTCATCAGCAGGGCCTGCACGCCGCGCAAGGTGCCGCCATCGGCTCCGGTGGTGAACGAATTGGCCAGCGGGCCATAGCTGTACACCGGGTCGGAGCCGCTGGCGGTGGCACCCAGGTTGTTGTAGACCAGCCCGGCGTGGGCGGCGGGCAAGGCGACGGCCAACAAGGAGGTGAAAGCAAGGCACAGGCTGGCCTGGCGCAGTAGTTTGGAAAGCATGGGGATTCCTAGGTTGAATGGTGGGGGTGCAGGGTTTACAGCAGCGGGTCGCTCACGCCGTGCTTGCCGGTTTCCACGTGGCCTGCGCACTGGCCAAAAAAGCTGGCATCGGTGCTGGCGGTGACCAGCAGGTCGTACCAGCGCGCGCTGGTTTGCAGCGTCCAGTCCGAGCGGAAGCTGGCACCGGGGGCGACGGTTTGGTGCGAGGCGTTGTTCATGTACTGGTCGGTCACGGTCACGGTGGTGGGCGTGGTGCCCACGTTGGTCACCACCAGCGAGATGCCGCCGCTGACGGTGTCGTACAGGGTTTGGACGTTGAGTTTGGCGGCTGCAGTGCCCAGGCTGCCTGCAAACTTGCGCAGAAAGCCATTCGGCCCGTACACCGCCACATCGTAGGCGCTAGACCCGGCAGGCGGGGTCCAGGTGTCCGACAGCGATTTGCCTGCCTCCACCGTGTAGCCCCAGGGGCCGGTCGATCCACCGGCCAGCGCGCCATTGGCGGTGCGCACATGGAACCACGCGCCCACCGACCCGGCGTTGCTGAAAGTGATGCCCATGCTTTGGTTGACCGCGTTGACCACGCTGGTGGCCTGCAGCTGGTAGGGCAGGGCGCGGGCCAGGCGGGCACCGGGTTCTTGCACCGGCATGGTCTGGTTGGCCGGTGGCGTGACGGCCAGGTTGGGGTAGGTCTTGCCGCTGGTGACGTCCGCCGCGGGCGGTACGTAGGCGGTGGTGCTGGGCAGGCGCGAGGCGGTGGCGCTGGCAATCGAGAAGTCCAGCGTCGAGCTCAGGTCGCCGCAGACGGTACGCCGCCACGGGGTGATGTTGGGCTCGGTCACGCCAAAGCGCTTTTCGATGAACTGGATGATGGAGGTGTGGTCGAACACTTGGGAGTTGACCCAGCCGCCCTTGCTCCATGGCGATACCACCAGCATCGGCACGCGTGCGCCCAGGCCGTAGGGGCCGGTGGGGTAGGTGGAGGTGCCGTTGCCGGGGTAGATTTCATTGGCGGTGCTGACGGTGGACTTGCCCTGCGCGGCCGTCATCGGCGGGGTGGGTGGCACCACATGGTCAAAGAAGCCGTCGTTCTCGTCGTAGCAAATGATCAGCACGGTGCTGGCCCAGACGGCCGGGTTGGCGGTCAGCGCGGCCAGCACATTGTTGACGTACCAGGCGCCGTAGTTGGTCGGCCAGTTCGGGTGCTCGGTATAGGCCTCGGGCGCGGCGATCCACGACACCTGGGGCAGCGTGTTGTTCATCACGTCGCTGCGCAGCTGGTCGAACAGGGCACCGTTGTTGAACGCGCCGTTGTTGTAGATGTTGGTGCCCACGCGGGCCCGGTCGTACAGCGGCTCGCCGGGCACGGCGTTTTGGTACTGCTTGAAGTACAGCAGCGAGTTGTCGCCGTAGTTGCCGATGTAGGGCTGGCCGGTCCAGCCCCAGTAGCCGGCGGCGGTCAGGCCCACACCGATGTCCTGGTAGATCTTCCAGCTCACCCCGGCGCTTTGTAGCCGCTCGGGGTAGGTGCGCCAGTTGTAGCCGGCTTCGGCATTCGTCACCACTGGGCCGTAAGGTGCGGCGCCGTTGCCGTTGCCGTTGCCGCCCAGGGTGACGTTGCCTGGCGTGCTGCCGGTGGCGTTTCCGTCCGGTGTGGATGTGCCATTCTGGCCAGACCAGCCGCTCCACAGGTAGTAGCGGTTCGGGTCGGTCGAAGCCATGATCGAGCAGTGGTACGCGTCGCAGATGGTGAAGGCATCGGCCAACGCGTAGTAGAACGGGATGTCGGCGCGTTGCAGGTAGGCCATGGTGCTCTTGCCCTTGGCCGGCACCCAGCGGTCGTTGTGG
>NZ_JBDTEM010000099.1:0-18718 GCF_039922535.1 Rhodoferax sp. | reverse complement strand
CGGCTGGCATCACCACGCCCGCTGCCGCTGAAATCAAGGTCGGCGTGTCCGACTGGCCCGGCTGGGTGGCCTGGTACGTGGCCGAGCAAAAAGGCTTCTTCAAAAAGAACGGTGCCGATGTCAAGCTGGTCTGGTTTGCCAACTACACCGACTCCATTGGCGCACTGTCGTCCGGCCAACTCGATGCCAATTCGCAAACCTGGTCCGACACGCTGGGCCCCTTGGCCAAGGGCTTGCCGCTCAAAGCCATTCTGGTCAACGACAACTCGGCCGGCAACGACGCGCTGATGGTCGGCCCCAAGATCACCTCGTTTGCGCAGCTCAAGGGCAAAAAGGTGGCGCTGGAGCAGTTCAGCATCTCGCACTTCGTGCTGGCCACGGCCCTGGCGAAGAACGGCATGAAGCTGGGCGACGTGAAGATCGTCAACCTGTCCGCAGGCGATGCCGCCGCCGCCTTCATCAGCGGCAAGGTGGATGCCGCCGTGCTGTGGAACCCCTGGGTGCACCAGATCGAGGCCAGCGGCAAAGGCAAGGCCTTGTTCACCTCCAAGGACATGCCCGGCCTGGTGCCCGATCTGCTGGTGGCGCAAGACAAAGCCATCCAGACCAAACGCAAAGAGCTGGTCGGCATGATCAAGGCCTGGTTCGAGACCGAGAAGTTCATCCGCGAGCAGCCCGCCGAGGCCGCCAAGATCATGTCCAAGGTGGTCAGCATGTCGCCCGAGGAATACACCGTGTTCCTGCCTGGCACCAAGTTCTTCGATGCCGCCGCCAACACCCAGGCCTTTGATGCCAAGCAGGCCCTCTCTTTGGCCAGCACCGCGCCCACCATCGCCGCCTTTTTGACGCAGTACAAGCTGATCGAAGGCAAGCCGGATGCCGCCAAAGGCATAGACGGCACGCTGCTGCAAGACGCACTGAAGTAAGGCCACCACCATGTGGTCCAAGCTGTGGTCGATACGACTGCCGATCTCGCGTCGCAGTTACGGCATGTTGGCGCTCATCGGCCTGGTGGTTCCGCTGCTGGGCTGGGCGCTGCTGGCGGCCTTTGCCGGGGTCAACCCGGTGTTTCTGCCCGGCCCGCAAAAGGTGGTGGCGCGCGTCATCACCTGGGCCGTGGAAGACGACCTGCTGGGCGATGCTGCCATCAGCACCCTGCGCGTGGTCACCGGCTGGGCGCTGTCGGCTCTGCTGGCGCTGCCGCTGGGTCTGTTCATCGGTAGCTGGCGCGCGGTGCAGGCGCTGCTGGAGCCGCTGACCGACTTCATCCGCTACATGCCGGCCGTGGCCTTTATCCCGCTGGTGATGCTGTGGGTGGGCATTGATGAAGGCGCCAAG
This sequence comes from Rhodoferax sp., assembly GCF_039922535.1. Classification (GTDB taxonomy): domain Bacteria; phylum Pseudomonadota; class Gammaproteobacteria; order Burkholderiales; family Burkholderiaceae_C; genus Rhodoferax_B. The sequence goes on along the minus strand of NZ_JBDTEM010000099.1, from coordinate 17,380 downwards.
GTGGCCATCATCTTCATTGGCACCTTCTTCCAGATGGTGCTGATGGTGGCCGAGGATGTGCGCCGCGTGCCCATGGCGCAGATCGAAGCCGCGCAAACCATGGGTGCCACCCGCCGCGAGGTGCTGGAGAAAGTGATTCTGCCGTCCGCCAAACCGGCGCTGCTAGACACCTTGCGCATCACCATGGGCTGGGCCTGGACCTACCTGGTCGTGGCCGAGCTGGTGGCCGCCAACTCGGGCCTGGGCTTTGCGATTCTGAAGGCCCAGCGCTTTTTGCAGACCGACAAGATCTTCGCCGGGATTTTGCTGATTGGCTGTATCGGCCTGGCGATTGACCAGCTGTTCCGCCTGCTGCACCGCAAGGCTTTTCCCTGGATGCACACAAGGTAAGGCCATGAAAATCGAATGCAAAAACGTCTGGAAATACTTCGGACAAACCACCGCGCTGAACGATGTCAATCTGGGCATCGCCAACAACGAGTTCGTCACCCTGGTCGGCGCGTCCGGCTGTGGCAAGTCCACCTTGCTGCGCACCCTGGCGGGCCTGGAAACGCACAGCAAGGGCGACGTGCTGGTAGATGGCAAACCCATCACCGGGCCGGGGCAAGACCGGGCCATGGTGTTCCAGCACTACAGCCTGTACCCCTGGCTGCGGGTGTCGGAAAACATCCGCTTCTGCCGCCAACTCAGCGCCCACACCCAGAACCGCAGCAGCGCCGACGTAGAAGCCGCCTCGGGCCGCGCCGACGCGCTACTGCAGCTCATGGGGCTCACGGCATCGGCCAGCGCCTACCCGAACCAGCTCTCGGGCGGTATGCAGCAGCGGGTGGCAATTGCGCGTGCTCTTATGGGCAAGCCGCAGATCCTGCTGATGGACGAGCCCTTTGGTGCGCTGGACGCGCAGACCCGCGAGGTGATGCACGACCTGATCCTGCACGTGCACCGCCTGGAGCGCACCACCATTGTGTTTGTGACGCACGACGTGGAAGAGGCCATCTACCTCGGCCACCGCGTGGTGTTGATGGCGCCGCGCCCTGGCCGTATCGACTCTATCTACGAGGTGCCACTGCCTGCCAAGCGCGAACAGGACATGAAGCTCGCTCCCGAGTTTTTGCGCCTCAAGCGCCAGCTGCTGGACCGCATCCGCGAGACCTCCGGCATGAAAACCGACCTGGACCAATTGCAAAAACTCACGCAAATGGCCGACGAAAGGACCCCTGTATGACCCCCATCCCCGCCAACCGCCTACTGTGGGAAGAACACCTCCCCGGCGGCAACCACTGGTCTGGCCGCCTGCGCCGTGGCACGGCCCTGCGCCTCACCGATCTGCAAGGCGGCGTCAATGTCTCCGCGCTGTTCTTCAACGCCGAGCAGCCGCTGGAGCGCTACAACATGCCCGACACGCTGAAGTCGCAGCACACCGGCTTCCTCACCGCAGGCTATGTCTGCCAGTCGGACATGGGCCGGGTTTTGTGCTCCATCACCGCCGACAGCCTGGGCTGGCACGACACCTGGTGCGGCGTGAGCGACGCGGCCATGGTGCGCGCCAAGTACGGTGAAAAGAATTACCAGCAACACCGCAACGCCATGCTGCGCAATGGCCGCGACAACCTGCTGATCGAGCTGGCCAAGTGGGGCCTGGGCGCGCGCGACCTGGTGCCCACGGTCAACTTCTTCAGCAAGGTGGTGCCCGATGCAGACGGTGCGCTCAGCCATGTGCCCAGCCATAGCCCGGCGGGCAGCTATGTCGATTTGCGCTTCGAGATGGACACGCTGGTCGTGCTGAGTAGCGCACCGCATCCGCTGGATACCAATCCTGTGTATGCCCCCTCTGACGTGCAGCTCACTGCCTATCGCGCTGACCCCGTGGCGGCAGACGATGCCTGCCGCACCCAGTGCCCGCAAAACGGCCGGGCTTTTACCAACACCGAATGCTACTGTGGAGTTGCCGCATGAGCCGCCTGAAAGAAAGCCCATTGAATCCGGCCGACGCCGTACTCGACCAAACCTGCCTGGCCGGCGACCCCTGGATGGCCACCGTGCGCGCGGGCCAGACCTTCCGCATCCTCGACCTGGAAGGCAACCAGGCGGTGGACACCTTGTTCTACAGCGCAGCCAACGGTGACGAACGCTACAGCGCGGCCGACACCATCGCCCGCAACGGCCAGCTGTATCTGGGTCTGGGCTCCAAGCTGTACTCCAGCGAAGGCCGGGTAATGTTGACCATCACGGCAGACACCTGTGGCCGCCACGACACGCTGGGCGGTGCCTGCTCCAGCGAGAGCAACACCGTGCGCTACGCGCTGGACAAGCGCCCCATGCACAGCTGCCGCGACAGCTTTATGCACGCCATTTGCCATTGCCGCGAGGCGGGCGTGCTGGGCCTGGGTAAGCGCGACATCGCCCCCAACATCAACTTCTTCATGAACGTGCCGGTCACGCCCGACGGGCACCTGAGTTTTGAAGACGGCATCTCCGGTGCGGGCAAGTACGTGGAGCTGCGCGCAGAGATGGACGTGGTGGTGCTGATCTCGAACTGCCCGCAGCTGAACAACCCCTGCAATGGCTACAACCCAACGCCTATTCGCTTATTGGTCTGGAATTGAGTTGCTATTGAATTCGTAGCTGCTTGCGCAGGTAGTACCTGTGCTAGAGGCCTATTTTGCTTAAATTTTCCCACGGGACGACTCGTGGGCGCTATTGACCCGGCGGGACGACCCGCTCCATCAGGACACCCCCATGTTCGATACCGTTTTGATCGCCAACCGCGGCGCCATCGCCTGCCGTGTGATCCGCAGCCTGAAGGCGCTGGGCCTGCGCGCGGTGGCCGTGTATTCCGAGGCCGATGCCGATTCGCTGCACGTGGCCATGGCCGATGCTAGTGTCTGCATCGGCCCGGCACCGGCCGCGCAAAGTTATCTGGACCCGCAGCGCATCCTGGACGCGGCCAAGGCCACCGGCGCGGGTGCCATCCACCCCGGCTATGGCTTTCTGTCGGAAAACCCGGACTTTGCCCAGGCCTGCGAAGACGCTGGCATTGCCTTCATCGGCCCCACGCCCGCACAGATGCGCGCCTTTGGCCTGAAGCACACGGCGCGTGCGTTGGCCGAGGCCCAGGGCGTGCCTCTGCTGCCCGGCAGCGGCCTGCTGATCGACCTGGCACAAGCGCAAAGCGAAGCCGCGCGGATTGGCTACCCGGTGATGCTGAAAAGCACGGCCGGCGGCGGCGGCATCGGCATGCGCCTGATCCGCAGTGACGCTGAAATGCCCCCCGCGTTCGAGGCCGTGAAGCGCTTGGCCCAGGCCAACTTCAAAGACGCAGGTTTGTTCCTGGAAAAGTTCGTCGAGCGCGCCCGGCACATCGAGGTGCAGCTGTTCGGCGACGGCAAAGGCCGGGTGGTGGCCCTGGGCGAACGCGACTGCTCGGCCCAGCGGCGCAACCAGAAAGTCATCGAAGAAACCCCAGCGCCCGGCCTGTCCGATGAAACCCGCGTGGATTTGCAGCAAACCGCCGTGCGCCTGGCCGAAGCCGTGAACTACCGCAGCGCCGGCACAGTGGAATACGTGCTGGATGCCGACACCGGCGCGTTCTATTTCCTCGAAGTTAACACCCGCCTGCAGGTAGAGCACGGCGTGACCGAGCAGGTGACGGGCGTGGACCTGGTGGCCTGGATGCTGAAGCTGGCGCGGGGTGATGAATTCACGCTGGACGTGCCTGAACCGCAAGGTGCCTCCATCCAGGTGCGTCTGTACGCCGAAGACCCGGCGCGCAACTTCCAACCCTGCGCGGGTGGACTCACGGAAGTCGTTTTCCCCTCCGATGTACGCATCGAAACCTGGGTCGCCACCGGCAGCGAGGTTCCGCCGAATTACGACCCGATGATCGCCAAGCTCATCGTCACCGGCAGCGACCGCGCCGATGCCGTGGCCAAGCTGCAAGCCGCGCTGGCCGATACGCGGCTGGCGGGCATAGAAACCAATCTGCGCTATCTGCGCACCGTGGTGGCCGACCCGGTGTTTGTCGAGGGTCGGATGGTCACGCGCAGCCTGGCCGATCTGCATTACCAGCCCAATGCCTTCGAGGTGCTGGAGCCCGGCGTGCAGACCACCGTGCAAGACCACCCAGGCCGCACCGGCTACTGGGCGGTGGGGGTGCCGCCCTCGGGGCCGATGGACGACTTGGCCATGCAGTTGGCGAACCGCTTGGTCGGCAACGCAGCCGGTGCCGCCGCACTGGAGTGCACGCTCAGCGGCCCCAGCCTGCGCTTCCACCACGACGCGGTGGTCGCTGTCTGCGGCGCAGCGATGGCCGTCACGCTGGATGGCCAGCCGCTGGCCCTGTGGCAGTCGCACACGGTGAAAGCGGGCAGCGTATTGAAGCTGGGTGCGGTGGTCGGCGCCGGTGCGCGCACCTACCTGGCACTGCGTGGCGGGCTGGATGTGCCGCTGTACCTGGGCAGCCGCGCCACCTTCACGCTGGGCCAATTTGGCGGACACGCCGGGCGCACCTTGCGCGTGGGCGACATGCTGCACATGGGCAGCGATGTCGCGGGCGAGGTGTTGGCTGCATTGCCTGCAGACACCATCCTCACCTACCAAAACCACTGGGACATCGCCGTGCTCTACGGCCCGCACGGCGCGCCGGATTTCTTCACCGATGCCGATGTGCACATGTTCTTCGGCACCGACTGGCAAGTGCACTACAACTCCAGCCGCACAGGGGTGCGACTCATCGGCCCCAAGCCCACATGGGCGCGGCGCGATGGCGGCGAGGCGGGCTTGCACCCGTCGAACATCCACGACAACGCCTACGCGATTGGCGCCATCGACTTCACCGGTGACATGCCCGTCATCCTCGGCCCTGACGGCCCGAGTCTGGGCGGCTTTGTCTGCCCCGCCGTGGTGCTGGCCAGTGAACGCTGGAAGATGGGCCAACTGCGCCCCGGCGACACGGTGCGCTTTCGCTGCGTGACGGCCGCCGAGGCCCAGGTTTTGCACGCCGCGCAGCAAAGCCGCATCAACCAACTGGTGTGGGCTGCACCCGATGTGCCGCTGCGTACCGAGGCCGTGGGCTCACCCATCCTGGCCCAGCGCGCCGCCCAGGGCGAACGCCCAGCCCTGGTGCTGCGCCAGGCGGGTGATCGCTACGTGCTGGTAGAGCTGGGCGACGCGGTGCTCGACATCGCGCTGCGCATGCGCGTGCACGGCCTGATGCTGGCGCTGCAGGCACAGGGCCTGGCGGGCATAGTTGATCTGACGCCCGGCATACGCTCGCTTCAAATACATTTTGAGCCGTTAGCGCTGGATGTACCTGCGCTGATAGCTGCGATTTTTGTAGCAGACGATGCGTTGGGCGATACCGAAGACTTGGTAGTCCCATCGCGTACCGTCTACCTGCCGCTGAGCTGGGACGACAGCGCGACCCGCCTGGCGATCGAGAAATACATGCAGTCCGTGCGGCCCGACGCGCCCTGGTGCCCCAGCAACATCGAGTTCATCCGCCGCATCAACGGCCTGGCCGATATCGACGCGGTTTACCGCACGGTGTTCGATGCCGCGTATCTGGTGCTGGGCCTGGGCGATGTCTACCTGGGCGCGCCGGTCGCCACGCCGCTGGACCCACGGCATCGCCTGGTCACCACCAAGTACAACCCGGCCCGCACCTGGACGCCGGAGAACGCGGTGGGCATAGGCGGCGCTTACATGTGCGTCTACGGCATGGAAGGCCCTGGCGGCTACCAGTTCGTCGGCCGCACGTTGCAGATGTGGAACCGCTGGCGCGATGCGAATAGCGGAGCCCCGGCCTTCGAGCCCGGCAAGCCCTGGTTGCTGCGCTTCTTCGACCAGATCCGCTTCTACCCGGTGGGTGAGGAAGAGCTGCTGCAGATCCGCCGCGACTTCCCCGCCGGCCGCTACCCGCTGCGGGTGGAAGAGGGCACGTTCAATTTGCGCGACTACCGCCAGTTTTTACACACCAACGCCAACGACATCGCCGCCTTCCGCGCGTTGCAAGGCCAGGCGTTTGAGGAGGAGCGCGAACGCTGGCGCATCGCGGGCCAGGCCGAGTACGTGGGCGAGCCCGAGGTGGCCGAAACCAATTTGCTGGACGCTGACCTGCCCGAGGGCGCACGCAGCGTGGCGACTGCTGTCCCCGGCAGTGTGTGGAAGCTGCTGGTGAATGAGGGCGACGTGGTGACCGAGGGCCAGCCGCTGCTAGTCATCGAGTCGATGAAGATGGAATTCACCGTGGCCGCGCCGAGTGCTGGCACGGTGTGGCGCGTGGCCTGCCGCGAAGGCGGGGCGGTTTCCGCCGGGCAAAACGTGGTGGTGTTGGTAGGAGCATGAAGATGACAAAGACAGAAATTTCGCTGAACATCGGCAGCCTGCAACAGGCCTACGCCTACGGCAACCTGACCCCGCTGCAGGTGGTGGAACAGGTAGTGGCAACGATTGGCGACGACGCGCACACGGCGTGGATTCATCGCATAGACATCGCCATGTTGCGCGAGCGCGCCCAGGCCCTGATGGCACGCGGCCCCGAAGGCTTGCCGCTGTGGGGCATCCCCTTCGCCATCAAGGACAACATCGACCTGGCCGGTGTGCCCACCACGGCGGGTTGCCCGGCCTATGCCTACACGCCCGAGGTCAGCGCCACCGTGGTGCAGCGCCTGCTGGACGCGGGCGCCATCGCCATTGGCAAGACCAATCTGGACCAGTTTGCCACCGGTTTGAACGGCACGCGCTCACCCTACGGTGCGTGTCGCAACGCCTTTGACCCGGACTACGTGTCCGGCGGCTCCAGCGCGGGCTCGGCGGTGTCCGTGGCGCTGGGCCAGGTGAGCTTTTCGCTGGGTACCGACACCGCAGGTTCGGGCCGCGTGCCGGCTGGTTTCAACAACCTGGTCGGCCTGAAACCCAGCCTGGGCCTGCTGTCCACGCAGGGCGTGGTGCCGGCCTGCCGCTCGCTGGACGCGGTGTCCATCTTCGCGCTGACGGCAGACGATGCGCAGCAGGTGTTCGCCGTGGCCCATGGTTTTGATGCGCAGGATGCCTACTCGCGCCCCGCGCAGCCGCATGGTTTTGACTTTGGCCACGCGGCAAATGTGCGCATCGGCATTCCGCGGGCGGACCAGTTGCAGTTTCTGGGCGACGCGGGCTACGCCGCCTGTTTTGCCGAAGCACTCGCGCATGCCCAAAACCTGGGTGCCGAGCTGGTCGAGATCGACTTTGAACCCTTCTTCGAGACCGCCCGTTTGTTGTATGAAGGCCCCTGGGTCGCAGAGCGCTACCAGGCCATCCGCGCCTTCATCGACGCACAGCCCGAAGCTGTGTTCCCGGTCACGCGCGAGATCACGTTGGGCGGTGCCAAGCCGCTGGCAGCCGACGCCTTCGCTGCCCAGTACCGCCTGCGCGCCCTGCAGCGCCGCTGCGCAGAAGCTTGGTCGCAGATGGACTGCATCTTGGTGCCCACATCGCCCACCATCCACCGCATCGCCACCATGCTGGAGCAGCCTATCGCCCGCAACAGCGACTTCGGCATTTACACCAACTTCGTCAATCTGCTGGACTACGCAGCCATCGCCGTGCCGGCCAGCTTCCGCGCGGATGGACTGCCTTTTGGCGTGACCTTCATCGCCCCGGCGCACCAGGACCAGCCGCTGCTGCACTTGGCCCAGCGCTGGCAGAAAGCGCTGCAGGGCAGGGCGGCCACGCTGGGTGCGACTGGCCACAGCGCCAAACCCCATGAAGCTGCGACGGCGGTGCCGTCCGGCCAAATTCAGGTGGCGGTCTGCGGCGCGCATCTACAAAGCCAGCCGCTGAACCCGCAACTCACCAGCCGAGGTGCCCGCTTGGTGCAGCGCACGACCACCGCTCCGGTCTACCGGCTGTATGCGTTGCCGGATGGCAAACGCCCCGGCCTGGTCCGCGTCGCCGAGGGTGGTGCCGCTATCGAGGTAGAGGTGTGGGAGTTGCCCGGCGCGCAGTTCGGCAGCTTTGTGGACGGCATCCCCGCACCGCTGGGGATTGGCCGCACGCTGCTGGCCGATGGCAGTGCGGTGGCAGGTTTCATCTGCGAGCCAGAGGGGCTGGACGGCGCACGGGACATCACCGCCTTTGGCGGCTGGCGTGCGTACCGGGTACAGGGGTGAAATTGATATAAAAAATACGGCTGGCGCATACTGCACCTGCGCTGACTGCTATTAAATTTGTACTTCGGTTCGAACGGCTATGCTCCTGCCATGCCCTCTACCAAAGACCCCCGCCGCCAGTCCTTGCGCCGCATGCAGTGGTTTGCAATCGCCCTGCTACTGGCATCGCTGTGCGGTCTGCTGCTGAGCCATGGGATGGGCGGGCAGGGTGGCTGGGGCTGGCTGCGGGCGTTTTGCGAGGCTTCGGCTGTTGGCGCGTTGGCCGACTGGTTTGCGGTGGTGGCCTTGTTCCGCCATCCGCTGGGGATTCCGCTGCCGCACACGGCCATCATTCCGCAGAGCAAGGAGCGCATTGCCGACAGCCTGGCCGACTTTGTGCGCGACCACTTTCTGGACCCGCAGACACTGCTGGCCAAACTCAAGGTGCTGGACCCGGCGCAACGCCTGGGCGAATGGCTGCGCGACCCGGCGCGGGTGGGCTTTTGGGTCAAGGAAGCCCAAAGCATGGCGTTGGGGCTGCTGAATGTGTTTGACGACGCGCGCATGCAGCGCGCCACCTTGGAGCTGGTGGTGGCGCAGGCGCGGCGTTGGGACGCAGCGGCCACGGCGGGCGAGGTACTGGGCCTGCTGACGCAGGACGGGCGGCACAACGAACTGCTGGATGCCGGGCTGGTCAAGCTGGGGGACTATCTGGCGCAGCACGAGGTCAAGGCCGCGGTATCGCAACTGCTGCTCAAACATGTAAGCAAGGAATGGCCCAAGGTGGTGGGCATGGTGGATGCGGTGGCCTCTACCTCCACCGCCAAGCTGGCCGACAGCATGGCGGAGAAGCTCAGCGCCTCGGCCCTGGACGAGCTGCGCGAGGTACTGGCGCAACCGGAGCACCCTGCGCGCCTGCGCTACCAGGCCTGGCTGGCCGACTACATCACCCGCCTGCGCGACGACCCGGCCTTGCGCCAGGCCTGCGACGACCTGAAAGAACGGGCATTGACCGACCCGGCGGTGCGCCAGTTTGTAGCCTCACTGTGGACCGACATCAAACAGTTGCTGCAAGACGATCTGGCCGATCCGCAATCCGCCATCGCCCGCAACATGGAGGCGGCGTTGGGTGCCGTGGGCGAACGGCTGGCCAGCGACACCAGCCTGCGCGAAGCCATCAACGAACATGTGATGGCCGCCGCAGGCCAACTGGCGCTGAGCTTGCGCGCAGGCGTGACCACGCATATTGCGCAAACCATCAAGGGCTGGGACGACCGCCAACTGGTGCAGCAGCTGGAGCTCAGCGTGGGGCGAGACTTGCAGTTCATCCGCGTCAGCGGCACGCTGGTGGGCGGGCTGGCGGGGCTGGGTCTGCACGCACTGGTGGTGTGGCTGGCGTGAAACAAAGAGCCATACCTCTGCGCGGTGCCACTCTGGATGCCGGGCTTGCCTGACTTTGCTAACGGGTTCCAAACGTTCAACCTGTTGCCTTGGCCTACTTATTTGCCTTTGCCTTTCCCGCCAGAACTACCAGAACCGCCGGAGCTACCAGAGCCACTTGAACCACCGGAGCTGCCGGAGCCACTGGAGCTTCCAGAGCTGCCCGAGCCACTAGAACTGCCCGAACTCCCGGAAGAGCCCGAGCTTTCGCTGCCGCCGGATTTTCCGCTGCTCCCCGAGCTGCCGCTGTTACTGCCTTTGCTGTCGTCCCCCGCTTCCGTTTTGCCGGAGCTTTGCGAGCCGGAGTTATCGCCGGAATCGTCAGAGCTGCTGCTTGTGCCGGTGCTCCCGTCTTTTTTGCTGTTTTGGGACTTGCTGCGTCTGGCTTCGCTGTGCCGTACCTCAATATGCTGCACGGTGACACGGTCGTTGTTATCGCGTAGTCCGGTGACCCGCACCCGCTGTTCTTGATCGCCGCTCAGCACGGCACGTTCCGCGCTGGGTACCGTTGTAGCCAGTGCCATGCGGCCTTGGCCAATGTCCACGCTGTCCTTTGATGCAGATCGGACATAGCCTTCGAGCACGACGCGCCCAACTTGCCCCATTGCTTTGCGCGTGGGCTGCGTCTGCACGGCAGCGGCAAGCAACTTTTGCCCGTCCCAGGTGCCATGGATCTGGACTTCTTGCCCGCCATTTGCGGCACGCCAAGCACGCAGCCCGTCAAAAAAGCCCAGTTGCTTCGTTAGTACCGTGGCGCCACCGATCCGCATAGTGCCTTGTGCACCCTGTTCTGCCGGGCCGGTGAGCATTGCTTGCGCCTGGGGTGGCACGGCCTGCAGGTGTGACATCTCGATGCTGCCGTCGCTAAGACGCAAGCCGCTGACGCGCAGCCATTGCCCGGTGTGCAGGCCTGCTAGCTGTGTCGCATCACCGCTCCAGTGCACGGTTTGTCCTAGCAGCTTCAGTTCACCTCGGGCCGCGTTCACGGAGTCCACGGGGCCGATGGCCAGGTGCTGCAGCGCGATCTGCTGCGCTTGCAATTCGTCCGCCTGGCCTAGTGCCGTGACGACGACCACTTGGCCCACAGACAGCGCGCTGGCTTGGGTGGGTACTCCGTTGTCGTTGATCGGGGTGGTAGTGTCGTAATGAACTTCTATCCCGTTGACGCAGATGCTGGCAAAACCAGTAATCACGCCCACGATACCGGTGCCCCCTATGCCACCGTTGTCTGGCAGTGCGGCATTGCCAATACCCGTGCCACCGATGCCCGGTTTGACGGCAACATCGCCCGTGCCACCAAGACCTGGGCGCAGCGCGCTGTCTCCAGTACCGCCGACTCCCGGCGAAAAAGCCTGGGGACTAGTGGGCGAGTCGCTTTTTCCGCACACGTTGGCAGCAAAGGTATTTGGTGCGCTGAGCAGGGCGGCTAGCACCGCAGCGGCTACAGCGGTTGGAAGGCCGAACCAACGGTGGGTCAAGGTGTTGCTCCTGGTGCCGGGGTGGGCGTGGTATCGGCATCCGCAGCCACCGGCTCGGCGTAAAAGTACACGCCGAAGGTCATGCGATGGCGGGGAGTGCTGGTGGTGGAATCTGCTTGTTCCAAGGCCAGCGCATTCTTGTTGACAGCCAGCAGGGCTTTCATGGCGGCGTCTCGGCTTTGCCCGGCCAGCACGGCGATGGAGGCTTCGCTGAGCGCGTCATATTGCACGCTGCGCTCCAAAAACGGCGGCTTCCCACCTAGCAGGTTGCTGGCGGCGGCGGCCGCATGGTCATGCAGGTTGTGGCCAAAGTAATAGGCTTTTTCGTCAAACCCTTCGCTGGGTACAAAGGCTTCGGTATTCAGGCATACACGGTTGGCGGTATCGATATGCACCACACCGAGGCGTAGCCACTCGTCCAGTACTACGCGCGAGCGGATGTCGCTGTTCACCCCTGCCACCAGGCTTTCGAATGACTGCGCGCCGCCGTCACTGGCGAAGCGCGCCAGGGGCAGGGGGCTGCCGTCTTCCTGCAGGTAACGCGGCGTTCCCAGCCAGACGGCAACCAACTCAGCGCCGAGGGAAACCACGTCTGGTACAGCTTCTGCGGCCAACTGCAATTCGCCACGCAGGCGGCTCACGTCTTTGCGGTGCACGCCTGTCATGAGGCTGATGCGGCTGTCCGTAGGCGGTTTGTTCTCCAGGCGGAATTCGCTTTCGGCGACGTCTACAAACAAATTTTTCAACAGCTCCGCGAGGTAGGGGTAGGTAATGCCTTGCGACAACATGACACGTACCACCGGGCGCAGAACCTTGCGCAAGGCGCGGACGAGGGACGTTGGTGGTCCCGCTGGGGAGGTGCTAGAGGTATCCATGGCTTAAATGTAGCGTGTCTGTGGGAAAAAATTACACAAAAAATCTTGCAGTGGGAAAATTTCCCGCATATAGTGAGATCGTGTGTGGGAAAAAATCACACATAAATGTTCTAACAACCGTCTTTTAAAGGAATCACACCATGAACTCCCTTCGCACCGCCTTCGTAGCCACGACTGCCAGCCTGTTCCTCGCACTGGCCTCTGCCCCGGCCATGGCAGACAAGGGGGGATCTCACGGCTCCTCCGGCTCGTCTGGTAAATCTTCTTCGGGTTCGTCGTCTGGCTCGTCGTCGTCTTCTTCCTCTGGTAGCTCATCGGCATCGCGCTTGGCATCCAGCGACGATTCTGGTGGTAGCCGCGTGGGTCGTGGCACCGATGACGCGGCAGGGCATGTACGCCAGGCACGAGGTACCGACGACGCACCAGGGCACGTCCGCCAGGCCCGTGGTGTCGACGATGCACCTGGCCACGTCCGCCACGGACGAGGCGCAGACGACGCGGCGGCCAACGGCACTACAACCCAGACCACAGGCAGCACGGCAGCCTCTGGAGCGCTCTGACCGCACCATCTGGGTAGCTGGGCAGGCACTGTGATGTGCCGGCTTTCTTTGCTTTGCGTGGTTGCCAGGGCCAAGGGCGTGAACCTGGGGCCGCGCGGCTTTGAATATGGGGTGGATGGGCGCTGGCCGCTGCAGGCCAACTGGCGCTGAGCCTGCGCGCGGGCGTGAGCACGCATATTTCGCAGACTATCAAAGGCTGGGACGACCGCCGACTGGTGCAGGAGCTGGAACTGAGCGTAGGGCGGGACTTGCAATTTATCCGCATCAGCGGCACGCTGGTGGGTGGCCCGGCGGGCCTGGCGATCCATGCCATGGTGGTTTGGGCGGGCTAAGAAAAGGGCTGACTATGTTTGTCAAAAGATGCATTGCGGCGGTGTGTGCGGCGGCCAGCCTGTTGCCGCTGTCCGCCTTGGCCTGGGGCCACCAGGGGCACATGCTGGTAGGAGCCATTGCCGACCAACTACTGACCCCACAGGCCCAGGCCGGGCTGCAGCGCGACATGGGCTTGACCCTGGCGCAGGCGGCGCCCTGGGCGGACTGCGCCAAGGGCGTGGGCCTGGGTACCCGCGGTTTTGAGTACGCTGCGGACGAGCGCTGGCCGTCGCCCGCCTGCACCCGCTTCGAGACCGCCGAGGGCGTGAAGGCCATGCAAAGCTATGCCTCGCGCAACTGGAACACTTGCGGCCAGCCGCGCGATTGCCACAAAACCTACCACTACGCCGACGTGGCCTACCAGCACCGCCGCTACAAAATGGGCTACGTGGGCACCAACGACCACGATCTGGTGCATGCCATCAACGCTGCCATCGCCGAGCTACAGGGCAAACCAGTGCCACCGCCGTTCAGCATCACCAGCCGGGGCGAGGCCTTGCGGCTGCTGGCGCACTTCGTTGGCGACCTGCACCAGCCGCTGCACGTAGGCGCGCTGTACCTGGACGCGGCGGGTAGCACCGTTGACCCAGATGCGCCCGACGCGCCGGGTAGTACCGAAGTACTGGAAACCCGGGGCGGCAACAGCATCGACATGGGCCATGGCAACAACCTGCACGCGCTCTGGGACGACATCCCCGACGGTCCGCGCGCCGATGCCGTGCCGGCCAACATGCTGCAGGCCGCGCGGAAGTTGCGTAAGAGCCGGGCGGGCTTGGGCCGTTTGGCGCAGACCTGGGCCAGCGACACCGTGGCGGTGTCGGGTGCGGCGTTTACGGGTTTGTCGGTGGGGCCGGCCAGCATCGACAAGGGCAGCCGCGTGTGGCCTGCTGTTTTAGCAGACCCGGCCGACTACCGAGCCCGGCAGCAGGCTTTGCAAATCGAGCAGCTCACCAAGGCCGGGGCACGCCTGGCGCAACTGGTCAATGCCCTCTACGCCGTGCCCCATTGAAAGCACAGTTTTAACCATGAAATTGGCCTCTGGCGCAGATTCCAGGTGCACAACCAGCTACAAAAAATATAGTGTGTGCCGCGCCAGGACGTAAAGCGTCGGTTACAGTGAAGGCGATCACGGATAGCCCACACTTTCTTCTGGACCTTGGTTGGCATGACCTCCACCTCAGACGCAATCACCGCTAAACCTCCGACAACGCAAAGCCCTCCGGTAACGCAGCGCCCCCTGGTATGGCTGCCGCTGGACCACCGCCAGCGTGGCGGCGACGACTCTTCCTTGCCCTACCTGTACCTGGGTGACAAATACGCCCGCGCCGTGCGCGACGGTGCCATGACCCAGCCGGTGAGCTTTCCGCTGGCCGATGCGGCCGATATTCCGGCCTTGTTGGCTTTGGTGGATGGCGTGGTGCTGACCGGTTCGCCGTCTAACGTGCACCCCTCCCATTTTGGTGAACCCGTGGCCGACGCTAGCCTGCCGCTGGACCCGGCCCGCGACACCCTGACCTTTGCGCTGGTGCGGCACTGCATTGCCCTGGGTGTGCCGCTGCTGGGCGTGTGCCGGGGATTCCAGGAAATCAATGTGGCCCTGGGTGGCAGCCTGCACCAAGCCGTGCACGCCTTGCCCGGCATGATGGACCACCGAGAGGACGAAACTGCCCCTTTGGCAGTGCAATACGGCCTAAGCCACGACTTGCTTGTCGCCCCCGATTCCGCCATGGCCCAGTGGGCGGGCGGCGTGCTGACCCAGGTGAATTCACTGCATGGACAGGGCATTGCGCGGCTGGCACCGGGCTTGCGTGCCATTGGCCACGCACCCGACGGGCTGGTCGAAGCGTTCGAGATCAGCGGCGCACCGGCGTTTGCCTACGCGGTGCAGTGGCACCCCGAATGGCGCTGGTCCGAGAACCCTTTTTATACAGCGATATTTGCGGCCTTTGGGGCCGCGTGCAGATCACGCAAGCGTGAAAAAGCACTTACGCAGCGCCTGGCGGGCGCTACCTAAGTGAAGTGAAAAAACGGCTTACGCAGCGCTCAGTACCTAGTGTGGGCGCTCCGTAAGTCATAGCAACCTAACCCAACCGGAGAAATTGCCTATGGCCGATGTCAAAAAAGAACACATGAGCTTCAACGACCTGGAGAACTGGCTCAACCAGCGCCGGGTGACCGAGGTGGAATGCCTGGTGCCCGACCTGACCGGGGTAGCACGCGGCAAGATTCTGCCCCGCGCCAAGTTCACCGAAGACCGCGGCATGCGCATCCCCGAAGCCGTGGTGGCCATGGGCGTGACCGGCGAATTACCGTCGCAAGGCCCTTACTACGACGTAGTCAACCCCACCGACCGCGACATGCAGCTGCGCCCCGATGCGTCCACCGTGCGTATCGTCCCCTGGGCTACCGACCCCACGGCGCAGGTGATCCACGACTGCTACGACCGCGAAGGCAAGCTGGTGCCGTTTGCCCCCCGCAGCGTGCTGCGCCGGGTCTGCGACCTGTACGCCGAGATGGGCCTGGAGCCGGTGGTGGCGCCCGAGCTAGAGTTTTACCTGGTGGCCCGCAACACCGACCCTAACACCGTGCTGCGCCCGCCGATTGGCCGCAGCGGCCGGGCCGAAACCTCGCGCCAGTCGTACAGCATTGACGCAGTGAATGAATTTGACCCGCTATTTGAAGAGCTGTACGACTACTGCGACAAGATGGAGCTGAACGTGGACACGCTGATCCACGAAGCCGGGGCCGGGCAGATGGAGATCAACTTCTTCCACGCCCACCCACTGGGCCTGGCCGACGAGGTGTTTTTCTTCAAACGCACGGTGCGCGAGGTGGCGCTGCGCCACGACATGTACGCCACCTTCATGGCCAAGCCCATCGAGGGCGAGCCCGGCAGCGCCATGCACGTGCACCAGAGCCTGGTCAACAAAACCACGGGTAAAAACATCTTTAGCAACGACGATGGCACCCCATCCGAGGCTTTCTTCCACTACATCGGCGGCCTGCAGCGCTACCAGCCTGCCGCCATGGCCCTGGTGGCCCCGTACGTCAACAGCTACCGCCGCTTGTCGCGCAATACGGCCGCCCCCATCAATATCGAATGGGGCTACGACAACCGCACTGTCGGCATCCGTTCGCCCATCTCCAGCCCGCAGGCGCGGCGCATTGAGAACCGCGTGATCGGCGTGGATGCCAACCCCTACGTGGCCATGGCCATGACGCTGGCCTGCGGCTACCTGGGCATGCAAAAGAAGATCAAGCCCAAGGCCGAGATGAAGGGCGATGCCTATCTGGCGCCGTTTTCACTGCCGCGCAGCTTGGGCGAGGCGCTAGACCTGCTGCGCAACGAAACCGACCTGCACGACATCCTGGGCAAGGAGTTCATCACGGTCTACACCGAAATCAAGGAGCTGGAGTTTGAAGAGTTCATGAAGGTGATTTCGCCTTGGGAGCGCGAGCACCTCCTATTGCACGTTTGATGCACGTCTGATCTTCATCTACAGAAAACGCCTATGCCAAATACCATTGATACCGCAGCCATCCAGGCGCTGGACAGCGCCCACTTCCTCCACCCCTTCACCGACTTCCAGGACCTGAACGCACGGGGGGCCAAGGTCATCACCCGTGCCGACGGCATCTACATCTGGGATTCGGAAGGCAACCGATTGCTGGACGCGATGAGCGGCCTGTGGTGCGTCAGCGTGGGCTATGGCCGCAAAGAGCTGGCCGATGCCGCCTACCAGCAAATGATGGCGCTGCCCTACTACAACAGCTTCTTTCAAACCACCAATGTGCCCGCTGCCACTCTGGCCGCCAAGCTGGCCAGCTTGGCACCCAAGGTAGACGGGCGTGGCTTTGAGCACGTGTTTTATTCCTGCAGCGGCAGCGAAAGCAATGATTCGAATGTGCGCATGGTGCGCCGCTACTGGGACCTGCTGGGCCAGCCGCAGCGCAAGGTGATCATCAGCCGCCACAACGGCTACCACGGCAGCACCATGGCTGCGGCTTCGCTGAGTGGCATGTCGGGCATGCACGCGCAAGGCGATTTGCCGATCCCCAACATCACCCATATCGAGCAGCCGTACTTTTTTGAAAATGCCGAGCCGGGCGAAACGGCAGACGCGTTCGGCTTGCGCGCGGCGGGCTGGCTGGAGGCCAAGATTCTGGAAGTCGGACCCGACAAGGTGGCCGCCTTCATCGGCGAGCCGGTGCAGGGCGCGGGCGGGGTGATCATCCCGCCGGCCACCTACTGGCCCGAAGTCCAGCGCATCTGCGACAAATACGGCATCCTGCTGATTGCCGACGAAGTCATCTGCGGCTTTGGCCGGCTGGGAGCCTGGTTCGGCTCCGAGCTGATGCACATCAAGCCCGACCTGATCACCTTCGCCAAGGGCGTCACCTCGGGCTACGTGCCGCTGGGCGGCGTGCTGGTGGGCGACCGCGTCGCGGACGTACTCATCGAGCGCGGTGGCGACTTCAATCACGGCTACACCTACTCGGGCCACCCTGTGGCCTGCGCGGTGGCC
>NZ_JBDTEM010000098.1:0-2301 GCF_039922535.1 Rhodoferax sp. | reverse complement strand
AGTACCGCTGCGCACACCCATTGAAAGCGCGCGCGCGGCCCCGCGTAATGCGAGCTCAACTCGCGCACAGCCAGCCCGGCAATCAGCAGAGACAGCAGCATCGGCCCCGCGGGGTACAGCAGCATGCTCAGGCTGACCACCGGAAATATCCGCCACCAGGCATTAATCTGCAGGCGCAACGCGCTGCCGGGGGCCGTCCAGCGGCCAGCGCCCAGGCTGGCCAGGGCCAGCACGCCATAGAGCAGCAGCGTGGCCACCCAGATGCGTGGCGCCAGCGCAGTGCTGGCCAGCGCGGCTACAGAAAAGTCAGACATAGAGAAAGTGGGGCATGCGGCATAAACAGCCGACTATGCTACAACTAATATAGCTGCCTACGCAGATGAGACCTGCGCGAACAGGCTCATTTATCCCTACTTTCAACTACAAAATGTAAACAATCCTGCGTTAAACACCGCCGTGCCGTGCCGTGCCCGGCTGTCGGCCGGTGCCTCATCGCGCTCGTGCAGGCCGTAGTCGCGCACCACGGAGGCAATCCGCAAACGGTAGTCTTGGAAAATCGCCGCCCGGCCCTGTGCCTGCGCTGCCCGGTGCGCCTCCAGCTGGCGCCACTGCAACACGGCGGCTTCGTCACGGAAGAAGGACAGCGACAAAAGCTTGCCCGGCTGGCTGAGGCTCTGAAAGCGCTCGATCGAGATAAAGCCGTCGATCTGCTCCAGCAGCGGCCGCAGCGCGGCGGCGATGTCCAGATACTGCTGCTGGTGCGCGGGCCGCGGTAGGACTTCAAAAATAACGGCGATCATGCGGCCTCCTCGGTGGGGGTAAAAAACTGCGGGATGCGCCCATTCAAAGAGGGGCGGTAACGCCACGCCAGCGGAGCAGTTGCCAAGTGCGGCTGCCGTTGCAGCAGCTCTTGCAGCGCCGTGGCGACGATGGCGTAAGCCCACGCCTGGCCGGGGCAGGCATGCGCTCCAGTGCCAAAACCATAAATAGGGTCGGGTGTACGTCCTATGTCAAATGCATGCGGGCGCGCATGCACCGCCGGATCGCGGCTGGCTGCTGCCAGCACCACCACAATGGTGTCGCCCGGCTGCAGGGCGATGCCCGCGACCGTCGTGGGCTCGGCCACGTAGCGTCGGGTGTTCTGCACAGGCGGATCGTGGCGACTGAGCTCTTGCACCCACGCCGCCCATTGCGCAGGGCTGGCATGCAACATTTCCACCCGCCCCGGCTGCCTGCGCAGGGCCACGATGCTGTTGCCCACCAGGCCCGCCGTGGCGTCAAAGGTCTGCGACAGCAGCCCCACCAGATTGGCGCAGATGGCCTCTATGTCGTCCCAGCCCACGGCAGCCGCCTCACGCAGAACGCCATAGAGCAGGTTATCGGCCGAGGGCGAAGCCGCCAGCACCGCTGCGCGCACCGTGTCCCGTAATGCTTGCCCGGCACAAGATGCCTGCGCCAGTTGGGCAGGCGTACTGAGTGGCGACACACAGGCGACGAAATCGGCCATCCAGCCCACCAGTTGTGCCGCAACCTCTTTATCAAACCCGAGCAAACGGGCCACCACGGTGCAGGGCAACACATGGGTCCAGTGCTGCAGCATGTCGACCAGCAGCCCGTGGGGCGCTGCGTGCACAACATCCATGGCGCAGGCGCGGGTGGTCTCTTGCACCTGCGGCACCGGCACCGCCGCCAAGGCGCGCTGCAATGCCCGTTTGGGGCCGGTATGTGCGCTGCCGTCTTGCATGCGCAGCCATTGGCCAAACAGCGTGCCCGCCACGGTCCCAACGATGGCCGGGGGCACCGGTTCCGCCACCGGCCGCACTTTGCAGCAGGGGTTGCCCAGCACCTCGGCCACTACATCGGCGCGTGCGGCTATCCACACTCCCAGTTCTGGGGCGAACACCAGCGCAGGCCCGGCGACGAGTGCAGCGTAATAAGGATAGGGATCGGTGTGTGTGGGGGCGGCGAATACGTGGGCTGGGTGCATGGTGGGCAATGTGAAGGGTCAGCGTTGTAGATCCAATTTTTGTGGAGTATGCTGAACTTTCCACCACCACAATTCGCTCTACACCGAAGTATGTCCGCACCACTGACCAGCACACCCGATGCCCAACTGTCCCGGGTCGCCGCCGCCATTGCCGAACCGGCCCGCGCACGCATGCTGTGCTGCCTGCTGGACGGCCATGCCCGTACCAGCACCGAACTCTCGGTGGTCGCCGAAGTGAGCCCCTCCACCGCCAGCGCCCATCTGGCGCGGCTTACCGAGCAGCAGCTCATCACCCTGGTGAGCCAGGGCAAGCA
>NZ_JBDTEM010000097.1:0-18227 GCF_039922535.1 Rhodoferax sp. | reverse complement strand
TCGTGGTGGCCACGCCGGGCCGCTTGCTCGATCTGGTGGACCACAACGCGCTCCAACTCTCCCATGTGGCCGCGCTGGTGCTGGACGAGGCCGACCGCCTGCTGGACCTGGGCTTTGCCGACGAGCTGGCCCGCGTGCTCACGCTGCTGCCCGCCCAGCGCCAGAACCTGTTGTTCTCGGCCACCTTTCCGCCCGCTATCGACGCACTGGCCGCCCAGCTCTTGCGCGACCCGGTGCGCATCGAGATGGCCGCCGAGCCCACCACCCACACCGCCGCGCCCGCCATCGCCCAGCGCGCCATCGCCGTCGATGCCAGCCGCCGCACCCAGTTGCTGCGCCACCTGGTGCAACAAAACAGCTGGAAGCGTGTGCTGGTCTTCGTGGCCACCAAGTTCTCTGCCGAGATCGTGGCCGACAAGCTGCGCAAGGCCGACATCTGGGCCGAACCGTTCCATGGCCAGCTCAGCCAGGGCAAACGGACCCAGGTGCTGGACGACTTCAAGGCCGGGCGCGTGCACGTGGTGGTCGCCACCGACCTGGCCGCGCGCGGTATCGACGTGGCCGAGCTGCCGGTGGTCGTCAACTACGACCTGCCGCGCTCGGCCGTGGACTACGTGCACCGCATTGGCCGCACCGGCCGTGCCGGGCAGAGTGGCGAGGCGTTCAGCTTCATCACTGCCGACACCGAAGCCCATTTCGCCCTGATCGAAAAGCGCCAGGGCCTGAGCCTGCCGCGTGAAGAGGTGGCGGGTTTTGAACCGGTCGAGCTGGCGGTACCCGCATTGCCCGCCCAGGCGAACGGCGGCATCAAAGGCAAACGGCCCAGCAAAAAAGACAAGCTGCGGGCCGCCGCCGCCGCGGGTTGATCGATCGCTGCATTTATAAGAGATAGGCTGCTGGCGCAGGTGCCGTCTGCGCTGGCAGCTATTGAAAACAGAGCGTTTCTGCTCTGCGACCCCCAGCCTTATTCGGCAGCGATTTCCAGGCTGTCTTCGTCTTCCATGGTTTCGCTGTCCATCACCGCAATTTCGGCGTACTGCACGGCGTTGAGTTGGTGGCGGTAGGCCACGTAGGCGTGGCGGGCCGCGGCCTCGTCGTCGCCTTCGTCATCGGCCGTGGCGGCCAGCAAATGCAGCTTGGCCGCCGCCGCAAAGTGGTGCGCCGCCATGCGGTGGTGGTCGCCCACGGTTTCAAACTCTTCGTCGAAAATTTCGGTCGGCAATTCGAGTGCGGGCGTGCTGTTGGAAGTCATAAAAGTCTCGCAAAGGTGGCAACGGCGAACATGCCGCCGGGCTAGCATCTTTGCTTTGGATGAAGGCTTGATGACAGGGGTGCTACTTTTTATGTAGCTGGTGGCGCAGGGTTTGTTTGCGCTGGAGGGCGATTTTGCTTGTAATTTTGGCGCTGTGGATGCCACTAGCATCGTCGGCCGGGCTGTGCCCCCGGCAGGGCAGTAACTTTTCTTTGCTTGGCCAAAGAAACGTCACCAAAAGAAAGGCCACCCCCACTACCTGCGCCCTGCGCTGGCGCTGCGGGAACCTGCGGTGCGCGCTTTGGGCGGGGTCTGGCTAAACTCGGCTGCGCCTCAAACAACGCCAGCCCTGATCCGCCCAAAGCTGTGCTCCTCGGCGCATCTAGAGGGGGACCCCGGGGAGCGGGATCGGGGGCTTGCGCCCCATCGCGCCTAGGGCGCGAGCTGGGGGGCAGTGGCTGTGGCTGCATCCGAGTCGATGCTTCTGTTTTTATATTAAAAAATAGGAGCACCCCGTGCAAGTTCTATATGCGCTGAAGGGATATTCGGCTCATAAATATCGCCCAATTTTCAGCAAAAACGGCCTGAGCCAATGGGGTCGGATCACGATTGCGCGCCAAAACGCCGGTTGTCGTGCCGACCGCCCACCCGCATTCGTGCTCCGACCCCTTTGGCGGGTTAAGCACCACAGCGCTCGTCGCCCCGCGTCGCGCCCTAGGCGCGATGGGGCGCTGTGCGCCCCCGATCCCGCTTCCGGGGTCCCCCTCTGTGTGCGCCGAGGAGCGCAGTCCAACGGGGATTAGCAGGACGCGTGTTTGAGCGCAGCGAGTTTGCGGCATGCCCCCGTTGGACGAGCACCGCAGGTTCCCGCAGCGCCAGCGTAGGGCGCAGACAGTGGGGGCAGCCTTTCTTTGGGTTACGTTTCTTTGGCTGCGCAAGCGGCTACGGAAAGTAGAGCGTTTCGCAGCTTCGACTTTTGAAGAAAGTATGCCGATGAGCGAAGTGTCGCAAGATATCCAAGGCTATAGTTTGGCTGCTGGGTTTGTCGCATTTTTGTACCCGCACCAAAACCGACTCACCCTGAGAAAACCAATCTCAAGCCATTTTTAGGAGATTTCGATGGGTAATTTAAACCTCAAGTTTTGCGATACACATTACGGTAGAACTCTTCAATGATGATTGACTTGAATTTCGTCGGTACCATAGCGTCCATCGTGAGCTTGGGTCTCGCTGTAATTTTCTGGTGGCTAGCCAACAACCAAGCGAGCAAAGCCGACTCGACGTTGTCAGAAATCAAGGACAAAATGATGTCTTGGCAGAACGACATCAATAGTGCGGCCATCAACCTAATTCAAGCTCGACCAGAGGTTATTGCTCTACAGGTTTCGCTCGAAGAGGCGAAAGGGAACGCGGCGTTCCAGGCGAAGATTTCTGAAATTATTCAATCACTATCGCGCGATACCGATGAATCTACAGCGGGTTACAGGATTGCCATGATGAAGGAGTTACTTGAGCATCATCGACAGTCTGTGCTAGGGAGTGAGCAAATTAAGGCCAACATTATAACCGGTCAAAAGCCCACAGCTTCGTAATCGGGGAATGGACACATCTTGGGCACTAAACCCGGAACTATCACCGCGCTGAACCTGCACCTCCGCAACACCGCCGTGACCGAGTGCGTTTTTAACCCCAAACGCTAGCCCATGCAGACCTTCAACGGCCTGCCGCGTCTGGATGCATGCGGACTATGCGGGGTGGATGTCAGCGGCGTGAGGGTTATCTTTAGATGCCAAATTGGCCTCCAGCGCTTAATCCTCCTGCGCGAGAAGCTACTTATTCAATAGCAAATTTAGTTAATCCTAACCTGCTGATGGCGTTGACCGCTTTGGGTGCAACCACGATCCCTGGCCGGGTATGCGCCCGGCGGCGCAGTGACTTTTCTTTTGCGCAAAAGAAAAGTCACCAAAAGAAAGGCGCCCCCACTACCTGCGCCCTCCGCTTTCGCTGCGGGAACCTGCGGTGCGCGCTTTGGGCGGGGTCTGGCTAAACTCGGCTGCGCCTCAAACAACGCCAGCCCTTTTCCGCCCAAAGCTGTGCTCCTCGGCGCATCTAGAGGGGGACCCCGGAGAGCGGGATCGGGGGCTTGCGCACCATCGCGCCTAGGGCGCGACTGCGTGGGGTGCTTGCTTCGAAATTCGTAGCGAAATTTTCGAGAGAAATCGTTGCCTGGCGCAGGTACCACTTGCGCTGGCAGCTCTCTAATTAATAGCAAAAACTACTTCGCCAGCATCCATTCATGTGCCGGGTCGTTCTTGAAGACCCAGAAACGGTTGGGCCCGGCCATCACGTTCAGGTAGTACAGGTCGTAGCCGTGCGGCGCGGTGACCGGGTGGTAGCCGCGCGGGACCATTACCACGTCGTGGTTCTCCACAGCGCAGGCTTCGTCCAGGCTGCGGTCGTCGGTGTAGACGCGCTGGAAGGCGAAGCCCTGGGGTGGGTTCAGGCGGTGGTAGTAGGTTTCTTCCAGCTGGGTTTCTACCGGCGGCTGCTCGATGTCGTGTTTGTGCGGCGGGTAGCTGCTGGAGTGGCTGGCGGGGGTGAGGACTTCGACCACCAGCAGGTGTGCGGCTTGCGGGTCGTCGTGCGGGAGGATGTCGCACACATAGCGGGTGTTGCTGCCCTGGCCGCGCACGCTGCGGCGCATGCTGGCGGGGTCGATCACGCGCACCGGGAACGGCGTGGGCCCGGCGGGGGCAGTGCACAGGCCGACTTCGGCATTGGTTTCGGCCAGCAGCAGCACGGTTTTACCGGCAGGCACGTAGACCGCTGCGGGCGATTCTTTGTCGAACACGCTGCTGCGCGTGCCCAGGTGCGGGTGGTGGCGGCCGTCGATGGTGACGGTGACGGTGCCGGTCAGCACCACCAGGCAGAGTTCGCGGTCACCGGTTTCCACGGCTTCCGACTCGCCCTGGGCCAGCCGCAGGGCGCGAAAGCCCACGTGGGTCCAGCCTGCGCGCTCGGGGGTGACGTTGACGATTTCTCGGCCCGTGGCGGCAGCTTTTGCTAAAAGGGGGCTGACCATCTCAGCCGCCGATCTTGTCTACCAGGCCGCGCAAGGTGTCATAGCCCTTTTTCGCGTACTCGTAGCTGGGGGCGACGGCCGGGTCTTGCTCGGCTTCGACCACCAACCAGCCTTCATAACCCGCGTTTTTCAGGGTAGTCAGCACGGCTTCGTAGTCCAGGCTGCCGTCGCCGGGCACGGTGAAGGTGCCGTTGATCACGCCGTTCAGGAAGCTCCAGCTATCGTTGCGTGCCTGGGCGATTACCGCGCTGCGCACGTCCTTGCAGTGCACGTGGACCACGCGTTCCACATGTTTCTTCAGCAGCGTGACGGGGTCGGCGGCACCGCCGAAATAGGCGTGGCCGGTGTCGAACAGCAGGAACACCTTGGTCGGGTCGGTCAGCGCCATCAGCTTATCCACATCGGCGGGGGATTCGACGTACGCGCCCATGTGGTGGTGGTAGGCCAGTTGGATGCCGTAGGTCTTGATGAGGTGCTCGCCGAAGGCGTTCAGGCGCTCGGCGTAGGCTTTCCACAGGGCTTCGCTGGCGAACTTGGGGCGCTTGGACACGGGCGTGTCGATCTGGCCCTGGATGGTGTCGGCGCATTCGCCGTAGACCACCACCTTCACGTCGTTGTACTGCAGCTTGGCCATGTGGGCTTTGCAGCGTTCGATCTCGGCTTCGACCGTGTCGTTGCCCAGGAAGCCGGAGTACCAGCCAGACACGCAGGCCAGGCCGAATTCATCCAGCTTGGCTTTCAGGCCGGGGCCGTCCTTTGGGAATTTATTACCCAGCTCGAAGCCTTCATAGCCGATTTCCTTGCCCTCGCTGAGTGCGGTTTCCAGCAGGGTTTCGCCGCCCAGTGAGGGCAGGTCGTCATTCATCCAGGACAGGGGGTTGATACCGATGCGTACGTTCCAGGTCATAGTCATTTCTCTTGTAAAAACTTAAATACGTTGTTCTTGCTTGGCGGCGGTGTAGCGTTCATACGCTTGGTTCACATCACTGCGTTCGGAGACGGCAGGAATCGCTACCTCCCACCAGCAGCCGCCTTCGGCGGTGGTGCGGGTGTGGGTGGTGTCGATCACGATGACTTGCGACTTGGTGGCGGCGCGGGCGGCCACCATGGCAGTTTTCAGCTCGGCCACGTCTTTGACGTGCACTGCATCCGCACCCATGCTGCGGCCGTGCATGGCAAAGTCGATCTGGCTGGAGCTGCCGCCCTCGGGGATGCAGTTGTCCAGCATATTGTTGAAGCTGGGCGTGCCGCTGGCGCGTTGCAGGCGGTCAATACAGCCGTAACCCCGGTTGTCCAGTATCACCACGATGAGCTTCTTGCCCAGCAGCACCGAGGTGGCCAGCTCTGAGTTCATCATCATGTAGGAGCCGTCGCCGACGATCACGATGACCTCCTGGTCGGGCCGGGCCATCTTGGCACCCAGGGCGCCCGCGACTTCGTAGCCCATGCACGAGTAACCGTATTCCACGTGGTAGTTGCCAGGTTTGGTGGCGCGCCAGAGCTTGTGCAGCTCGGCAGGCAGGGTGCCGGCGGCGCAGACCACCACATCGCGTACATCACTGTCGGCTGCCGAGTCACGTACGGCACCTATGACTTCGGCGTCGTAGGGCAACACGTCCTTGGGCACAGCGGTGGTCAGCTCGGTGACGCGGGCCACCCAGCCTGCGGCCAGGGTGCGGGCGCGGGTGGTCCAGGCGGGTGCGGCTTTCCAGTCGCCCGCGGCAGTGCTCAGCTGTGCCAGGCCGACGCGCGCGTCGGCCACCAGCGCCGTGCCATTCCATTTGGTGGCATCGAAGCTTTGCACGTTCAGGCACAGTAGTTGGGCCTTGGCAAACAGGGCGTGCGAGCCGGTGGTGAAGTCTTGCAGGCGCGTGCCTACGGCCAGCACCACGTCGGCTTCACTGGCCATTGCGTTGGCGGCGGGGCCGCCGTCTACGCCAATGCCACCCAGGTTCAGCGGGTGGTCCCAGGGCAGGCTGCTTTTGCCACCGTGGGATTCGGCCACGGGGATGCCGTGCTTCTCGGCAAACGCGCGCAAAGCCTCCCAGGCCTGGCTGTACAGCACACCGCCACCGGCCACGATCAGCGGTTGTTTGGCGGTATTCAGCAGGGCGGCGGCGGCGGCCAATTCACGCGTGTCGGCGGGCGGGCGGCGGAAGTGGATCAGGCCGGGCTGCAAGAAGCTTTCCGGGCAGTCGAACGCATGGGTTTGTACGTCTTGTGGCAAGGCCAGGCAGACCGGGCCGCAACTGGCCGGGTCGGTCATCACCTGGATGGCGCGGGGCAGAGCGGTCAGGATTTGCTCGGCGCGGGTGATGCGGTCAAAAAAGCGCGTCACCGGGCGGAATGTGTCGTTGGCGTTCATGTCGCCATGCGAGAAGTTTTCGATCTGCTGCAGCACCGGATCGGGGGCGCGCGAGGCAAAGGTATCGCCCGGCAGCAGCAGCACGGGCAAGCGGTTCACATGGGCGACGGCGGCGGCGGTGACCAGGTTGGTCGCGCCCGGGCCAATGCTGGTGCTGACCGCCATGATGCGCTGGCGGAAGTGGGCCTTGGCGTAGGCGATGGCTGCGTGCGCCATGCCTTGCTCGTTGTGTGCCCGGTAGGTGGGCAACTGGGCACGTTCGGTGTACAGGGCTTCGCCCAGACCGGCCACGTTGCCGTGGCCAAAAATGGTGAAAACGCCCGCGCAGTAGGGCTGGATGCTGCCGTCGGCCATCTCGACTTGCAAGGCTGCCAAGTGCTTGACCAGCGCTTGGCTCATGGTGAGTTTGTGGGTTTTCATGGGCAGATTTATCGGGCAGATGTGCGGTTGCGCCAGGCATCCACCAGGGTGGCAAAGTTGCGTGCTACGGCATCTTTAAAAGCGTCGTCGCTGATTTCGTTCTTCAGCCACTGTAGCGAGGGTTCGGCCCACAGTGTGCGGCCCACCATGAAGCCCTTGACGATGGGGTTGGTGGCGTGGACAAAGCTGTCGGCCAGGTGTTGCAATGGCTGGTTCAGGCCCAGAATCACCGCGCCGCGGCAATACGGGTCGCGCTCTGCTACCAGTGCGGCCAGATCGGCCCAGCCCTGCGGCTGCATGGGTGCCAGCTTCCACCATTCGGGCTTTACGCCCAGGTTGTAGAAGCGCTTCACGGCGCGCAGCACGGCGGTGTTCTCCGTACCCGCGGGTGTCATGGCGCGCGGGCAAATGATTTCCAGCAGCAGTTCGTTACCGCTGGTGCGGGTGGCTTCCCATAGTTCCAGCACGGTTTGCTCTTGTTGTAGGCGCAGCGCGTAGTGGTCGTCGGGGTGGTATTGCACCAGGCACTTGGCCACGTGTTCGGTAGGCCAGTTGATCAGCGCGCTGCCGATGGAGCGGGTGCCGTCAAAACGCAGCGGACGTGAGCCGGGCAGTTCCACCGGGCGGCCCACCCACCAACCGCGGCCGGTGGCGCTGGCCAGGGCATCGCGGCCATAGTCGCCGCCGTCTATCAGTACGCCGGTATGGCCTTGTAGCTTGTGGCTGGTTTCCACTTGCTCTGCGGCTTGTACCAGCAGCTTTTTCAGCATCGGGATGCGGGATTCGCTGGCACCGGTGTCGCGCGCCAGCTCGAAGAATTGGCTGCGGTGGTCCAGTGCCAGCACGCACATTTCTTCCAACACGGGGCGGGCAGCGGTGACCCGGTGCAGATGCGCGAGTTGAGAGTCTGCATCCACCTTGGGGTTGCGGGTGCCGCCGAACCAGTGCGCCAGCTCGGCTGGCGTGGCCATGGCGGCGGAGCAGGCGTGGCGTGACACCACGATGGCACCACAGGCATTGGCCACCTGGGTGGACTCGGCCCAGTCTTTGCCTTGCAGCAGGCTGGCCATCAGGCCGGAGAGGAAGGAGTCGCCTGCGCCCAGCACATTCAACACTTCGACGCGCTCGCCTTTGAACGTAGGCGCATCGTCGATATTCGCGGGGATCGCGCCTTCAATGACGCTGCAGCCCGCCGCGCCGCGCTTCACCACCAGGGTTGCGGCGCTGATGGCGCGCACGGCGCGCAGACTGGCCGTCAGGTCGTCGGCCACGCCGCCGGCGATGAAGAATTCTTCTTCGGTGCCGACCAGCAGGTCGAACTCGGGCAGCATCTCTTGCAACTGCTGTGTCACGTGTGCATCCGCCACATAGCGGTTTTCGCCAGCACCGCGGCTGGTCAGGCCCCACAGCACCGGGCGGTAGTCGATGTCCAGCACGCGCACCACGCCGTGTTTCTTGGCGTAGGCCAGTGCGGCTTGCGATGCGCGGCGGGTGCCGGGGGTGGACAGGTGCGTTCCGGTGATGGCCAGCGAACGGCATTGGGCGATGAAGTCTTCGCTGATTTGATCGGCTTCGACCGCCATGTCGGCGCAGTTTTCACGCACGAACAACAGGGGGAAGGTGTCGCGGTCTTTCAGGCCCAGCAGCACCAGCGCGGTCAGGCGTTCTGGGTCGATTTGCACCTGGCTGGTGTCGCAGCCTTCTTGTTCCAGGGTTTCGGTCAGGAAGCGGCCCATCTGCTCGTTGCCTACCCGGGACAGCATGGCGCTTTTCAAACCCAGGCGGGCTACGCCAAATGCTAGGTTGGCCGAGCTACCACCGAGGTACATGGCCATGCTGCGGGCATCTTCCAGGCGGCTACCGAACTGCTGGGCGTACAGATCCACGGCCAAACGGCCCAGACAGGCAAGATCAATGCGGCGATTGGAAGGGAAGTTTAGATGGCTCATCAGAGTACGGTTGATCAGAAAGTGGGTTCTCGCAGCATGCGAGAAGGCGGCATACGCAACGGCCAACTGTGCCCGTTGCAGCGACTATAAATTGTAGAGAAATATTTTTCTCTAAGTGTAATCACTTAGAAATTTATTTTCTATTTTGGTTTTTTGTGATTACAGTACGGATCGTGGTCTGGGACACTTTTTGTGCCCCGAACCCCATCCAACCGAATGGCGCACAGCCGCTGTTCTCTTATTACCTCGGAGACGCATCAAAATGAAAAAATTGTTACTCGCAGCAGCCGTGTCGACTACTTTGCTGGCTCCTATGGCCGCACACGCCCAGAAGGTCGGTCTGGCGATGGCCCAGCTGGATACTTTCTTGACGATTCTGAAAAACGGCGTGGTCGATGCCGGTAAAAAGTCTGGCGCCACGGTGCAGGTTGAAGACGCGCAGGGCGACGTGGGCAAACAGCTGAGCCAGATTCAGAACTTGATCGCGCAAAAGGTAGACGCGATCATCGTTAACCCAGTGGACACCGACGTCACCCCCAAGATCACCAAGATGGTGACCGACGCCAAGATCCCTCTGGTCTATGTGAACCGCAAGCCAGTGGACTTTGCCAAGTTGCCTGCAGGCGTGGCATTCGTGGCCTCCGACGAAGTCGTCTCCGGCACCGTGCAAACCCAGGAAGTCTGCCGCCTGCTCAAGGGCAAGGGCGAAGTCGTGGTGCTGATGGGCGAGCTGTCCAACGAAGCGGCCCGTACCCGTACCAAGGACATTGAAGACGTGCTGGCCACCAAGGACTGCAGCGGCATCAAGATTGTGGACAAGCGCGAAGGCAAGTGGGACCGCACCCAAGGCCAGGACATCACCACCAACTGGCTGTCCAGTGGCGTGAAGTTTGACGCGGTCATCGCCAACAACGACGAAATGGCCATCGGCGCTATCAATGCCTTGAAGGCCTCCAAGAAGTGGACGCCTACCAGCATCGTGGCGGGTATCGATGCCACACCCGACGCTCTGGCGTCCATGAAAGCTGGCGACCTGAAGGTCACCGTGTTCCAGAACGCTGCCGGCCAAGGCAGTGGCGCCCTGGACGCGGCTCTGAAGCTGTCCAAGAAGCAGCCTGTCGAGCGCTTTGTGAATGTGCCGTTTGAGCTGGTGACGCCCGCCAACCTGGCCAAGTACGCCGGCAAGAACTGATTCTTGCGCTCACTGAACGCCTCCCTCGTGGGAGGCGTTCAACCGTTTCAACGTTCAACAGAGCCTAAGCAGGATGTCAGACACCGCCACCCTCGACCGCCCGGTCAGCCAAGCCACTGCCGCCCCTCCGCTGTTGGAGATCCAGGGCATTCTCAAGATATTCCCGGGCGTGGTAGCGCTCAACAACGTAGCCTTCAAGCTGCGCGCCGGTACGGTGCATGCCTTGATGGGTGAGAACGGCGCGGGCAAGTCCACGCTGATGAAGATCATTGCTGGCATTTATGTGCCCGACAAGGGCGATATCCGACTGCGCGGCCAGTCCATCGTCATGCGTTCGCCCTTGGATGCCCTGAACCTGGGCATCGCCATGATCCACCAGGAACTGAACCTGATGCCGCACATGACGGTGGCCGAGAACGTCTGGATCACCCGCGAACCGAAGAACTGGATGGGTTTTGTGGACCATGCCGAGCTGTACCGCAAGACGGCCGAGCTGTTCCAGGAACTGAACATCAAGATCGACCCCCGCGAAGAAATCCAGAACCTCTCCGTGGCCAGCCGCCAGATGGTCGAAATTGCCAAGGCCGTGTCCTGGAACTCCGACGTGCTGATCATGGACGAGCCCACCTCGGCCCTGACCGAAACCGAGGTCGCCCACCTGTTCGCCATCATCCGCGACCTGCGCGCCAAGGGCAAAGGCATCATCTACATCACCCACAAGATGAACGAGCTGTTCGAGATTGCCGACGAGTTTTCGGTGTTCCGTGACGGCCAGTACATCGCCACCCACGCCTCCAGCGAGGTCACGCGCGACGACATCATCCGCATGATGGTGGGCCGCGAAATTACCCAGATGTTTCCCAAGATGGAAGTTCCCATCGGCGATGTGGTGCTGTCGGTCAAAGACCTGTGTGTGGACGGCGTTTTCAAAAACGTGTCTTTCGACATCCGCGCCGGCGAGATCGTTGGTATGGCAGGCCTGGTGGGCTCGGGCCGCTCGAACGTGGCCGAGGCCTTGTTCGGTGTGGTGCCAGCGACTTCGGGCACGATTGCCATCAAGGGCGAGCCGATCCAGATCCGTTCGCCCCAGCAGGCGCTGGCCGCCGGTATGGCTTTTTTGACCGAAGACCGCAAAGAAACCGGTTGCTTTTTGAGCCTGAACATCCAGGAAAACATGGACTCTGCCGTGTTGAACCAGCGCTATGTGCGCAACGGTTTCGTGCAGAGCGAGCAGCTGAATAAGGATTGCGAGGAGATGGCCAAGCGCCTGCGCGTGAAGACGCCGGGCATGTTTGAGATCATCCAGAACCTGTCCGGTGGCAACCAGCAGAAGGTGTTGGTCGGTCGCTGGCTGCTGACGAATCCGCGCATTCTGATATTGGACGAACCCACGCGCGGCATCGACGTGGGCGCCAAGGCAGAAATCCACCGTCTGGTGTCCGAGCTGGCAGGCACCGGTGTGGCGATCTTGATGATTTCGTCCGAGATGCCTGAAGTGCTGGGCATGAGCGACCGCGTCGTCGTGATGCACGGCGGCCAGGTCACTGGCATTCTGGACCGCAAAGATGCCAACCAGGTCTCCGTCATGGACCTGGCCGCGAAGTAAACCCATAGGAAACGTCTTGCCATGAGCACCCCCACACTCCCCCAAACAGCCCCGTCTGCACCCAAAGCGGCTTTCAAATTTCCACCCGAGTTCAGCATCTTCCTGGTGCTGATCGGCATCAGCGTATTTTTTGAAGCCATCGGCTGGTACATGAACGACCAGAGCTTTATCTTCAACATCGAACGCCTGAAGGTCATCATCCTGCAGATGTCGGTGATCGGCATCATCGCCATCGGTGTCAACATGGTGATCATTACCAGCGGTATTGATCTGTCGTCCGGCTCGGTAGTGGCAGCCTCTGCGGTGGTGGCGGCCAGCCTGGCCCAGGTATCAGATTTCCCGCGCGCGGTGTTTCCGCAGCTGACCGACCTGAGCCCGATCTGGCCGGTGCTGGCGGGGGTGGCGGTAGGCGTGGTTGTGGGGTTGATTAACGGAGCGTTGATTGCCTTTACCGGTATTCCGCCGTTCATTGCTACCTTGGGCATGATGGTGGCGGCACGGGGCTTTGCCAAATGGTTTACCGGCGGCATGCCCGTCAGCATGCTGACTCCCCAATTTGCCTGGATAGGCGAGGGCAGCAACCCGGTGATCATCTTCCTGGTGCTGGTGGTCATCGCCCATATCGTGCTGCGCTACACCCGCTTCGGCAAATTTACCTACGCCATAGGTGCGAATCGCCAGGCTGCCCGCGTATCGGGCATCAACGTGAACCGCCACCTGATCTGGATCTACGCCATTGCCGGTCTGCTCAGCGGCATCGCCGGTACCGTGACGGCCGCCCGTGCCATCTCCGGCCAGTCCGGCATGGGTGTGAGCTACGAGCTTGACGCGATTGCGGCGGTGGTTATCGGCGGTACCTCGCTGGTCGGCGGCCTGGGCCGGGTTACCGGCACCGTTATCGGGATTCTGATTCTGGGCGTGATGATGTCGGGCTTCACCTTTATCCGTATTGATGCCTACTACCAGGAGATGGTCAAGGGCGGCATCATTATTGCCGCGGTGGTGGCCGACCAGTACCGGAACAAGAAGCGCCGGACGTGATGCCTGCACATCCTTAGTCTTCACGCATTTACCCACCAGTCAGTCATTAAGGATACAAATTTAAATTAAATTTCAGTAGCGAATTGCGCCTCTTGAACTACGCCATGTTCTCGGGCGTGAACAAATCCATCGCTAGCAGCTTCTGCTGCGGCCCGGCGTACACCGCACCGGGCAGGGTGGCGGCGAGCATCTGGGCCACAGCGGTCTGGGCCAGGCGTTCCACCGGCGTGTGGATGACCACGTCCACCACGCCGTCGATCAGCGCGGCCCGGGTCGTGGCGTTGAGCTCGTTGCACACCACCACCAATTTACGGCCATGTGGGCGGTCGGCTGCGTCTTCGCGCAGTGCACGGATCACGCCCGCGCCGCCGCCGCCCGTAAGGTGCAGGCCCGCCAGCGTGGGGTAGCGGGCCAGCAGCTCCAGCGTGGCCTCATAGGCCAGTTGCGGGTCTTCCAGATTTACCAGCGTGTCCAGCACCTTGAAGCCGGGCGCGTTCTCGCGCAGGTAGGAGCGGAAGCTTATTTCGGCCAGCTCATGCCCCAGGTAGCGGTGGCTGCCCACGAACACGCCCACCTCGCCCGTGGCCTGCCGGGCCAGTCGGCTAACGGCCCAGGCCGCCGTGCGGCCCCGCTGGCGGTTGTCCAGCCCGATGTAGCCCGCCCGGTGCGGTGCGCTGATGTCGCTCAGCAGGGCAAAGCAGGGCTTGCCCTGTTCAAACAGCGCCTCTACGGCGGCAGTGACGTGCGGGTGGTCTACCGCCACCACGGCCAGCGCGTCCACTTTGCTGCCCAGTTGCAACAACTGCTCGGCAATGGCCGCCGGTTCCAGTGCGTCCATGAAGCTGATGTGGGCGACGCAGGTTTCAGGCTGGTTCTGGGTAGCCGCCAGCTGCAGCGCGGCGGCCAGGGTTTGGTAGAAATGGTCGTTGCGTTTTTGCAGGCAAAAGCCCAGGTGGCGTGCGGGTACACGCTCTTTCAGCCGGGCCCGCATCAGGCCCACGGCGTGGTAGCCCAACTTTTCGGCGGCGGCGATGACGCGCAGTGTGGTGCCTTCGCGCACGGGCAAGCGGCTGTTGAGCACGCGGTCTACGGTGGCGGTGCTAACACCTGCGGCTTCGGCCACGTCATGCAGGGTTATTTTGGCTTTCATGGGTCCGCATCATCGCAGTCTCTGCCATAAATGCAAGTTTTTCCTCCTTGAGTATGATGATTTTTGATATGAATTGATGCTTTTTGAGGTTTTACATCACACCGCAACCGGCCTTTGGTTTTAGCATCCGCCATCCGCTAAAAACAACCAGAGACAAGCCCTATGCCCACCCCTGAATCCACTGCCTTTGCCGGACCTGGTACGGCTCCGAATTGGACCCGCACCCAGGACGACTACCACCTGATCTCTGGCGCAGGCGACCGGGCCCACGCCGCCGGGCTGGTCAACGCCAGCTGGTACAAATGCGCCGTGCCCCGCGCCCGCATGAAGCAGCTGATGCAGCGCGAAGACGCGCAGGCGATACGCGACACGGCTCTTTGGTACGCGCTGATCGTGGCCGCGGGTGCCGTGCTGGTTGCCACCTGGGGCACCGGCTGGGCTTGGCTGGCTTTCTTTGTCTACGCCACGCTGTATACCGGCCCGGCCGATTCGCGTTGGCACGAGGCAGGCCACGGCACCGCCTTCAAAACCCGCTGGATGAACGATGCGCTGTACCAAGCCGCCTGCTTCCAGGTGCTGCGCCGCCCCAGCGTGTGGAAGTGGAGCCATGCCCGCCACCACACCGATACCCTGGTCACCGGCCGCGACCCCGAAGTCGCCGTGCCGCTGCCCACCGATTTTTTCGCCATGTTGCTTAACCTGTTTTCTATCAAATCCGGCCCGCGTGAATTGTGGCGCGTGCTGCGCAATGCCTTTGGCGTGCTGGGCGAGGAAGAAAAAACCTTTGTGCCCGAGATGGAGTGGCCGCAAATGGTCAAGGAAGCCCGCGTCTGGGTGCTGCTGTACGCCGTGCTGATTGCCAGCGCTGTCTATTTCGGTAGCTGGTTGCCATTGGCCTTGTTCGGCCTGTTGCCGGTGATGGGCGGCACCTGGCTGTACACATTCTTCGGCCTGACCCAGCATGCCGGCTTGCCCGAAAACGTGCTGGACCACCGTAAGAACTGCCGCACGGTCTACATGAACCCGGTGTTCCGATTCTTGTACTGGAACATGAACTACCACGTCGAACACCACATGTTCCCCATGGTGCCTTTCCACGCGCTGCCCCAGTTGCACGACACCATCAAAGTTGACTGCCCGCCGCCGTACCCAAGCACGGTAGCCGCCTACCGCGAGATCATTCCCGCGCTACTCGAACAGGCCAAAGATCCGCACTATTACGTGGTGCGCCAGATGCCTGCGACCACCCCTTAAATTCAATAACCACAAGGAGACACCCATGACCGCTTGGACCGACGTTTGCGCTTTAGACGATATCGACGACGAAGACGTGATGCGCTTTGACCATAACAACCACACCTACGCCGTGTACCGCTACAACGACAAGGTCTACGCCACCGACGGCTTGTGTACCCATGAGCATGTGCACCTAGCCGACGGCCTGGTGATGGAACACGTGGTGGAGTGCCCCAAACACAACGGCCGCTTCGACATCCGCGATGGCCGCGCGCTGGGGGCTCCGGTGTGCATCAATTTGAAGACCTATCCGGCCAAGATCGAAGCTGGGCAGGTGCTGGTGCAACTGGGTTGAATGCTATTAAATTAAGAGCTTTCAGCGCAGGTACCACCAGCGCTGAAAGCTCTTTTTATTTAAATTTCTTCCACTCGTCTTGCAGCCAGGCTACACAGGCTAAGTTGTTGTCCCATATTGAGTAACGCCCGCCACCGCCGTAGTCGGCAAACGGAATGAACTCGCAGCTAATGCGCTGCGGCGCGCGGTCGGGGTAGGCGTGCATCCAGGCCAACAGATCGCGCACGGCTTGCTTCCAGGGCTCTAGCGCTTCGGCTTGCCAGGCGCTATGGAAGCTGCCGACGGGTGGCTGGACAAAGGGGTACTGGATTGCGCGGCCCGGCAGGCCGGGCGCGCGCTCCATGGCGTGGTTGTGCGGCACCGTGGTGGCGACGCTGCGGGTGTGGGCGTGCACCACCCAGCCGGATTCCAGCCACAGCTTGTACAGGGCCAGCACCTCGGCATGGCCGCCATCGGGCGCGTTCTCCAGGCCGCTGAGTGCCAGCTCCTGCGGGTTGTGGATTTTGAAGATCTGGTGCGAATGGTCTAGCGTGATACGCAGCGGCACATGGCGGCGCGCCAGCAACTCGGCCACGCGCTCCACGCGGGCGAATTGTTCGCTCCACATGTCCACATGCACTTCCAGGCTGGGCAGGCAGCCGCCAGGCGTACCGTGGTGCATGGCATCCAAAAAGAAGTCGGCCACTTCTTGGTCGGTGATGGCTTCGCCGTCGGCACGCCTCGCGAAGAGCTGCATGTTGAACACCGAGGCCCCCAGTTTGCTGCCGGTGGTCACGCACCAGCGCATACGCTCTTCGTCGCGTCCGGCGCAGAAGATACCGCCGAACACGGCTATGGGCACGCCATATTCCTGCACCAGGTCGAAGTAGGGCGCAAAGTCTTCTGCTGGGTTGTGGTTTTTCTCGATGTAGTCAAACGCGCCGCTGTCGCGCACCCAGGCAAACCGGGTGGCGGCATCGGGCGTGGGCAGGCCGTCGTGCTGGAGTACGCCGTCGAGGTTGATGCCGATAGGTAATTTATTTGCCATGGCTGAGCAGAGATTTGAGTTTGGTGGCCGGGTCGGCCAGCAGCTCGGCGCTGGCAGTGATGCGTTTTTCCACCAGGGTACGGGCCAGCTTCAGCTCTTTGGCGACGCGGCTGGTTTCGCCCCAGCCGCAAGCCCCGACCAGGCGGCTATCGGCATCCAGGTAAAAAATCACCATGCCGCCTGCGTCGTCCAGTGTCCGGGTGGCGCTGTGGTCGGCCAGTGCGGGCTCGCCCATCACCTGCAACTGGTGGTCGTACTGGTCGGACCAGAACCAAGGTAGGGATGCATAGCTTGCCTGTTCACCGTTCAGCATGTTCTGCGCAGCAATGGCAGCCTGGGTTTCGGCGTTGTGCCAGGTTTCCTGCCGAACCAGTTGGCCCGACAGGACGCTGGGGAACTCGGCCACATCGCCCGCCGCAAAAATACCCGGCACGCTGGATTGCAAGTGTGCGTTGACCAGCACGCCGCGCCCTACCGCCAGCCCCGCCGCTTGCGGCAGCGCCAGATCGGGTTCGATACCAATGCCCGCTAATACCGTGTCGGCCTCGATGCTGTTGCCATCAGCCAAGTCCATGCGCACGCCAGTGGCGGTGCGCGTGATGCTCTGTGGGTTGACCCCCAGCAGCACCCGTACGCCACGCGCACGGTGCAGTGCCAGGGCACGCTCGGCCACCGGCTCTGGCACGGCGCGGCCCATCAGGCGCGACGCGCCTTCCACCAGCGTGACCTCGCAGCCCAGTTTGCGGGCCGAGGCGGCTACTTCCAAGCCGATAAAGCCGCCGCCTACTACCAGCAGGCGCTGCCCTGGCGTGAGGCGCTGGGCAAGCACAGCGGCATCTCCCAGGTTACGCAGTGTCATCACCTCGGGCAGGTCGCCGCCAGGAATGCGCAGCGTGCGCACCTGGCCGCCAGTAGCCAGCAGCAGCGACTGGTAGGCCAGGGTTTGGCCATCGGACAGCGTAAGGCAATGGGCCTGGGCATCGATGGCGGTCACCCGTGCGGTATGGCGGGTGATACGCGCGTCCACCAGGTCGGCATCTGACAGCAGGGCACAGGCCTCGGCGGTTTTGTCGCCGGTGAGCAGGTCTTTGGACAGGGGCGGGCGTTCGTAGGGATGGTGCGGCTCGTCGCCCACCAGGTGGATGGTGGCCTGCCAGCCCGCGGCCCGTAGCGCCAATGCCGCACGGCCGCCGCAGTGGCCGGCTCCCACAATGACCATGGCTGGGCAGGACGTACTATCAAGGGTTTGCATGGGTGGGTCGCTTGGGTGAAGTGGATTTCAATTATAGGAAGTTGCGTCTCAAAATAGTAAAAAATTTCTATTTTATTGAAGAATGAAAATTTATTCCTTGGCGGAGATTAAGATGGCCGCTTTACCCAACCGAAACCACGATGTCCGCTGACAAGGCCCCTCTACCTAAGGTCCCCAAGGTCCCCAACGCCCCCAGCGTGGACCAGCTCATCAAGCGCATCACCGGTGAGTACGATGCCCTGAGCAAGCAGCTCAAGGTGATAGCCCGCCACGTAGAACTCAACCGCCACCACATCGGGC